>CANEYR010000143.1 GCA_947444055.1 Planctomycetota bacterium
AACCAGGCGCTGCGCGAACTGGCGGATGCGTTCGTGCTGCGCGAGGCGGCAGCGATCTTGGTCCCGCGGGCGCGGGCGCGTGAGTTGCTGGGGCTGTGGCGAGGCGACTTGCCGATGCCCCACGAGATCGAACAGATGGCCAGCGGCAGCGCGGACGATCGCCGAACGTTGGCGGCGGCTCTGCGTGGTCGGCGCGATCCATCGTGCTTTGGCGCGCTCGCCAACTTGCTCGAGGCCGACGAAGTCGAAGTGCGCGAATTGGCGGCGGTCGCCCTGGTGTACGCGTGTGGCGATCGCGTTCCGTACGATCCGAATTGGTTGCAATCTGCGCGGCACGAAGCGGCGCAGCGACTGCGTTCTTTGCATAATCGCGCGCCATGACGGACGCCTCGGTTGCCTCACTGGTGCAGTTGGTCGGCGGTCGTCTGATCGGCGACGGCACGCGCCGCATCGTCGGCCTCGGCGACTTGCGCACCGCCGGTCCAGAGCAGATCGGGTTTGTGCGGCACGCGCGCTACCACGCCGCCGCCAAGGCAACGCTGGCTGGCGCCCTGCTGATCGAGACCGAGATCGAGACGTCGGCCAGCCAGATCATCGTGCGCGACGTCGATGTCGCCTACGCGAAGGTGGCGTTGCACTTTCATCCGGTGCCGCGCGCGTCCGTGCACAGTGTGCATGCGTCGGCGATCGTCGACCCCGAAGCAGAACTTGAAGCGCCCGTCGTCATCGGTGCGCGCGCGGTCGTCGGCAAGTGCCGCATCGGCAGTGGCACCGTGATCAGTCCGGGGGTCGTCGTCAGCGACGGCTCCACGATCGGCCGCGATTGTTATCTGCTGCCGAACTGCACCATCTACTCGAATGTGCAACTGGGGCAGCGGGTCGTCGTGCACGCCAGTGCGGTGGTCGGCAGCGATGGCTTTGGTTATGCGCGGGAGGACGGCAAGTGGCTGAAGGTGCCCCAGCTCGGTGGCACCATCATTGAGGACGATGTCGAGATCGGCGCGGGCACTGCGATCGACCGCGGCACCCTCGGCGTCACCCGCATCGGCGCGCGCAGCAAGATCGACAACCTCTGCCATGTGGCGCACAACTGCACGCTCGGCACCGATGTGGTGATGGCGGCTGGTTGCATGATCGCGGGTTCGTCGACGATCGGCGACCGCTGCGTGTTTGCCGGCAATGTCGGCATCGGCGGCCACCTGCAACTCGCGGCGGACGTGCGGTTGGGCGGCGGCACCATCGTCTTGAAGGACCTGCCCGAGTCCGGTGACTACATGGGCCACCCGGTCATGGAGAAGCGGCGGTTCTTGCGGTTGCTGCGCGTGCTGCGTGGGTTGGTGCCGGGGCGCGGCGACAGCGATTGACCGTTCGTGCTCAGCCGAGCCACTCAGCTGAGCCATTCTGTGACTCGCGCCGCTACCGCCGCGCGGATCTCGTCGCGGGTGCGGCGGTAGACCGACAGCTCGCGGCCGTACGGATCGGCGACGTCGAGGCCATCGAGTCGCAGCATCGCGAGCTTGTCGGCGGCACCAGGCATCTCCGCGAGAACGGCGCGCCGGTGGCTCTGCGCCAAGCAGTAGACGAAGCTCGCACGGTCCAGCAGTTCGGGCGTCAGCACGCAACTGCGGTGGTGCTCGAGGTCCAGCTTGGCTTCGAGGGCGACCGTGCGGCTGCCGTCGCTGGCGGGCATGCCGTCGAGCGTGCCGGTGCCAGCGCTGGTGAATGCCAAGCCGTGGGCCAACACGTCGTTGGCGGCAATACCGAGCGCCTTCCCGACCTCTTCACGCGCGAGCACTTCGGCCAGCGGCGAGCGGCAGGTATTGCCCGTGCATACGAACATCACCACGCGAGCGGCGGTGTGCAGCACTTCGTCCGCCGTCAGGATGCCTTCGCGCAGCACTTCGAGCTTGGGGCCCGTTTGGCGCACGATGGTCGACGCCATGCCGATCGGGGATGGTCCGTCATCGACCAGCAAATCGATCGCCTCGCCGAACTCGCGCTCGATGCTGGCGGCGTCACGCAGCGGTGGTTCGCCGCTGCGGTTGACGCTGCTTAGCCAGAGTGGTTCGCCACAAGCCGCGATGACTTCGCGCGTGAATTCGTGCGCCGGCAAACGCGCGCCGACAGTGCCTCCCGCCAAGGCCGGCAGAATCACCGTCAGCGGGCCCGGCCAATAGCGCGTCAGCAAGCGATCGATGTTGGCGGGCACGTGCGGCCACAACTGCGCTGCCTGCTCGCGTCGACTCAGATGGCAAGTGAACGGCTGTTCGGCGTGGCGGCCCTTGGTGGCCCTCGCGCGGGCGGTGGCATCGGCGCGACTTGGCAAGACGGCCAAGCCATAGACGGTCTCGGTCGGCAACACGCACAGGCCGCCGCCGCGCAGGCAGTCGACGACAGCGGTCAACAAGCGACTGCGATCGGCGGTCCGCAGCTCGTGACGAACGCAGGGCATGCGCGCGCAGGATAGCGCGGCTGCTACTCGGAAACCGTTCTGCAGGCGAGCATTCGCTGACGGCTGTGCCTATCGTCGCGCAGTCCGATGTCGACGCCGGTTCGAGAAGGCCGTCTGGCCAAGATTCGCATGCAGCGCTTGGCGCAGCTCGGCACGTTGCTCGCTGGGTTCGCGCACGAAGTCCGCAACCCACTCAGCACGATCGGCCTCAACTTGCAGTTGGTGCTCGAGGACTTTCGCGAACCCGAGACCACGCGCGACAAGCGCACGCAAAAGCGTCTGTCGACGGTCGAAGCTGAAGTGCGCCGCTTGCAGAAGATCCTCGAAGAGTTCCTGAGCTTCGCGCGGGCGCCCGAGCCAAAGCTGGTGTCGGTGGCGTTGAACGATCGCATCCAAGCTTTGGTCGAGTTCCATGAGGCGGAGATGCGCGACAAGGGCTTGTCGCTGCGGTTCTACCCGGGCGCTGACATCGGTCAGGTGCCAGGCGATTGGGATCACCTGCAGGCCGCGATCGCCAACTTGCTGCGCAACGCCAAGGATGCGACGCCAGCGGGCGGCCAGATCCTGGTGTCGACGGTGAAGGACGGCAAGGATGTGTTGGTGCGCGTGACGGATACCGGTGCTGGCATTCCGGCGGATGTGCAACCGCGGGTGTTCGAACCGTACTTCAGCACCAAGAAGACGGGCACCGGCCTTGGTCTGCCGACGGTTTGTCGCGTGGCCGAGGAACATGGTGGAGCCTTGACGATGGAATCAGAAGTTGGGAAAGGAACGCAGTTCACCTTGCGGTTGCCGGCCCGTTCGCCGGCTGACGCGGAGCCCTTGGCATGAGGACGGATCCCATTCTGGTGGTCGACGACGACGATGCGCTGCGTTCGTCGCTGCAAGAAGCGCTCGAGCTGTTGCCAGTCGAGATCACGTTGGCGGCGAGTGGTGCGGAAGCGGTGGCGCTGCTTGGGGAACGACGATTTGCGGTGGTCGTCACCGATCTGGTGATGAAGGGGGTTGATGGGTTTGCGGTGCTCGCCGCGGCCAAGAGCAACTACCCCAACTGCCGGGTCGTGATGCTGACCGGGCACGGTGGGCGCGAAGTCGCGGTGCAGGCGATGGAGAAGGGCGCGACCTACTACGTGGAGAAACCGGTCGACCTCGGCGACCTGCGCGCGAAGGTCAAGAAGTCCCTCGAAGACCATCAGAAGGATGTCGCCTACGACGACCTACGCGGCCAGATGGAGCGCACGTTCGGGATCGAAGGCATCATCGGCCAGGACCCGAAGGTGCAGCGCATGATGGCGTTGGTGCGCCAGATCGCGGGCACGGCGGCCTCGGTGTTGATCCTCGGGCCATCGGGCACCGGCAAAGAACTGGTGGCGCGCGCCGTGCACAACTTGTCGCCGCGCCACAAGCGGCCGTTCGTCGCGATCAATTGCGGCGGCATGTCGGAAGGCACCATCGAGAGCGAACTGTTCGGCCACGTGAAGGGGGCGTTCACCGGTGCCGTCGCCGAGCGCGAAGGCAAGTTCGAGTATGCCAACGGCGGCACGCTGCTGCTCGACGAAGTGGGGGAGATGCCGATGCCGACCCAGGTCAAACTGTTGCGCGTGCTCGAAGAGCGCGCGGTGTCGCGCCTGGGCGACAATCGGTTGCGGCCGGTTGATGTGCGAGTGCTGGCAGCGACCAACGCCGATCTGTTGCAGAAGGTCAAGGACGGCGTGTTCCGGCAGGATCTCTACTTCCGGCTGAAAGTCGTCACCATCGACCTGCCGCCGCTGCGCGAGCGTCGGTCGGACATCAAGTTGTTGGTCGAGCACTTCCTGCGCCACTTCTGCAAGGTGCACAGCAAGGATGTCGAGTCGATCGATCGGGATGCGTTGGTGGCGTTGGTGCAGTACGACTGGCCAGGGAACGTGCGTGAGCTGCGCAACTCGATCGAATCGATGGTGGTGCGGGCTCGCGGGAACATCCTGACCCGCGCCGACTTGCCGCCAGAAATCTGGGCGCCGTTGCCGGTCCACCAGGATGGCTGGCAGTTCTTGGCCGGGCGCACGTGGCTCGACGTGGAGCGCAACCACATCCGCGTCTCGCTTGAGCTGTGCGGTGGCAATCGGCAGAAGACCGCCAAGGTCATGGGGCTCAGCGAGCGCACCCTCTACCGGAAGATCAAGGAATACGGGCTTTGAGTCGTCGCGGTCGCTTGCTGACCGCGGCAGAACGGAACTTGGCTCGGCGCGGTGGCGCCGTCTACATTGCCGACCTCCCATGACCGAACCATCCGCCAGACCCTCGGTTCAGGACGGGCTCGCCTTCGAGCGACCGCTGACCGACCTGCAGACCAAGATCGACGAGCTGCGCAAGCTCAACGCGGGCTCGCACCTCGAACTTAGCAGCGAGATCGAATTGCTCGAGGACCGACTGCGGCGGCAGACCGCCGAGGTCTACACGCAGCTGTCGCCGTGGGAGCGCGTCAACGTGGCGCGCCATACCGAACGGCCGCTGACGTCGGACTACATCCAACTGATGTTGGACGATTTCGTCGAACTGCACGGCGATCGTGTGTTTGGCGACGACCGCGCGATCGTCACCGGCTTGGCGACGATGGGGTCGATGCGGTTCCTGTTGGTTGGGCACCGCAAAGGCAAGACGGTCAAGGACCGGCTTGCCTGCAACTTCGGTTGCGCACACCCCGAGGGCTACCGCAAGGCGCTGCAGAAGATGCGCATGGCGGAGAAGTGGAAGCTGCCGATCGTGACCTTCATCAACACCCCGGGGGCTTACCCCGGCATCGGTGCGGAGGAACGTGGTCAGGCGGCGGCGATTGCGCAGAACATCCTCGAGATGTTTGGTCTGAAGGTGCCGGTGATCTGCATCGTCATCGGGGAAGGTGGTTCGGGCGGCGCGCTCGGCATCGGCGTGGGCGACCGCGTCGGCATGCTGGAGAACAGCTACTACTCGGTGATTTCGCCCGAGGGCTGTGCCGCCATTCTGTGGAAGAGCGGTGACAAGGCGCCGGAAGCAGCCGAGGCGCTGAAACTGACCAGCAAGGACTTGCTGAGGCTTGGACTGGTCGACAAGGTCATCGACGAGCCACTGGGCGGTGCGCATCGCGACCAGAAAGGCACGGTCGACCGCGTCAAGGCGCAGCTCGTCGAGTGGCTGAAGGAGCTGCAGGCGATCCCGGTGCCGGCGTTGCTGGAGCAGCGCTACCGCAAGTTCCGTCGCATGGGCACGCCACTCTCGCAGTAGTCCGTCGCTGGCTTAACCGGTCTGTCGGTAACCGGCCTCTGAGTAAAACACGGCTCGGTGAGGAATCGCGCCGGGCCGCTCGCAGCCGACCGGGGGCGCGCGTAATTGGCCCCATTGCCGGGTAGGTCGATGTCCGACTACCCTCAACCACACTGATGTTCCCTCAGCCTGCCCCTCGCCAGTCGCCAAAGCAGACCCAGACTCCGGGCCATGAGTTGTCTGGCATTCCGGCCGGGTTGCCGAGTGCGGTGGCGCAGTTGGCGCACGATGTCACGCTGTCCGATGCCGAGCTCGTGCGCCGCACGCTGGCTGGCCAGCACGATCCGTTTGCGGCGTTGGTGGCCCGCTACCAGAAGCGCGCTTTTTGGATCGCCTACCACGTGGTCGGCCGCGTCGAGGACGCGCGCGACGTGACGCAGGAAGCCTTCGTGCGGCTGTTCCGGTCGCTCGCCAAGTACGACTTCGCGCGCAGTTTCTACACGTGGTTCTATCGCATCGTGATGAACCTCGCGATCGACAGCCTGCGCAAGATCCGCAGCGCGCGGGCGGGCAGCATCGAAGACATTCTCGGTGGTCTGCCTGACAGCCGCGCTGTCGCCGGCGATGTGCCGCTTGAGCGCACCGAAGAGAACGGGCAGGTTTGGGCGGTGCTCGACAAGCTCGATGCGAAGTTCCGCGCCGTGCTGGTGCTGCGCGACATTCACGGTCTCAGCTGTCGCGAGATCGCGCCCGTGCTGAAGGTGACGCACGCGACGGCCCGCTGGCGATTGCATCGTGGGCGCCAGATGTTCAAGGAACACTGGGAACGCCTGCAGGGGGGGCCGGAGCAATGAGCTCGCCTGCTTGTGAACGCACCCTTGCCATGTTGCCGTTGTTTGTCGGCGGCGATTTGGATGCGGCAACTGCCGAACCTGTGCGCCAGCACTTGCTCGCTTGCCTGCGTTGTCGCGGCGAAGCGTCGAGCTTGCAGCGGGCGACCGGGAGCATGCGGCGGTTGGCTGCCGAGCCCGCGGCCGACGTCGACGACGGCATGTTTGCCGCGATGAACCGAGCGATCATGGACCAGGTCTTGGTCACTGACGTGGCGGAGTTGACAGCGGCGACATCGACGATGTCGGGGCGTCGCTGGTTGGAGTCGGTTGCGGCCGTGCTGCTGTTGGCATTCGGGTTCTGGTGCGGCCAGGCGTCCTGGCAATCCTCGGTGCTGCAGCGGGCGCCGATGGCGACGCCGGCGAACGATGGACCGGCGAACGATGGACCGGCGATCGTCGTGCCGTATGCCGGTCCGCGCGTGCCGCAACGGCTGCTTGGCGACGACGTGCAGGACGGCTACCCCCTGCAGCCGGGGGACGCCGCTGGCCTGATGGGACGTGAGCGGTTGCGCAGCCTCGTCGATGAAGGCATGGTGTTGCCGGCTAGGCGCCGCGCTACTAGCCAGCCGCCGCGCTAGCTCGTCGTTTGGCGGCAGCGAGGGCGGCCAAACGGAGTCTTTTGGCGGCTTTGTCGTTCTCGCGACTCGTGGGTGGTTTCACCCCCAAGACCCTGGAGAACTGACGAATGATCGATTTCCGCATCCTGTTGCTCTCGGCTGCTGCCTGCGTTGCTGCGGCCATGCCCGCCCAAGCCCCTGACGCCGCCATCAAGCCATCCACCACGGTGGAAGCGGCTCCCAACCAAGACATCGGCAACCTGATCAAACAACTTGGTAGCGACAGCTACCGGGCGCGTCTTGAGGCCGAGCGCGCGTTGCGGGCGGTTGGCGAACCGGCCGTCGCGCCTTTGCAGCAGGCGGCGGCGGGGGGCGACGATGCGGAAGTGCAGTGGCGGGCGCGGCGGGTGTTGCGGCAGATCCAGCAGGGTGGACCAACAGAGCTGCAACGTCGCGAGCGTCCGTCGACCGAACCTGAGGTCAGCGATCAGGCGCCGCCAGCCCCGGCAGGCCGTGGTGAACGGCGGCCACCGGGCAAGCAAGACGAGGCAATGCGTGAGCAGTTCGACAGCTTGTTCGAGCGCCTGCAGCGCGACTTCCGCATCGACATCCCGCGCGCGCGGTTCTTCGACGACCGGTTCTTCCGCGACCTGCAGGAACAGATGCAGGCGGCGCCGTCGAAGTCGCAGGGCATGTCCATCCAGATCGGTCCGGATGGCGCGGTTCGCGTCGAGGTCGACGAGAAGGGCGCTGACGGCAAGTCGGGCAAGAAGGTCTACGAAGCGCCCGACATGGAGTCCTTCCACAAACAGCACCCCGGCGTGCTGCACCAGAATGGACTCGGCATGGGGCTGTTCCCAGGTGGGGCGCGGGTGTTTGGTGGTCCCATTGGGCGTGGCTGGTCGCTC
The DNA here is from genome assembly GCA_947444055.1 of Planctomycetota bacterium. GTDB lineage: Bacteria > Planctomycetota > UBA1135 > UBA1135 > UBA2386 > UBA2386. The sequence continues at coordinate 8,033 of CANEYR010000143.1, forward strand.
GACCCCAACGACATGGCACCGAGGCCCTGGCCGCAGGTTGGTCGGGTGCCGTCGTCGCCGCCGACGGACATCCCGGTTGTTCCCAGTGAAGCGCCGCCAGCACCGCCGATTGGCAAGCGACTTGGCATCAGCATTCGCAACGAGATCCCCATGGCGGTGCGTGAGTATGTTGGGCTCGACGACGGCGTCGGCCTCTGGGTCGAGTCGGTGCAGCCCGACAGCCTGGCCGCAGCTCTCGAACTGCAGAAGGACGACATCGTCGTGAAGATCGGTGCGCACGCGATCGCTTCACCGGCGGACGTGCAGGCAGCGTTGGCGACGATCAAGCAAGGCGAAGCGGTCGAGGTGCAGTTCGTGCGCAAGGGCGAGCGCAAGACCGCCAAGGCCGCGAAGACCGAAGACAGCGAACCCGCTGGTGAACCGGCGCCGCTGCAGCCGCGTGCGAACAAGCGCGGCAACTCGATTCGCTAACGTGCTAACGTGCTAACGTGCTTACTCGCTGACTCGCTGACTCGCTGACCCGACGCCCGAACCGAGTGGGCGCGCCGTCGCCGTTCAGCTGCTGGCGGCATCGAGTGCGCGCAGACGCAGTTGGCCGCACGCGGCGGAACGATCGGCGCCGCGCTGGCGTCGCACGGTGACTTTGAGGCCGCCGCCGCGCAGCGAGTCAGCAAACGAATCGATGCGCACCACAGACGGGCGCCGCAGCCCCTTCTGGGCGACGATCTCTTCGACCGGGTTCCACGGGATCAGGTTCACGGTGCACGGCAGGGAACCCAGCGCGTTGACGAGGGAGACCGCGTCATCCGGGCGATCGTTGACACCTTCGAGCAACACGACTTCGTAGGTGACCTCGCGCCCCTTCTGGCCGAAGTAGCGGTGGGCGGCGGCGATGATGTCGCGCACCGGCGAGGTGGCGGTCGGCACCAAGCGCTTGCGCAATTCGTCGTCCCCTGCGTGCAGCGAGACCGCGAGGTTGTAGGAGGGGTCGGCCGCGGCGAACCGTTCCATCTGCCGGGGAAAGCCCGAGGTGCTGACGGTGATGCGCCGCGCGCCCATGCCGATGCCGTCCGCATCGTGAATGCGCGCAAGGGCCGGCAGCAGGCCGTCCAGGTTGAGCATGGGTTCGCCCATGCCCATGACCACCAAGTTGGTGAGGCGGCGATTCGGCCGCAGCTGACTCTGCGCCAGCAGCACTTGCTCGGCGATCTCGCCAGCGGTGAGGTTGCGGCGCACACCGAACATGCCCGAGGCGCAGAATACGCAGGCAACGGGGCAGCCGACCTGCGTCGAGATGCACAGGGTCGTGCGTTCCTCATCGGGGATGATCACGCACTCGACGGTTTCGTTGTCGCGCAGCCGGAGCAGCAGCTTTTGCGTGCCGTCTTCGGCGTCATCCACTTTGTTGATGGTGGCGTGGCGCACGACGTGCTCTCGCGCCAGCGCGGCCCGCAACGCCGTGGGAACGTTGCGCATTTGCTCAAAGCTGTCGGCGCCGTGCTTCCACAACCAATGCAGCACCTGGCGCGCTTGAAACGGCTTGCCGCCGCACTCGCTGACCAAGGCGTCAATCGCGTCGTTGGACAGATCGGTCAGGGCGCGCTGCACGGGATCAGGCTGTGACAAGGCGACAAGCTACGCGGAGTCGCGTTTGCGTCGGTCGCCGTGGTGGCCGCCGGAGAGCCGTTCCAGCACGTATTCGGCGGTGATGACGATGCGCTCGCCCTTGCGACTGCCGATGTCAAACCGCAGATCGAGCAGCACTTCTTCGAACATCGAGCGCAGCGCCCGTACGCCGGTCTCGCGCGTCATGGCTTCGTTGGCGAACACCCCGAGGGCCTCGTCGGTGAACTCAAGTTGGCAGCCGTCGAGTTCGAAAGTGGCCTTGTACTGCTTGACCAGTGCGTTCTTTGGTTGCGTCAGCACCGTCATGATCTCGTCGCGCGTCAACGACCGCATCGGCACCGTGACCGGCAGCCGCCCAACAAACTCGGGGATCATGCCGAAGTCGATGAGATCCTTTTGGTCCAGGCGGGGGATCAAGCGGTCGCGTTCGGCTTGGCTCGTCACCAAGTCCATGTCGGTGGCTTTGGCGTCCTGGGCTTGGCCAAAGCCAATGACCTTCTGGCCAAGTCGCCGCGCGATGAACTGCTCGATGCCGGTGAAGGTGCCGCCGCAGATGAACAGGATGTGCTCGGTGTTGACCTGGATGTAGCTCTGCTCGGGGTGCTTGCGCCCACCTTGTGGCGGCACATTGGCAACCGTGCCCTCGAGGATCTTCAGCAGCGCTTGCTGCACACCTTCGCCACTGACGTCGCGCGTGATGGAAACGTTGCTCGTCGTGCGGCCAATCTTGTCGATTTCGTCGATGTAGACGATGCCTTGTTGGGCCCGTTCGACGTCGAAGTTGGCGTTTTGCAGCAGGCGCAACAGGATGTTCTCGACGTCTTCGCCGACGTAGCCAGCCTCCGTCAACGTGGTGGCGTCGGCGATGGCGAACGGCACATCGAGGATCTTGGCCAGCGTGCGCGCGAGCAACGTCTTGCCCGAACCCGTGGGGCCGACCAGCAGGATGTTGCTCTTCTCGAGTTCAAGTTCGGGATTGTGGAAGCGCGCGTGCAAGCGGCGGTAGTGGCCGTAGACGGCGACCGAGAGCACCTTCTTGGCCCGCTCCTGGCCGATGACGTAGTCGCCGAGGCGCTTCATCATCGATTCGGGCGAGGGCACCTTGTCCTTCATGACAAGGTCCTTCAGGAACGTGGGAGGTGCACCGCCCTTCGTCTTGCGATCCTCTTCCTTCAGGATCGTGTTACAGATCTCGATGCACTCGTTGCAGATGTAGATGCCGGGCGGGCCGGAAATCAGCGACTGCACGTGATGGCGCGATTTCTCGCAGAAGGTGCAGCGCTCGACGGTTTTGCCCTTGCCAGCCATGTCGTGTTTCTTGGTGCGGTCCAACCGGCGGCGAGCTTACTACAAGCGGCGGCGGGATGCGCCGGTCGGCCCGGCACTTTCCCGGGCCGCTGTCAGGCTAGCTGTCAGGCTAGTTGCAGCTACTTGCTGGTCTGGACGATCTCGTCGATCAGTCCATAGGCCTTGGCTTCGGCCGGGCCCATGAAGAAGTCGCGATCGCTGTCGCGCATGACGTCGACCGCCGGGCGATTGCAGTGGCGACCGAGGATGTCGCTGAGCGTCTGCTTCAGGCGCAGAATCTCGTCCGCCTGGATCGAGATATCGAT
>CANEYR010000144.1 GCA_947444055.1 Planctomycetota bacterium
GCACTACCTCCCTGCCCTGCCGATGCGGTTCTTCTAGACCCGCAGTCGACGACGCGGGTCGTCACGAGTCCCGCTCGCTGACGACGAGTGTTGCTGCCGTCGCGCACGAGCCCCACCAGTCTCAACGTCTGCGGATCGCTGTCTCGGCGAGCACGCGGTCGAGCGTTGCGAGCAGTTGATCCACGTCGTCCTGGTCGATCGTCAGCGGCGGCCGGATCTTCAGGATGTTGTCCGCCGGCCCCTCGGTGCCGACGAGGATCCGTTCCTCGCGCAACCGGTTCTTCACCTGCTCGGCGGCTTGGGTTGCGGGTGCGCGAGTTTCGCGATCGATCACGAGGTCCACGCCCGTGAACAAGCCGATGCCGCGGACGTCGCCGATCACCTCGTGGCGCGCCTGCAGTCGTCGCAGGCCAAAGAGCAGGTAGGTGCCGGTCGTGCGGGCGTTCGCCTGCAGGCCCTCGTCGTCCACGATCCGCAGTACCTCGGCGCCGATGCGGCACGAGAGCGTGCTGCCGCCGAACGTCGAGAAGAACTCGATGCCGTTGTCGAACGAACGCGCGATCGCCGCGGTGGTCGCGACTGCGCCGAGCGGGTGGCCGTTGCCGAGCGGCTTGCCGAGCACCACGATGTCGGGCCGCGCCTGCTGTTGCTCGAAGCCCCAGTAGTACTGACCGAGTCGGCCGAGCCCCGTCTGCACCTCGTCGGCAATGCAGACGCCGCCAGCGGCGCGGATCCGCTGGTAGACGCCCGGCAGATAGCCGTGCGGCGGGATGATCTGGCCGCCCACGCTCGGAAAGGTCTCGGCGATGAAGCCGGCGAGACGGCCGCCGCGCGCTTGGATGCGTGCGATCGCGCCATCCACCGTGGCGGCGTATCGTTCCCCGGCATCGACGCCGCGATGGGCGCCGCGGTAGGGGTCCGCGACGGGCACCACGTGCACCCAGTCCGGTGCGCCGCCGCCGCGCGACTTGTTGAACTTGTACGGTGAGATGTCGATCGCACCCGTGGTGTTGCCGTGATAGCCGTGGTCGACGACAACCATGTCCCGGCCGCCGGTGTGGGCCCGCGCGAGGCGCAGGGCGAGTTCGTTGCCCTCGCTCCCGGAGTTCACGAAGAAGACGTGCGTGAATTCGGGTGGGAGCTTGGCCAGCAACACTTCGGCGAACTCGATCTGCGCTGGGTGCAGGTAGCGCGTGTTGGAGTTCAGCCGCCGCAGCTGGTCGCTCGCAATCGCCTGCAGGCGCGGATGCGAGTGGCCAACGTGCGGCACGTTGTTGTAGGCGTCGAGGTAGGCACGGCCCCACTCGTCGAACAGGTGCGTTCGCCAGCCGCGCACGAACAGGCACGGGTCGGCGTAGCTGAGCTTGAGGTTCGCCGCGAAGTGCGCGCGCCGCTTCTCCCGGATGCCGCTGGTGTCGAGCGGTTGATAGGCGACGCGGGCGTCGGGCAGGTTCAGCAGCGGCGCGGGATTGGGGCAGAGCGCGCCCCAGAGCGCCAGCTGGTCGGGGTCCGCCACGCCCGTCCAGTCCTCGCCGAGCAGTGCGGGGATGAGCCCCACTTGCAGGTGGAGATGCGGGCCCCAACCACCATTCTCCGTCGAATCCCCCAGCGTGGCGAACGCTGCGCCCTTCGCGATCGACTGCCCCACGCGCAGGCGGGCGACCGAAGCCCGCGACAAATGGCCGTAGAGCGTCGAGAACGCGACGCCCGCCGCGGGAGCATGGTGCAGGATCACCATCCCGCCGTAGTCGAGATGCCGCTCGCGGAACTCGACCACCTCCACCACGCCGTCGAGCGGCGCGTGCACGGCAGTCCCCGCCGGCGAGAACACGTCCACGCCGAGATGAACGGTGCGACGGTCCGAGCCCTTGTGCGGGCCGAGTGCGAACGCGCAGTCGGAGTAGACGAGGCGCGGCTCGCCATACTGGCCGAGCCAGGTCATGCCAGCCCGATACGCCTCGCCCTGCTCGGCCCCGAGCGCCAGCGCTTCGTCGTCGGTGAGCTGGAACGGATCGCGCGGCACGGCGCATCGGACCGCCGAGAGCGCACCGGTGGGTGCGCGTTCGAGACTCGTGCCCAGCACCTCGGCGAAGGACCCGCGCGCACCGGCGAGCCAAGCCAACGCGCGGCCGGCGTCGTCGTTCGCCGGATGCCCGCACGCCGCGCGCAGCTGCGCCGCGACGCGTGCCACCGGGATGCCCTCGGCCCGCTCGAGCAGCCGCCACGCGGGTCGCTCGGAAACCACCACATAGGGGTCGGCGGGCCGTTCCTTCTGCTGCCGCGCCGAGTTCGTGACGCTCACCGCGAGCCGCATCAGGGCCAGGGGCCAGATGAGGTCGAGCTGGGCTCCCGTCAGCGGCGTCACCGCGTGGTACCCGGCGACGAGGGCGGCGACCGAACGTTCCGGCTGCGCCTGGTCGAGGGCGATGTAGGCTGCGGCGATGGCGAGTTCGGCGACCGCGGGGCCGAGGATCATGTCGCCGAAGTCGATCAACCCGCGGATGCGCGAATTCCCACCCTCGTCCAGGCCGACGAGGATGTTGTGGTCGTTCACGTCGTTGTGGATCACCGCCACCGGTTCGCGCAGCAGGGCCGGCTGCAGCGCCGCGTAGCGTTCGCTCGTGCGTTGCACGATGGCGCGCCGCACGGGATCCGCGATCTCGTGGCGTTGCGCGTCGATCCAATCTGCGGCGCGAAGATCCCATTTCAGCTCGCGCGCGAGCGCCGCGTGCGTGAAACCGGCGAGTGCGCGGTCGAGTCGGGCGATGCAGTGGCCGAGTTCGCCGATGAGGCGCAGTGACCGCGGTTCGTGCAGGGCGAAGTCCACTCCTTCGAGTCCGCGGATCAGCCAGGCGATCCGAGCCACGCCGTGTTCATCCCTGCAGACGCGCCATGGCGCACCGTCCTTCGTTGGCACCACTGCTGGGACCGGCAGGGCAGGATCGCGGGCCAGCACGTGGGCGTGCGCCGCGCAGAGCATGTCCACGAAGGAACTGTCGCAGCCGGCCCGCATCACCTTGAACACGAACCACCGCCCGTCCGGCGCGGTCGCGCGGAAGTTCAGGTCGAGCTCGCCCCCGAGCTGTTCGATGGCCGCGTCGAGCCCCCACGTCTCGGCGAGTACGCCGGCCCAGTGCGATTGGTTCACGAAGGTAAGGCTCGAGGCAGTGAGGGGGACGCTGCCGGTCGGGGCGATGGGTGGCAATCCAAGTCCGCTTCCGGAGCACCCGGAACGCACCGACGCACGTTCTCCCGGTGGCGAGTCGCCGTCAAGCTGCAGTCGCTGGGATGCCTCTGATCCCGAACACCCGCATCAGCAGCGACGCCCACGGATAGCGCCGCCGACCAGAGCGTCGCTTCCCACCACCATTAGGGCCGCGCAGCCGTTCGCGTAGCCGACGCTGCAGTTGCCGGCGACGGAACGCCGCGTCTTCGCCGTTCGCCGCCACCGGCGCAGGCACAGTCGATGCACCGCCATCCGTTCCGTGATTGCAGCCTTCGCCAGCACCTTCCTCCACCTCACGCTTTGGCACCACCTGCGAACGCAATCCCGCCGCTGGCGCCAGCACCCCGTGATAGGTCACCAGATGTTTTCGCGGCTTTGGCACCAGAGCACACAGCCGCTCCATCAGCACTTCCTTTGTCATCACCACGTGTGTCGTGCCGTCCTTCCATCGCTTCTTCAGCGAATAGCCGATCCGCCCATCCGACAGCTCCGTCAGCCGCGACTCCGCCACCGCCGGCCGCGCGGCGTAGCGGCACAGGTGCTCCAGCCCGTCGCGATCGCGCGCTGCCACCCACGCGCCCGCGTGCAGCGAGAACCCTTCCACGTCCGGGCCGGCGCAGGCTCACCGGGAGGACACCCTACACCGGCATCAGTAGTGCAGCCCGCGGATAGCGCTACCGACCAGAGGGGCGCCGAGCAGCACACATCCGTCGTGGCCATGACACCGCCGATGCGTTGTTCGCCCTGGCCCCGCCTTACGGATTCATCCGCCAGATCGCACAGTTCAGCACGGTCGCAACCGTCACCCACGCCAGATACGGCAACAGCAAGACTCCGGCGGCACGCCGCACCCGCCAGAACGCAATCAAGGTCGCCGCCAGCACCAGCCAGAGCGCGAGAATGTCGATCAACGCGTGGCCCGGGCGGTGCAGGCCGAAAAACAGCGGGGTCCACAGCGCGTTGAGCGCCCATTGCAACAGGAACAACCCCAGCGCCCGTCCCTGCGCGCGCCACCCTCCCTCACGCCAGACCAGCCACGCCGCGACGGCCATCGTCGCGTAGAGGAACGTCCACGTCGGCGCGAACACCCATGCCGGCGGATTCCACGCGGGCTTGTTCAATCCGAGATACCAATCGTCCGTGGAAACAAACGCGGCCGTACCCGCCGCGGCGAAACTCAGTCCGAGCCAGCCGATCAAGGTCATCGCCTGGCGAACCGCCGAAAAGCACTGGGTGGCACTCGTCACATCGTTGGGCGAATTCAAGCGGCGTGACCACCAACCGGCACACTGAATGTGCGGGCGTCCGGGACACGAATCGCCGTGGATTTGCATCGCCAGCCAGTTCGCGGTTCCCGGTGGTGGCGTTCGTGAAGACGTCTTTCAAATGGCAGGTGTCCTTGGAACGGCTCGTGGAAGGGGAGCATCACGGCTTCGCGTTGAGCGACGAGACGCGCACCAGCTTCTTGTTCACGAATTCCTGGATGCCCAGGCCCGAGAGTTCGCGCCCGTAACCGGAGTGCTTGATGCCGCCGAACGGCAGGTCTGCTGCCGTCCAGGTCGGGTGGTTGATGAACACCATTCCCGTGTCGAGACGGGCTGCCACGCGTTGACCGCGCGCGAGGTCCTGGGTGAAAACGGACGCGCCTAGCCCGTAGTCAGAGTCGTTGGCGAGTGCCACGGCTTCCTTCTCACTGTTTACGCGGAAGAAGAGTGCGACGGGGCCGAAGAACTCTTCACGGTAGGCTGGATTCGAGGGTTGGATGTTTGCGAGGATCGTGGGCTGCATGTAGGAGCCGGGGCGATCAATGCGCTTACCACCGAGTATCACGATCGCGCCCTTGGCTACGGCGCGCTCTACCTGGGCGAGCAGCGAGACCAGAGCGGCTGCGGTGGACAGCGGGGCGAGGGTCGTGCCTGGGTCCATCGGGTCGCCGGGCGTGAACGCCGCCAGCGCGGTTTGAAATCTGGCGAGAAAGCGGTCGTAGAGCCTCGCGGCCACGATGAAGCGTTTCGCGGCGACGCAGCATTGGCCCATGTTGTTCATCTTGCCCCAGACGGCCCACTGGACCGCCTTGTCCAGGTCCGCGTCGGCGAGCACGATGAAGGCGTCGTTGCCGCCGAGTTCCATGGTGGTCTTCTTCACGTTCTGTCCGGCGCGCGCGGCGACGCCCCGTGCGGCCTCCACACCCCCCGTCAAAGCCACACCCTGAACCCGTGGATCGTCAATCACCTTATTGACCTGTTCATGGCCAATGAAGAGATTCGTGTAGGCGCCGGCGGGCGCGCCGGCCTCCCGCCAAAGTCGCTCAAATGCCAATGCACATTGCGGCACACAGCTCGCATGTTTCACCATTACGACATTGCCCGCCATCAGATTGGGTGCGGCGAAACGCGCGAGCTGGTAGTAGGGGAAATTCCACGGTTGAACGCCGAAGAGCACACCGAGCGGCGTGCTTTCGATAACGGCTTGTCCTGACTTTGTCTTGAGTTTCTGCGGAGCGAGGAAGCGTTGGGCGTTTCCGGCGTAGTAGTCGATGATGTCCGCGCTGACCGCCACCTCGCCGCGCGCCTCGTCGATGCGCTTGCCCATCTCCAGCGTCATCGGACGGGCAAACTCGTCCACGCGCTTGCGCAGGATCGCGGCGGCTCTTGCCGCCACAGCGGCTCGTCGGGCAAAGGAAGTGTGCCGCCAAGTTGTGTAGCAGCCCGCAGCAGTGCGGAGAGCTTTGTCGAGCTGGATACCGGTGAGTTCCTTGAAACGTTTCAGGACTTTCCCGGTGGCGGGATTGACACTCTGGTAGGGCATATCTGCGTCTCCTTCAAAACTAGCAGTAGCGGGGCGAGGCCCATGGTCACGTCAGCTTGACAACCATCTTCCCCATGTTGCCGCCAGTGAAGAGGCCGAGAAAGGCGTCCACGGCGTGGTCGATTCCCTCCACCACGGTTTCCTTGTTCTTGAGTTTGCCGGCGCGGTAGTACCCACCCACTTCCTCGTCGAATTCGCCCTGACGACTCAGCCAGTCGCCAACAATCAACCCCTTCATGGTGAGCCGCTTGGTGGTCATGTTGAAGAGGTTGGCAGGACCTGGCCTTGGTTTCTCGTCGTTGTAGGCGGCAATGCCGCCACAGGCGATGATCCGGCCGTGCACGCGCAACGCGGAGAGCGCGACTTCAAGCAACTCGCCGCCGACATTGTCGAAGTAGACGTCGATGCCGTCGGGGGCGGCGCGATTCAATTGATCGCTGGTCGGACCGGTCTTGTAATTGAACGCAACGTCGAATCCGCATTCGCCCATCAGGCTCCGCACCTTCTCCGTAGAACCGGCGGCGCCGATCACGCGGCAGCCGCGGAGTTTCGCCAATTGCCCGGCCACATTGCCGACGGCACCGGCGGCGCCGGAGATAAAGATGACGTCACCCGCCTTCACTTCAACGAGCGTCAAGCCCGCCCATGCCGTCATGCCGGTCATGCCAAGCGCGCCGAGGTGTACGGAAAGCGGCTGGACCGCCTTGTCCACCGCGTGGAGTTCATTTGGTGCGGCGACGAAGAACTCCCGCCAGCCGTAGCGGGACGTGACCACATCGCCCGACTTGAACTCCTTCGCGTGCGATTCGACGACCTCGCCGATGGCGCCGCCTTCGAGCGCCCGACCGACTTCAAACGACGGCACATACGACTTACCCGCGTTCATGCGGCCGCGCATGTATGGATCGACCGACATGAAGATGTTGCGCACCAGAACCTGATCAGCTTGCAGAGGAGGCACCGTGGTCCTTGTCAGATCAAAATCAGCGGCGCTGGGCATTCCCCGGGGGCGTGAGGCGAGGCGGACTTCAAGACTGGTGGTAGGTCTACCCATGATGCAGGGGATACATGCTGGAGAATTGGCGGGTGAACAGTGGCAACAGATGGCACCCTTGGGCCGCGGGACAGAAGCAGCAATAGTCGTGCCTCGAGCGCAGACGAAGCCCAGCACCGTTGCCACTCGTCGCGTCCCCGGGTGCCGCCGAGCAGCCCGTGTATCAGCACGAACACTAGCTCGAGGCCGACATGGCTGCCGGAGATGGCGCGGACACCCAGGCAGGCAATTGGTGGCTTGCCCAGGGAGGTCATGGCAGACAATTGCATAAACGCTCCAGCGACGATCGCGACGCGCACGCGAATCAGCCGGCGCGGCGGCGCCCGGCCTGCGGCAAGGTGCTCGCTTGGTGCTTGGCATGGTCAAGAAGCCGTGCTCGCAGATGGGCCGAAACCCCGTCGGTGCATAGGAAGAACAAGCAGCGGTCCCGGACCACCCGGAACCCGTTCCGCCATCCCGCCGCAGCCGCGCGTTCTCGTCCAGCCGTTCACTTCCGCCTGTCTGCGCCCCTTCGCAGCCGACTTCGCGCCCACCGGGCACACCGCTCCCCCGCCGCGACCTTGCCGAGGTCACCGCACCTTCTCTCCCGTCACTCCGCTTTGCCCTCGCCACCGCCATCCCCATCGACCCGCGGCCTCGGCTTTGAGTTCGCCGACATGCGGAACCGACGGGACATGGCGCCACGGGGGCCCTTGGCGCGGAAGTTCAGCAGCCGTCCAGTCGCGCGATGATCTCGCTGCGCAGGCCGGGATCGTTCTCGTAGACGCCAGTCAGGTGCATCGTCACCGTCTTGGTGTCGTGCTGGCGAACCCCGCGCAGCGTCATGCACTGGTGTTCGGCGGCGATCATCACTGCGACCCCTCGCGGCCGCAGGTGCGTCTGCAGGGCGCCCGCGATCTGGGCGGTCAGCCGTTCCTGGATCTGCAGGCGGCGCGCGAACACGTCGACCAAGCGGGCGAGCTTGCTGAGCCCCACGACCTGACCGTGGGGCAAGTAGGCGACATGGGCGACACCGGTAAACGACACCATGTGATGTTCGCAATGGGAGTGTACGGCGATGTCGCGCACCACCACGGGCCCGTTGTAGTCGGCGGTTTCATCGAATGTCTTTGCCAAGATCGCCGCAGGATCCTGCGCGTAGCCGGCGAAGAACTCGCCGTAGGCGCGGAGCACCCGGTCGGGCGTCTCGAGAAGGCCATCGCGGTTTGGATCCTCGCCGAGGTAACGAAGCAGGGTGCGAACCGCGGCGAGCGCGTCGCGGCGCAGCGGTTGCGTCTCGTCGACGCGACGCCATGGCGCCAGAGTGCTCGGGCACGGGTTTGTCGACGGGGTTTCCGGGGCGTGGTGGGTAGCGGGAACGTGTGGGGAAGGGTGCATCGGAACATCTGGTCAGAAGTGGAGGGTGCACAGACTGCGCTGGCCGGGCGTCTCCTCGACGCCAATCGCAAGGCGGATCAGCAGACGGTCGGGGAAGTGGACGTGCAGGGCCTGGGCGAGCCGGTTGGCAATGAACTCGGCGAGGCACTCCGCACTGCTGTTGACGATCGGCAGCAGGCACACTTCGTCGGTGGGCACGACGTAGCGGCGTGTACCGTGGTTTACTGTGGTCTCCTCGCGTCCCCGCACGACGGCGATCTCCGGATGCAGGGCGGCTACCAGGAAGCGCTCGTCGAGCGGTTCCAGGATGGCACTGACGAGGGGCTTGACCTGTTTGAAGTCGAGAACCAGGCCGCCGCGGCTCAAGGCGGCTTCGAGTTCGATGCCCACGCGGTAGTTGTGCCCGTGCAGCCGTTCGGCCGAGCCGTCGTCGAAGATCAAGAAGTGCGCCGCACTGAACTTGTGGTACTGCTTCTCGAGCTGAATCGCCGACGTGGTGCGCACTGCACGTCGGAACTGCCGGTCAGTCGTGGTGGTTGCGGTTACGAAGAACTCCCCCATGATTTCGCTGCTCCCCGATGTGTGGATGCACCGCCGACCGCGTCGACTACGATCACGATGGCCGTGCTGTCAGCGCTGCTGTTCGAGGCCCAAGGCCTGACGGACCTTGTCCATCGCGAGCCGGAAGGTCCACGCGCGTTCGGTCGGATCTTGCTGCTGGCGGCCGTCGCGCAGGGCCGTCTTCAAGGTCGCCAACGCCGACGCCGGCAGCGCCATCTCGCCCACCGTGGTCACCGAGCCGATCGCGACTTCGTAGATGGCGGCGCAGGCTGCCCGTTCGCCACTGTTGAAGAGCGGCACGCCGCGCTCGATCGCCAAGTCGAAGACCGCCAGGATGGCCGCGTCGGCGGGCACTGGAACCGTCTCGGCAGCCTTGGCTGACTGGCTCACTGGTTCGGGCAGCAAGACGCGGTCGATGATGTGCACGACGCCGTTCGCGGCTTCGATGTCCGCGGTCAGGATCTGTGCACCGCTGGCGGTGACCGCGCCCTTTGTCAGGGCGAAGTTCACGCTGCTCTGGCCCATCAGGGTGCGCGCGCTGCCCTGCGCGAGCATCTCCTGGCGACGAATGGCACTCGGAATCACGTGCGCGGCGAGCACCGCCTGCAACTGATCACGATTCTCCAGCAGCTTTTGCAGGGCGCCCGGCGGCAAGGCCGCGAAGGCTTCGTTCGACGGTGCCAGCACGGTCCAGGGGCCTGGGTTCTCCGCACTCAGTTGCGCGCCGAGGCCGGCCGCTTCGACCGCCGTGCGCAGCGTGCTCAGGTTGACTTGCGTGCTCAGCAGTTCGGTGATCGAACGCAGTTCCGGCAGGATCACGGCGTCGACGACGTGCACGAGTCCCCCATCGAACGCGACGTCGGCGGCAAGGATCTTGGCGGCGCCTACGGTCAGAGCATCGGCGTCGACCGCGATCGACTGACCTGAGAGAGCCTGCACTCGGCGCCGAGCGAGTAGCGAGGCGGAGTCGAGCGTCATCGCCAACACGTGGTGCTTCAGCACCTGTTGCAGCGTGGTCTTGCCTTCGGGACTCGTCAGAAACTTCACCTTCTCGGCGGGCAGCTGCGCGAAGGCCGCGTTGGTGGGCGCGAAGAGGGTGTAGCGCTGGCCAGGGGCCAGCTCTAGACCGGACGCCTTGGCGAGGGTCAGCAACGTCGTCAGGCCGGCTTGTTCGGCGACCGTGGCGAGGTCGGCACTCTTCGCCGACGTTGCGGCGCCGAGTGGCCGGATGTAGTCGATCTCGATGGCGAAGGAGCCGGCTTTCTTGTCGGCCAACGTGATGCCGACGGACTCGACGTTCTCGGGCCGGAGCTTGGCAGGATTGCGAACGAGCTGGCCGAAGCTGTAGAGCTTGAAGTCCTGGAACGGCAGCTCGAGCACCAGCCACGTATCGGGCTTGGTGTCGAACTGCAGTTGGAAACTGCCGGCCATCATGCGCACGTTGGAGCAGCGCACGTCGAACTGGTAGCGGCGGCCGTCGCCGCGCAACCGCACGACGACGCCCTTCTGGTCGGCGAAGGTGCCGACCGGCACGCTGGTCTGGGTCTGCGAGAAGCCACCGTTGTTGTCCAGCGACAGCTCGCCGGTGAACTTCAGGATGCCGGGCTCGGACTGCGCGATCTTGCCGGTGGAGAGCCCGCCCATCACGCCGTCGAGCACGGTGCGCCAGCCCTTGATCCCGGTGGCGAACTCGAGATTGGCAGCCGGCGTGGCGCGCGGGGTCAGCGCTGCCGGGGCTTGTGCCACGACCGATTGCGACGCGACCAGCAGCAGGGCTGCGGCGGCCTGGGTCCAGGGGCGGCCAACAACACGCCGAATCGAGGTCGTGGAAGGCCACGCGTTGGTCCGCTGGAGTAGGGCGAGGGATGCGTCCGCAGTCGATGGCAGGCTCATGCAAGTACGTTCGCCTCGTACTGCGCATTGGATGCAGGCGTGTAGGAAGAACAAGCTGCGGTCCCGGACCACCCGGAACCCATCCGCGCCATCCTGCCGCACCCGCGCGCCTCGTCGACCCGGTCACCCACTCTCGTTTGCGCCCGTTCGCAGCCGACTTCGCGCCCACCGGGCGCACCGCTCCCCCAGAGCGACCTTCCCGAGGTCACCGCACCTTCTCTCCGATCACTCCGCGACGCCCCCGTCGCCACCAGCCCCGCCGCCC
>CANEYR010000145.1 GCA_947444055.1 Planctomycetota bacterium
CAGAAACCGCAGGGTCAGGGCACTGATCGCCGACAGTCGCATGGCATCGATCAGGCCCTCGTCGAGCTGCGACAAGTCCAACAGATGAAATGGCAAGCGCATCTGCAGTGGGCGTAGGAAGGTCGCGACGCCGACCTCACAGCCGCGCAGGTCGACCAGTTCGTGCGGGCTGCGCTTCGCCTGCCACGCTCGGTCGCCGTGGTACAGCACAAACGGCAACACCGCCGGCAACGCCTTGGCCTCCGGGTGATCCACCAACCATTGGTCGACCACGCGCACCACATAGCGCGCCATCTGCCAGGACGTGAAGTGGTCGTCGTGCGACTTGTGCTCGAAGACCGTGTAGAGCAAGACGGTCGCCTCGCCCATGCGCACCTCAAACAGCATGTCGGTGCGTCGGTTCTGCAGCGCTTCATCGACGAACGAGCCTTCGACGCGACGCAATGTCGACCAGTCGATCGCCGCCGCCATCGCAGGCGGCAAGCACGCCCGCAGCAGCTCCGCCATCTGCTCCGGTTCGCCGAAGATGTAGCGGACCAAGGCATCGTGAGATCGGATGAGAACCATGCGCAGTGCAATGGGTCATCTCGATGTCGATCGGTGGCACTTCACTCACCAATCTTCGACACGTGTGGCGTGCACGTCGGGAGGGCCGCCCGGCGGTGGCCAGATACAGCCGCCTCCAAGCGGCGCCGCGATCAGAATGTCGGCGGCAGCGGTGGCACTTCCCCATCACGAACGGTCTGCGGCCAGGCGATCGGCTGCAAAGTCATGGGATCGACGTGCTGCACGCGGCCGTCGCGCCAGATGACTAGCGGCCAGCCCATTCGGCGATTGCGTTCGCGCAAGGCAGCGGCCGAACGTTCGGCGGCGCGCACGATCGCGGCAGGGTCTTCACGAGGATCGTTCATTTTGTGGCTCCGAGAATCTGCCGGAGGACGTCCGGGTCGCACACGGTCAGCGAGCCGGGGTCGCCAGAGGCTGCCAGGCTCGGCGGATTGCAGCTGGCATCGAACAACCATACCGCGTCCGCCATCGGCAGGAACGTCGCACGCAAGCTGGCGAGTCCGCGTGCATGGCGTCGTTCGACGACATCGCACGGGACGAAGTGGCCGCCTTCCTGCACGAGCTGGCACGAACAGGCGACCAACAATGCTTGACGCCGATGGGCCTGTCGGCTAATATCTGCGCAATCAGATGGCCTCTCCGGTTCGCCAACCGAAGAAGACGCAGCAAGGCGTGTTGCCGTTTCGGCAGAACGGCGGGCGCCGTGCCGGTGCTGGTCGAAAGCCCAAGGGTGAGAAGGCCTTGGTTGGTCACGGGCCACGGGCGCTGCTGGCGGCGCGGTTTCCGGCGCATGTGACGATGAAGTTGCTGCGGGGGTTACCGCGCCTGCGGAGCAGGCGCGAGTACGCCGTGTTGCGTGAGGCTTTCGCCGCCGGCTGCGACCGGGGTGGGTTTCGTCTCACCCAGTACGCCGTGTTGAACGACCACCTGCACTTCCTGGTGGAGGCACGTGATCGGGCGACGCTGTCGCGGGGTCTACAGGGCCTCGCGATCCGGATCGCCAAAGCCTTGAACAAGCTGTGGAGCCGCTCTGGCACCGTCTTCGCCGACCGCTACCACGACCGCATCCTGAAGACGCCGCGCGAGGTCCGCAACGCGCTGCGCTACGTGCTGGGGAACGGCAAGAAGCACGCGGCCGAAGGGCGCGAGGTCGCGGTGCCGCAGGCCATCGACACCTTCACGTCGGCGCCGTGGTTCGATGGGTTTCGCGAGACCATCGTCGTGCGCGGCATCGCAGCGATGCCGCGCCCGATCGCCGCCGCGCACACCTGGATGCTCACGATCGGCTGGCGACGACACGGCCTGCTCTCCGTGCACGAGGTGCCTGCGGTGGGTTGATGGCGGGCTGATCGCCTTGCCAACGCCCAAAGCGCGCGCCCGCGATGAACTCCATTTCGCCCCATGGCGCGCGCGATAACACGACCTATCATGCTGCCCCAAATGTCTGACCCAAGACCCTGGCGCGTCGCGATCGTGGGCTCCGGCCCGTCGGCGTTCTACACCGCAGAAGCACTTCTCAAGGCCGCCCCCGGGGTCGTCAACGTCGACCTGTTTGACCGCTTGCCGGTGCCGTTCGGCCTCGTGCGCGGCGGCGTCGCCCCCGACCATCAAAACATCAAGGGCGTCGTCAAGGTCTACAACAAGATCGCCGCCCAGCCGGGGTTCCGCTTCCTCGGCAACGTGCGCATCGGCCGCGACGTGCTCGTCGAGGAACTGGCCGCGCACTACCACCAAATCGTCTACGCGTTTGGTTGCGAGAGTGATCAGAAGCTCGGCGTGCCGGGCGAAGATCTCGCCGGCGTCTACACGGCGACCGATTTTGTCGGCTGGTACAACGGCCACCCCGACCATCGCCACCATCGCTTCGACCTCGCCCGCGCCCGCACGGTCGCTTTGGTCGGCAACGGCAACGTCGCCATGGACGTCGCGCGCATCCTGCTGGCTTCGCCCGATCAGCTGGCGGCCACCGACATCGCCGACCACGCGATGGCGACGCTGAGCGAAAGCAAAGTGCGCGAAGTGATCCTGCTCGGCCGCCGCGGTCCGGCGCAGGCGGCGTTCTCGCCAAAGGAGATCGAAGAGATTGCGGAGCTGCCCGACGTCGATGTGGTGGTCACGGCGAAGGATGGGCACGTCGATGCGATGAGCGCGCAATGGCTCGCCAAGGAAGGTGCGCGCAGCCAGCAACGCAATGTCGAGTTCTTGACTGCACGCGTGGCGCACGGCGAAGGCTCGCGCGCGAAGAAGCTGCGCTGCCGGTTTCTCGTGGGGCCCACTGAGTTGCTCGGCGAACAGGTAACCAGCGACCAGCTACCAAGCGGCCATGGCCAACTGCGCAGCATGCGTGTGCAACACATGCACCTAGTCGCCGACGCCGATGGTACGCCGCGCCCGAAGGCGACTGGCACCACCGAAGACTTCGCGGTCGACCTGGTGTTCAAGGCCATCGGCTACCGCGGCATCCCGTGCCCCGGGGTGCCGTTCGACGACAAGAAAGGCATCGTGCCCAACGTCGATGGCCGCGTCGTCGAGAGCGTCGGCGGTGCCGTGCGCCAAGGCCACTACGCCGTCGGCTGGTGCAAGCGCGGCCCGACCGGGCTGATCGGCACCAACAGCCTCGATGCCAAGGCCACCGTCGAAGCGATGAAGGCCGACCGTGCCGACGCGCGCATGTTGGCGCCAACGCAGGGCGACATCGAAGCGCTGCTGGGCATCCGCTCGATCGACGCGGTGTCGTGGGCCGATTGGCAACGCCTCGATGCCTACGAGATCGAGCAAGGCGAGGCCCGCGGCAAGCTGCGCGCCAAGCTCGTCGCCGAAGACGAGATGATGCAGAAGATCCGCGAGCTACGCATGGTCCGCGCCTGATCGCCTGATGGAACACTGTGAGGTCGCGGATACGGTCCGTGCATGTCCGGTCCGTTAGAACTGTTCGCCTCCTGCCAGCCTGGCCTCGAACCGCTGCTGCTGGGCGAACTGAGTGCCCTCGAGATCGAGGGCGACGCCCAACGCGGTGGCGTGGCCTTCACTGGCGACGCCGCGACCGTTCAGCGCTGCGGTCTATGGCTGGGCACCGCCAGCCACCTGCTGATGCGCATCACGCAGTTTCGTTGTCGCGCGCTCGGCGAGTTGCAGCGCAAGGCCGCCGAATTGCCGTGGCGCCAGTGGTTGCGTGCCCACGTGCCGATTGCGGTCAAGGCCACGACGCGCGGCTCGCGCGTCTACCACACCAGCGCCGTCGAGGAACGCGTCGAGAACGCCATCGCGACCGCTCTCGGCAAGGCGCCGCCCAAGGCCGAGCCCGGGGATGAGATCGTGGCGCACATTCACGTTCGCTTTCGCGAGGACGTCTGCACGGTGTCGATCGACGCCGCTAGCACGCCATTGCATCGCCGCGGCTATCGCCTCGATGGTCGCAAGGCGCCGCTGCGCGAAGACCTCGCCCATGCGTTGGTGCTCGCCAGCGGCTGGCAACCCGGCGAAGCCTTGCTCGATCCGTTCTGCGGTTCGGGCACGATCGTGATCGAAGCCGCGGCGATCGCGCAGGGCCTGCCGCCCGGCCGTTTGCGCGCGCCCGCGCTGCAACATCTCGCGCTGTTCGACTCGCGCGGTTGGGAGAAGACGTTCAAAGAACGCCGCCCAGCCATCGCTTCCCTGCTGGCTGGTGGCGACCGCGATGCCGGCGCGATCGAAGCGAGCAAGGCGAACGCCGAACGCGCCGGCGTCGCCGCAGCGATCACGCTGCACGAAGGTGCGGTGACGACGCACCCGTGGCTGCAAGCAGCGGGCGCGCCCGAGCGCGGCGTGCTGGTCACCAACCCGCCGTTTGGTGTGCGCGTGTCGGATGCGGCCAAGTTGGTGCCGCTGTACCAAACGCTCGGCCATCGCGCGGCGCGGCTCGGGGCGGCGTGGCGCGTCGCCGTGCTCGCCAATGACGTCCGGCTCTGTCGACGCACTGGGCTAGTGCTGACCACGGCATTCACCAGCAAACACGGCGGGCTGCAGGTCGCGGCCATGGTCGGATCGACGGCGCTGGCCGAACGGGCCGGTCGCTGAGCGATCGATGTTCGCCTCCATCTCTTTGCGTGTGCTGCTCGCGTGCACGCTGTTCGCGTTCTCTCTGCCAGCCCAAGACGAAGCCAAGCTGCTGGTGGCCTTCGCCAAGGCCTTCGTGCCACCGCCCAAGGGCAAGGCAACCGTTGCCGACAAGCTCGCGGCGCTGCAGGCAACCGCCGAGCTCGACTCGGGCAAGACGGCCGAAGTGCTGGTCGAAGGCTGGAACGATCTAGCCAGCGAACTGACGACCGTCGACGTCCTGCGCGACACCAAGAACAAGGAGATGGCCGAGCTGATCCGTGGCCAGGAAGGCTCCGACAACCGCACGCTGCCAAAGCCGCAATTCGACCGTCTCTTAGTGCTCAAGCCCGAGATCGCCGCATTACGCATGAAGGGCGACCAACTGCGTGACCTGCACGAGAAGGTCGGCGAACGCCTCGCCAAGCTGCGGCGGCGCGACAGTGCGCTGTGGTTGCTGCAGAAGGTGTGCGGGCAGAAGAAGCTGGCGCTGCCGCTCAAACTGGCAGCCGCCAAAGCCGTTGGTGGCGCCGCCGTCGAAGTCATCGAGGAGTTGGCGGCGGCTCTCGCCAAATCCAGGGAGCCAGAAGAGCAACTCGTGCTGATCGACGCGATGGCGCAAGCGGGCAAGACCGCCAAAGCCCACGCGACACCCGTCATCGCGTTGCTGAGCAGCAAGGAGGAAGCCGTCGCCGAACGCGCCGCCTTGGCGCTCGCCAAAGTCGCCGTGCCCGAAGCGATCGGCCCGATGATCGCCCTGCTCGCTCGCATCGATGGCCAAACCCGCCTGCGCGTCGCGGCGGCGCTCGAAGTTCTCACCGGCCAGCAGTTCGGCATCACCGTCACCTCGTGGCAGGCGTGGTGGCAAGCGGAAGCGGACATGTTCCTCGCAGGCGGCAAGCCGCTTGGTGATGGCAAGCCGAGCAACCGCCGCGGCAACGACAATCTCTACTACTTCGGCATCCCGCAGGATGAGAGCAAGTCCATCCTCTACGTCATCGACTGCTCGGGTTCGATGAAGGCGCCGGTCATGTGGAAGAGCAAGGAAGCGGTCACCGAGACGACGCGGCTCGAAGCGTGCAAGGTCGAATTGATGCGGGCGCTGGCGCTGCTGCGCCCGACCCAGAAGTTCGCGATCCTCTGGTACAACGACCTGCCGCACTTCTGGGAGCCGAAGCTGCAACTAGCCACGAAAGAAGCCATCGAGAAGGCGCAGGCGTTCGTGAAGACCTTGCAACACGCGTCGAGCACCAACATCCACGACAGCCTCGAGCAGAGCTTCCGGCTCGTCGGTCTTGGCGCCAACGACAAGTACTACGGCGTGCAACTCGACACGATCTTTCTGCTGACCGATGGCTCGCCGACGACCCCCGACGGCAAGCTCGATTCGACCGACAAGATCCTGATCGGTGTGAGGTCGTGGAACCCGTTGAAGCGTGTCACGATCCATTGCATCGCCATGGGCAAGGACCTCAACGAAGGCTTCCTGCGCCAGCTGGCGAGCGAGAACGGCGGCGAGTTCAAACAGTTCTGACGGGCGTCAGTCCTTGGGCACCGGCAGCATGCCGCGCAACTTCAAGGCTTCGGCATTGTCCGGCTTGAGTGACAGGGCCCGATCACACGCCATCGCCGCGTCGGCATAGCGTTTGGCGTGCCAAAAGATCCACCCGCGTTGGGTGTGCATTCTGGCATCGTCGGGAGTGATCTCGGCGGCGCGCTCGGCGGCCAGAATCGCCGCCTCGAAGTTGCCGAGATTCGCGTGCGCTCGCCCCAGGACCAAGTAGGCGCTGGCGATCACGCTGGTGTCCTTGTAGCCATCGAGGTTCTTCACAGCGTTCTCCGCATCAGCCAACGACTCTTGGAAACGCCGCTGGTCGAGATGCAACCAAGCACGTTCGGTGAACGCACTGGGGCCACGGCGATTCAACGCAATCGCCGCCGCGAGCGCCTTCTCGGCATCCTCAATGCGACCCAGGCGTCGCAGCGCGTGGCCTTCAAGCAACAGTCGCATGTAGTACCGCTGCTCTGTCGGCTCGATCTCGGACACGGTGCGCAGTGCCTCCTCGAACTTGCCTTGGCTCACCTGCGTCCAGGCCGTGGGGATCGGGTTCTTGGCCGCGTTCGCCTGCTTGATCTCGGCAATGCGCGACCGCTGTTGCTCGTCCGCATTCTTGTGCAAGGCCTGCACGGCGGAAGTCCAAACCGCGCCGTTCTTGGGCAAGCGGCTGTAACCCTCCCGCGCATTCATCTCGTCCATGCGCTTGGCGATCGACTCCAGCTCACTCGTCGGCAAGGTGTAGAGACTGCTCAGCACTGGATCGATGACGGTATTGATGAACACCCGGACCCCGCGCTCCTCGCCGTAACGCAGGTACTCACCAAACTCGTGCCAGTTCTGACGCATCAAGCAGAACGTCAAACTGAGGTGCGTCTTGCGCGCGCGAGAGTACGCAAGGAACTTCTCAACGTTGGCGCGAACCTCCTCGAAGTTGGCGTTCACACGGACGCTCTCCACCGTCTCCTTCGTCGCGCCATCCAGTGAAATCGAGATGCTGCAGGGAAAGGCCTCAAGCACTCGCTCCACCTTCTTGTTCCACTGCGTGCCGTTGGTCGTCACGTGACACGGGATGATGATGCCGTCCTCGATCATCATGTCCCAGATGCGGTAGTTCTCTTGGGCGAGGAACGGCTCGCCGCCAAAGAACTTGGCGTCCTTCAGGTGGGGCAAGAACTTGCGTAGGTCGGTGAAGAAGCGATCGTCGTAGACCTTTGGCAGCGGCGGCAACTTCTCGCGGTGCGCGCGAATCGTCGAACTCAAGACGCCATAACACATCACACAGGCCAGATTGCAGGTGTTGCTGACGGTGAACTCCATGCGCGCCGGCCACTCTGCCTCCGCTCCATTCACGGGAAGATCATCAAAGATTGTCGCGTAGACCTGGTCGTATTGGCCGCCCTTGACCTGCCACTCGCAGAACTCACACCCGACCCCAAACTTGTAGTCGCGCAACGCCTTGCGCATCGCGTTCGCCTTCTTGCCACGCCAGATCTCTTCCAGGCTCTGCGTCGCCACGTTGCCAAGCACATAGGTCGTGTTCTTGCAGCAAGCGATGACGTCGCCGTTGGTGTTGAAGTACAGCGACGTGTAGGGCGCGTAGCAGGCGGATTTGAACGGCTTGTCAGCGAGGCCCTTTCGCGAGGCGTCGTAGGCAGCAATCGTGCCAGAGTCGATGGTCATGTGCGTGGTCGGCGAGTCGTGATCGGTCAGTAGACGTGCGCGAGGAACGCCCGGCAAGCCCATCGGGCCTGCGCACAGAGGATTCACGCGCAATCAGGCAAAGTCGCGGCCCATCGTGTAATCGTCGCTCTTGCATGAACGCCGGAACCACCCTTCTTGCCGTGCTGTCCCTAACGGTGCCACTGCTCGCGCAACAGCGTCTCGATCCTGGCCAAAAGCAGAAGAGCCACGAGCGCATGGTGAAGGAACTGGCAGCGATCGCCGTCGAGGCCAAGCGCACACATAAGTACCACGGCGATGCGATCGCCAAGGAACTGTGGGCGGAGATGGCGCAACTCGGCGACAAGGCGCCGTGGAAACTGCGGCTCGACGCGTCGCTCGCGCACCTTCGCCTCGGCGCCACGCGCGAAGGCATCGCCATTCTGGAGACGGCGCATGAAGCACTCGGCAAAGGCGCGATCGAAGGTGACGTCGACGCCAAGAACTCGATTCGCTTCTACCTCGGCATGGCCTGGTTGCGCCTCGCGGAATCCGACAACTGCTGCGCCCGCAACACCCCGGAGAGCTGCATCCTGCCGCTGCGCGGCGGCGCCTTGCACACGGCGAAGGAAGGCTCGACCAACGCGATCCCGTACTTCCTCGAAGTGATCGCCCACACGCCAGCCAACGATTACTGGCACCTGGGCGCCCGCTGGCTGCTCAACCTCGCCCACATGACGCTCGGCTCCTACCCCGATGGTGTGGCCGCCGAGCATCGCATTCCGACCAGTGCCTTCACGTCGACCACCGAGTTTCCGCAGTTCCCCAACGTCGCGGCGAAAGTCGGACTCGACACCTTTGGCATGCTCGGCGGCGTCATCGCCGACGACTTCGACGGCGACATGGACCTCGATCTGATGCTCACGCTGTGGAGCACCGAGGGCCAACTGCGCTACTACCGGAACGAGGGCAACGGCACCTTCACGGATCGCACCGAAGCCGCGGGCCTGCTCGGCATCACCAGCGGCATCAACCTCTTCCAGACCGACTACGACAACGACGGCGACCTCGATGCCTACATCGTGCGCGGCGCCTGGCTCTACGACGGTGGGCAGCACCCCAACTCGCTGATCGAGAACCAAGGCGATGCCACGTTCGTCGATGTCACGTTCGCCGCCGGGCTTGGCGAAGTGCACTACCCGTCGTCGACGTGCGACTGGGCCGACATCGACAACGACGGCGATCTCGATCTGTATGTCGGCAACGAGACCTCGAAGAAGATCCAAGCCCCGAACCAACTGTTTCGCAACGAAGGCGACGGCACGTTCTTTGACATCGGCGCGCGCGTCGGTGTGCAGAACCTCGGCTACACCAAAGGCGTCACGTTCGGCGACTACGATGACGACGGCTTGGTCGATCTCTACGTCAGCAACCTGCACGAACCGAACCGCCTCTACCACAACGCCGGCAACGGCCGCTTCGTCGACGTCGCGGCAAAGCTCGGCATGCACGAACCGATCGAGAGCTTCGGCGCGTGGTTCTGGGATTACGACAACGATGGTGCGCTCGATCTCTTCTGCGCCGCCTACGGCACGGGCATCGGCGACGTCGCCGCCCACTACCTCGGCACCGAGCGGCCCAACAAGGAAGTGATGCGACTGTGGCGCGGCGACGGCAAAGGCGGGTTCACCAACGTCGCTCCGGAGGTCGGCCTTGACTATCCAGCGCTGCCGATGGGCGCCAACTTCGGCGACCTCGACAACGACGGCTTCCTCGACTTCTACCTCGGCACCGGCGACCCGTACTACTACTCGCTGATGCCGAACCTGATGTGGAAGAACGTCGGCGGCAAGAAGTTCGTCGACGTCACCATGGCTGGTGGCTTTGGCCACCTGCAGAAGGGACACGGCGTCTCGTTCGCGGACCTCGACAGCGATGGCGACCTCGACGTCTATTCGATCCAAGGTGGTGCGTACCCGGGCGACGCCGCCCACAACGTGCTGTTTTTGAACCCGGGCTTCGGCAACCACTGGCTCACCGTGGTCGCAGTCGGCACGCACAGCAACCGGTCGGCAATCGGGGCGCGTCTGCGGGCCGTGATCGACGAGAACGGGGTGGAGCGCTCGGTCTACCGCGAAGTCGGCAGCGGCGGCTGCTTTGGCTGCAACCCGCTGCGGCAAACACTTGGCCTCGGCAAGGCCACGAAGGTGAAGTCGCTGACGATCCGGTGGCCACGTTCGCAGCAGGAACAGGTGCTCACGGATCTGGCCGTCGACCGCACCATCCGCGTCGTCGAAGGCACCGAGGGCTGCACGGAGATCGCGCTGCCGCCGGTTGTGCTCGGCGGCAAGTAGCACCGCGCCGCTCAAGCCGCCATGCCATCGACGCCGATCCTAGGCGACATGGCCATGCTGCGAACCCTCACCGTCACCGCGTTGACGTTCCTCCTCACCGCTCCCCTCGTCGCCCAAGGCACGACCTACTACGTGTCGGCCGCCAAAGGCAAGGGCAAGAAAGGCACCAAGGAAGAGCCGGTGCGCGATCTCTCGATCCTCGTGCCAACCCTCAAGAACGGCGACACCGTGATGATCGCGGGTGGCACCTACCTCGGTCGCGGCGACTGCGGCTGCGACCAGATCAAAGTGCCATGCAAGATCCTCGGCGGCTTCAACGACGACTTCACGGCCCGCGATCCCTGGGGTGCGACGCGCACGATCCTGAGCGGCGACAACAAGACCAAGAACTGGAACTTCAACGCCCGCCTCTGGATCGATTGCCGCACCAACAAGGACGCCGGTGACATCGTCGTCGACGGCGTCATCGTCGATAACGGCGCCCGCAACTACTACAGCAAGGACGAGGGCCTGAAGATCATGCGCAAGGCCAACCCGGCGACGAGCAACAACGCCTCGCCCGAGTCGCCCGGCATCTACATCGATACGCCAAAGGGCGGCACCGCGATGATCACCAACTGCATCGTGATGAATACGGCGCCGACCGGCGGCATGGGCGCCATCTACGCGTTTGGCCACCAGAACACGAAGCTGACGATCACCAACAACCTCGTCATCAACAACACCGGCACCGGCATCAACTGCGTCTCGTGCTGGCACCCGAAGGACGGCGTCGGCATCCCGCAGTTCACCGTCAGCGACAACACCGTGCTGTTCAGCTGGAAGTACGACCCATTCG
>CANEYR010000146.1 GCA_947444055.1 Planctomycetota bacterium
CTGCACTTCGGGTTGACCCCGGAGGCGCTGTTCGCTCCGCACGAGTCGTTGCCGTGGAATCCCCTGATCGCCCGCGTCTTCCATCGGCGCGGCATCATCGAGACGTGGGGACGCGGCACGATCAAGATGGCGGAGTTGACGGCGTCCGCCGGCCTGCCGCGGCCCGAGATCGAAGACGCCGGCGGCTGCGTCACGGTTCGCTTCCGGCCGTCGCGCTACGTTCCGCCGCGCCGAGTCGGGCACGACGTGAGTGAGCGGCAGCGCGACATCCTGGCCTTGCTCGACGAGCGACCCTCTGGACTGGCGCTGCGCGAGATCAGCAGCCTGATGGGGTCGAAGGCGAGCGGACGTCAGATCCGCGAAGACCTTGGAGTCTTGCGGATCCTGGGCCTGGCCCACGCCGAAGGGCACGGACGCGGTGCGCGATGGAGGCGGGCGTGACGAACCGCGCGGAATTGGCCCGGCTTATTCCGGCTTATTCCCGGCGCGCTCGGGAGGAGCGCTCGGCGGTCGATGCCAAGGTCCCGTCGACCCCCCTCGGGCAGCCAGCCCGGCGCGCCAACTCCAATTCACTCCAATTCACTCCAATTCGGGCTGCCCTGCCTGCTGCCACGATGGAGGTGGCTGTGAGGCAACGGGTTGGCTCATTCCGGCTTATTCGGGCTTATTGCGGCTCATTCGTGGCTCATGACAAAGGGGCCACGCGGACCGTGCTGCCGGTAGATGCCTGGTCCGCCGGGCAGCGAGCGGCGCGGGTCGCGCCGCCACCGACGAGGGGCCTCGGTCCGCTGACTACCGATTGCAACCACGCGGTGCATCCATGAGGTCGCACCTCCTTGCAATGCATGCGTCGGGCACCGCAAGTGCCGTTCACTCCGTGGCTAGCTGCTCTCGATCGATTGCAACCAGCTTCGGCACAGGTTGCAATCGATCGCAACGGCGGAGCTGGCAGAAGAGAGGGTCCAACCGCGGGGCTGGGCGAGGTAACTGAGTCATCGAATGGCGAACAACAAGCAGCGGTTGGAACTCACGTGGATCGGCAAGGAGAACCGGCCGCGGTTGGAGCCGCGGATCCTGGTCGGACTGGCCGGGGACCGCACCCGACAGCAACATGCCGTAGGGAATGATCGCGGTCGTGCCATCCAAGGCGCCGAGCACCCACAGCGACTCCGCCGGCGGACCGGTCATGGTGTAGGTGATCACGGAGCCGGGGCGCGCGACGCCGGTCACCGTCATGTTCCACGGGCTGTATTCGAAGGCGCCCATGTCCGGCAGCGGCAGACCGATCAGGGCGTGATCGAGCAGGCGCGAGTTCTCGTCGAAGTCCTTCTGCGCGAAGAAGGCCGCGAGCACTTCGGCGTTGCCAAGGCATGGCGAGCTGGACCCGAGATGAAGGTCGCCTTGGGCTTGGTTCAAGAACTGCGGGTTGAGGTTGAGGTTGCCGTTCACGCCGGCGAAGCCACCGTTGCTGGTCGCGACCTGCGCCCCGGCCCCGAAGTTGGCGAAGTTCGTCGTGTTGCCGTAGCTGTTCGAGTTGAGCACGAGACCGGACCACGCGTTCTCGCGGCGAATGCCGGTGCCGTTGCCAGCGCAGGTCGCGTGGGCGACTTGGAAGTTGCCGCCGACCAGTTGCACGCCGAAGCCGCCGCACGCCCACGCCACCAGATTTGTCGGTGTGCTGGACAGGCCGTTGAGCACGAAGCCGCGGTCATAGGCATGGTCGGCGCGCAGGCAGCGCAACGAGGCCTGGGGACTCGAGCACGTCAGGGCTGGCACGAACGCGGAGCCGGTGTAGCGAATGACGACGTGCTCGAGCGGGCAGTAAAGGGCGGTCGGCAGAATCGTGATGCCGCGCCACGACGTTGGCGAGCCGATGCTGGGACCGTTGTTGTTGGTGTCGCCGGCCACCGAGTCGTCGGCGTCGTCGGTGAACACAATCGGCTCGTAGCTGGTGCCGCGCAGGTGCATCGAGCCATCGACCACCACTTCATAGGCGGCTGTGAACTTGAAGTTGACACCTTGTTCAACCACCAGCGTGCCGCTCGGTTGCACGTTCAGATTGGCCGACATCATCAAGGCGCCTTCGAGGATCGATTGCGAACCGATGGTCAGCGGCGCCGTGATGGTCGCCGACGTGACGCTCATGAAGTTGCCAACGTTGCCGGTCGCCGTGTTGTTGGTGAAGCCAGGCACCGCGGCAAGCGCCAGGCCTTCGACGGCACGCTCGCCGTTGTTGGTGAAGGCGCAGTTCGTCACCGTCGGGAACGAGTTGGCCGTCACGCTCATGCCGTGGCTGTAGTTGTTGCGCAGCACACAGTTGGTCAGCGTTGGACTCGCATCGATGCAGACGATGTTCGGGACGAACGATCAGCCCCCGTAGCGAACGTCGGTGTAGGTGAGCGAACTGGCGCTGGCGGTCGAAGCGAACACGACGCCGCGCCATGCGGTCGGGCTGCCCACACTCGGACCGTTGGCGTTGGTGTCACCGCCGGCGCTGTCATCGGCGTCGTCAGTGAGGATCACCGGATTGAGCGCGGTGCCGTTGGCGACCAGGGTGCCGTTCACCGACAGTTCATGGCCGCTGTTGGTGAACTTGATGATGGCGCCCGGACTCAGCAAGAAGGTCTGCCCAACCGGCACCGTCAAGGTGCCGGTGGTGTGGTAGACGCCGGCCGGCAGCGTCCCGGTTTGCGTGCCCCCGATCGGGATTTGTGCCGCGAGGGGGCTCGCCAGAAGCGCTAAAAGGATGCCGGGGGCCGAAATGGAGAACGGGTGTTTTGGTAGGCGGGTCATGGCAAGGATCCGGCCAGTCCGCCAAGCGGGCGGGGTATAGCTGACTTGCCAGGAGGCGTCGGAGCGCGACCCCGGCCGCCACGAATTCTCGAAGCCGCCAATACGCCCCTGGTTCGCGATCGAGCTTGTGCGAGGATGGGGGTGGGCCGTGAGCAATCGCGGCCCATTCCCTTTTATGAGAACCCCAATGACGAGACTGATTTTGACCGGCGCCTGCGCGCTGTTTCTGATCGGTTGCACTGCGAAGACGGAGACCCCAAAGGGCACTCCGCCTGTGGCCGCAGCTGCTACCGATGCCAAGGCCGTGTTTGAACTCGGCAAAGACGTTTGAGGAGGCTGTGTCACCGCCGTGCGCGGTGCCCTCAGTAAGGTCGATGGCGTTGGCGAGATCGCCATCAAGGCCGGCGACCCGGACTTCACGGTCCACTACGACAGCAAGAAGGTGCAGCCGGCCGCGATCGTCAAGGCGCTGATCGCTGGCGGTGAAACCGGGGCCAAGGTCAAGTCATGAAGGCTCTGACGCTTGCCGTCTGTCTGTCGCTCGGCTTCGTCGCCTGCAGCTCGGCGCCGACGTCGTCGGCAGGTGCCACCGAAGTCCAGCTCGTGCTCGACAAGGTTCCTTCTTGAGCAGGTTGTGCCGCCACCGTGCGTGGCGCTCTCGAGGGAATGGCCGGCGTCTCTGACGTCGAAGTCGAAGCCGGCAAGGCCGATGTCAAGGTCGCGTTCGACCCGGCCAAGACCAGCGTCGAACAGCTGCTCGCCGGCATGAAGGCGGCGGGCCAGTCGGCGAAGCCGAAGTGATGTGGTGATCGCGCGGCGTAGGACGTGACAGGGCTTGGCCCGGACCTACGCTGCGCCGCCCATGGACTTCGCCGCTCTGCTCGCTCCGCGCGAACCCGAATTGCTGCGCCTGGCTCGCGACCTCTATGCGAGTCGGCCGGATTTACAGAAGGCGTTCCCGAGCGAGTCGGCGGCGTTCTGCCAGTGGCTCGCGGTGCATGGTGTGCTCGAGTATCCAGCCCTCGCGCCCTTCTACCCGCCGCTGCCGCCGACGGGGCTGCGCGCGACCGTGTGTGGAGGGCTGCCGATGGCGTCGCACCTCTACACCGGCGCCGAGGACTTCAAGATGCTCGGCGAACTGTTCGAGCTGTTCGCGCAGCGGCCGCTGACGTCCCTGCGCAGCGTGTTCGACTTTGGCTGTGGCTGCGCGCGGGTGCTGCGGTGGTTCCAGATGGCGCTGCCGACGGTGCCGCGGCACGGCGCGGATGTACGCGCGGAGACCATCGCGTGGTGCCAGCACAACCTCGTCGGCACCTATGCGCGCAATGCAACGATGCCGCCGTTGCCGTTCGCGGATGCGTCGATGGATCTGACCTACGCGCTGTCAGTGTTCAGCCATCTGAGCCGCGAACAGAACCTTGTTTGGATGGCCGAGCTCGCGCGCGTCACCAAACCGGATGGTCTGATCCTGGTGTCGACGCACGGCGCGTTCGCGTTGGCGTTGTGCGCGCGCAGCCCCGAGCACCAGAGCACCTTGCAGATTGGCGCCGACGAAGCGCGCACGATCCTGCGCAGTCTCGCGCGCGAGTCGTTTGCCCACCGGGTGCTGCCGGCTGCCATTCGTGAAAGCGCCGACGGCGTCGCCGACGACTACGGCCAAGCGTTCTTCAACGAGCTGTTTGCGCGAGACCACTGGTCGCAGTTCGCCGAGTTCGTCGGCTGCGTGCCGTGCGGGCTCAACCTGTTTCAGGACATGTACGCCCTGCGCCCACGGCCGCGCTGAGCAACTCAGCCGGAGGCGCGCTGCGGTTCGACGTGAGCACGCAGCCAGCGGGCGACGGCCAAGGCGTTGCCGAGGCGGTCGCGGGCGCGGCCGTGGCAGGACAAGGCGACCGACGTCAGGCCTTCGTTCACGATCACCTCTTCCAGAAAGCCGGAGCGATGATTGACGACGTTGCAGTAGTTGGTCTTCAGCGACGTGCGCTCGGTGCCGGGCGCCATCATCGACAGCCCCCAATCGAGCGTGGTGGGTGTCCACGACGTCACGGGTGCTCCTGGCGCGAGCCAGGCGGCGAAGCGAGCCTTGGCGCTGGCGAGGTCTTCCGCACCTGCCAGATCCGCGGGTGCGAGTTCCATGGGGGCCAGTTGCTGTGGCAGCACGGCGCCGTCGTCGAGTCGCAGCAGCGCTTCGAACGTCTCGCCGCTGTCGATGCGCACCGCGACCCACTGCACCAGTTGGCGCGGCAGCTCCGGATTGCCATTGGGGTGGGCCGACTCGGCGTAGATCACGGCCAGGCGCGGATCACGCAGCAAGTGAGACAGGGCGCGCGACGGCCGCTGGCGCGCGACCTTGAACCGGTGGACACGCTGCACGGTGGAGGCGTGCGAGATCTGGCGATCGATCATGCGATCGAACGCGAACAGCACTTCATCGAGGTTTTGGGTCTGCGGTTCGATGACGCGCAGGGCCTCGATGATCGCTTCTACCGTCGACACGTAGTCGGGGCGCGGCTCCTTGCGAATGCGATAGCGACTCGGACTGGTGGGCGCCAAACGCACGTGGCGCAGCTGCTGCAGCCAGGCGTTCTCGCGGTAGAGGCGTTTGGCGTGCGCCCAGGTGCCGTCGATGGCTAGCAGTGTCGACGGCCGGTGGTCGGCGGGCAGCTCGGCCAGCAGGGGTGCATCCGGATGCGGAAACAGCACGACGGTGTCCGGCGGCACTGGCAATCGAAACTCAAGCGTGCCAGTGCACCCTGCCCAGGGCACGTGCACCTCGGAGTTCGGCAGGCACATGCGAACAAGACGGGCGGTGCCGAAGGGATGCGTGCGTTCGTGTGGGTGCTGCAGGATGACGATGCGGGTCGTGGTCGCGATCGACGGCATGTCGGCGCAGTGGCACATGCGCTGCGGACGCAGGCAGCGATAGCAGCGGGGGCGGTGGGGAGGCGGTTCCGTCATTGGGGCGAACGCGCCGTTCTAGCGGACGGGCCCCGGGCTCGCACCCGCTCGTTGCGTTCAGTTGGTCGCCGATTGCAGGTGCATGGCCAACGTTTGCCGCAGCAGGTCGAAGTCGATCGGCTTCGCCAAGTGCCCGTTGCAGCCAGCGCCAAGGCAGCGCTCGATGTCGGCGGGCGAGCTGTCCGCGGTCAGCGCCAACACTGGCACGGTGGCGCCACTCTGGCGCAGTTCGGCGATGGTGGTGTAGCCATCCTTGCCGGGCATCTGCATGTCGAGCAGCACGAGGTCGAATTGCATCGATGCCAGCAAGTGCAGCGCGATGTCGCCGCTCTCGGCAGTCGTGACTTCGGCGCCGGCTCGGGCCAGTAGCTGGCCCAGCAGTCGTTGGTGGTCCTGGCTGTCGTCGACCAACAGGACGCGGCCGGTCAGGGTGCCATGGCTGGTCCGGGCGGCGACCGGCGGGCAGCTCGTTTGCGCCGAATCCTCTTCGACGAGATCGATCTCCCAATCGGGCGCGATGCTCTTTTGCAAGGTGATGTGGATCTCGATGCCGCCTTCGCTGCGGTGGCGCAGTTGCAACTCGCCACCGAGCGACAACGCCAGCTGCTTGCCGTACAGCATGCCGAAGCCGTGCTCGATATCGGTCGAGATGGGTGATCGACTCAGGATCGAGACATGCAACTGGGTTTCATCCGCGCTGGCCGTGATGTCGATCGGGCCGATGCTGCAATCCTGCGCCGCGAGTTCGATCGCACGACTCAGCAGCTGCCGCACGCGCGATGGGTCGCCTTGCACCCAGCGTGTCGTCGTCGGCGAGATGTCGAGGCGGATCGCGATGCCGCGCTCGACCACCGTCGGCAGGACTTGGGCGACGCAATTGCTGAGCGCCAGGTGGAAGTCGTAGGTGTCTTCCGCGAGGTCAACGCCGTTGCGCACTAGGCGTTCGAAGTCGTCGAGGTCAGCGAGCGCGCCGGCGAGTTGGCGACCGTAGGCTTGCAGCGCTTCGAGTTGGCCCGACTGCGCACCGGTGGCCGTCATCAAGCCGGCGGTTGCCATCATGCTGGTCAGCGGCGTGCGCAAGTCCCGAACGAGCCCGTGGGTCGTGAACGAAACGGCGGTCGGTTGCGGGTGCTTCGGTTCGGCAACGGCGGCATCGGCGGCATCGGTCGTCTCGTTCACTACTGCCGCCGGGGCATTGGCGGGCGTGAGTCGAAACAGCGCGACGCCAAAGCAAGCGAACATCACCGCGACGACGAGCAGCGGATCGTCCAGACCAGGCAATGCCGTGGCGATGCTGAGTTGGTCGGTGCGCGCACGCAGGGCGGTGGTCAGGGCCACGGCGAACCAGGCAGCTGCCGCGATGGAGACGTGCCGCACTGCGAAGGGCACGAGACGGCGCAGGAACGGCGCGATGGCGACGGCCTGCATGCTGGCAGCGACGGTGGTTCCCGCGCTGCCGAAGAACGACGTGCAGCCGAGACCAGCCGCTGTGGCGGCGAGCAAGAAGCGCGCTTCGTTGGTGCTGTCGCGACGCGAATGCGCGAGCCAGCCGAGGGCCAGCGCACAGGTCAGATCGAGAAATCGCCAAGTGACGCCCCATTGCACCGTCGGTTGCAGCGGTTTCGCCGCGTGCACCCAATGCAGCAGGAAGGCGACGACGATGGTGAAGGCCACCAGCCGGGTGTTGGTGGCGGTGAGCGTCGCCGTGACTGGATGCTCGCGCATTCCCATGCCGAGACTGGCAAACAGCAGGACCGCCCAACCCGCCAAAGGCAGGCCATGCATGCCTGCGGTCATCGCATCGACGGCCGTCAAGCCCGCGGCGACCAACAGGCCGACGCCGAGCAGCTTCTCATCTTCGCGGACGTTCGCACCGGGGCGCAGCAGGGCACCGCTAGCCGCACCGTAGGCAATCACCGCGCAGCTCTGGGCCGCCAAGGTTGCATCAAGACTCACCATGTCGGCTACATCGGCCCGCGGACCCGTCGGCCTGTACGTGGGAGCTTCCCTAGCGCGGAGGCTCTGCCTCACCGCGGTCCCGGCGGTGCGCCTCGGCGCGAGCGAAGTCATCTGGCGTATTGACGTTCTGCAAGAACCGCAAGGCCGGATCGAACGTGCGCAGTTCGTTGGCCTCGACGAGGCGCGTGGACACCTCGGTGGCAAGGCTGCGCGGCGTCGAGGTGCCGACCAACAACAGGCGTTGCACGGTCGGCAGCACCGCCAATCGGTAGATCGCGCAGAGCGGTTGCAAGTAGCCGCCGACCAGCGGTAGCACGGCGTCGTGGCCCGCCAAACGCTCCGCCAGCCAGCGCACGGCCGCCGCCGACAGGAACGGATGATCGCACGCCGTCACCATGGCGGCGTCACTTGGGTCGAGGCCATGGCCGCGCAACCAAGCGAGCCCGCTCGCGAGCCCAGCGAGTGGCCCGCGTTCCGACACTTCGTCCTGCGTGCGGCCGATGCCAGCGGGCAGCAGCGGCAGTTCCTGCGTCGCATCGCGAGCCACCACCACCACCGGCGCGCAGCACTCGAGCAGCGTGGCGCCGGTGCGCCCGAGCAGCGTGTTCCCTTCGAACGGCAAGGACTCTTTGGGACGACCCATGCGCGTGCTGCGTCCGCCTGCCAGAATGATCGCACCAAGCCGCATGGCGTCCTTGTCCGGCATCCGTCGGGCGACCGCAAGCGGCGACCGTGACAGCATGCCGCAGCCCACTCCCAAGAAGGCCGACCTCGTGTCGCCATACCTGTTTCGCATCGAATGGAAGGACGGCGCCATCGCCGACTACAAGGCTCGCGACCTGCGTCTGGCGTGCCCCTGTGCGAGTTGCATTGAAGAGGGAACGGGCAGGCCGCTGCTCGATCCCAAGACCGTGAAAGACGACATCCTGCTATTCGGCTCGGAGTTGGTCGGCCGCTACGGCTTGTCGTTCTTTTGGAGCGACGGCCACAAGACCGGCATCTTCGCGTGGCCGCGTTTGCGCCAACTGGCGGGTCTTGGGACCAGCGCATGAAACGGCCGGGGCTCGATTGGGGCGCGGTGTCGCTGCGGGCTCGCCGGGTGCTCGATGCGCTCGATTGGCAGGCGCTGGGGGAGATCTACTTTCACTGGGGCGGCGAGCAGTTTTGGCGCGAGCGGTTACCGAACGTGATCACGTTCGGCGAACGGCTTGGTCGCGTGTTGCTGCCGCGCCTCGACCGCAAGGGCTCTTCGTTGTGGGTCGGTGCGGGCGTTGCCGAGTTGCCGATCCTGCTTGGGGAAGTGCTGCTGCACGAACGTGCCGTCGTCGCGGCGAACCTGCGGCAGCGTGAATGCGACGTGCTCAATGCTGGTCTCGCGGCAGCGCTGCCGGAGGTGGCGCTGCGGTATGTGGTAGGTGACGCGCGTGCGGTCGCCGAGGGCGAGACCTTTGACCATCTCGGTTGTGTGAGTGTGTTCACGGATCCGGAGACGTGGCCGGTGTTGAGTGATGTGGCGTATGGTCGCGTGCCGCCGGTGCAAGTCGATGTCGAGCGCTTTGTCGCCGAGCGGGAACAGGCGAGAACGCTGGCGCAGGGGCTGTTTGCGCGGCTGCGGCGGCCGGGGGTGATCACGACGTCGGCGGAGGAAGTCGCGTGGTTCTTGGAGCAGGCGGCGGCGAGTGGGGTGGCGATCGAAGCGGGGGACGATTTGGTGGAGACGGCGGTGGTTGGGGATCCGGTGGGGTTTTTGGCGGTGGGTTGATGGGGTGGTCGATGCGAGCAGGTTCGTTTGCCGAGGCTCGGCGGCCTGTGCCCGTGAAAAGAAATGTTGTCGCGTTCGGTTACCCGTGATTCGCTTCTCGCTACTGCGTCTGCAAGGGAACCGCCCGTTCGTCCACCGTCGCGTAAGGAAACGATGATGCCTCGCCTCGCCTCGCATTCGTACTCGTGGCTGAAGCACGGATGTAGTTGGATTGCCGCGACCCTGGTGTCGCTGCTCTTGCTCGCGGACTTGCACGCACAGAGCTGCAACGAATCGACCGGTGCGGCGGGTGGGGTGACCGGAACGCAGTGTCAAGCGATTGCGTCGTGCATCGGCGAACCAATGGGCCCGTTGCTGGAGCAGGTGTCTCTGCCGCCATTCTGGGGAGAAGGCCTCATCCGCGCGTACGTCGTTCTACCCCCAGGCGCTACCTCGACGCTCACCGATGTGCAGACAGCAATGGGTCTGGTGTCAAGCGGCGGGCTGGTGGCGGCGACAGGCGGTGAGTTTCGCCAGACGGTTGGCTTGCTGCGCACGTACGGCGTCGATCGCGCGCACCCGTTCCTGGTGACGATTGGCTATCGCAGTTACGAAGTCGACGCCTGGCGAACGGCTGGCGACAAGGTCGGCACGATCGATGATCCCTTCGGTCCCGGTTGGCGCGCTTCGTGGGGTGACCTGCTCGAGAACCCCCAGCTCGACGGGTCGATTGTATGGCGGGTCGACGAACACGGCGCGAGGTGGAAGCACACACAAGTCAACACATCAAGCGTCAACGTCGGTCCGTCCGACCAGCCGACGACGTGGCGTACTTACGACTCGCAGGCGAGCACGCGGCTGGTCTTGGAGTACCACTACATCGGCGGTCAGGTCGAGCCGGTGTGGTTTCGTGAGTGGCCAGATCGCACCCGGTGCGAGTACCAAACGGTGACCGGCGGCGGCAACAACATCGTCACGAAGCGTTTCTACCGCGGCGCCTACGCCTCGCCCGACTGGCAGGTCGCGTTCACCTACGACAGCGGCACCGGCAAGTTGTCGAAGATCTCAGACGCGCGCGGCATCGAGCACGCCCTGACGTGGACGACGTTCGGCAGCACGCGCCGCGTGACCAAGCTGACTGCCCTGGCGCCGACCGCGTGGGCGACGGCCGCGATCGACACCCACTTTGAATACGCCACGACGGCGCCGTACCAACTTGTGCGCGTGCGCAAGCCGGCGCGCTCGTTCCTCGACGACCAAGATCGCAATGGTGCC
>CANEYR010000147.1 GCA_947444055.1 Planctomycetota bacterium
ACGACCTGCCGGGGCTACTGTCTTGGCGATGCACCGTGCTGCCTTGCTGTGCGCGTTCTCGGTGGTGACGGCCGCATGTCAGGTGGGCGAGCCTCCGTGGAAGGGCGGGTCGCCAGCTGCCGCCGCCCGCTTGCACGGCCACAACGACTACCTGCAACCGGTGCCGCTGCGAACGGCCCTCGAGCTTGGTCTTGGCAGCGTCGAGGCGGACATCTTCCTGGTCGATGGCGAACTGCGCGTCGGCCATGAACGCTGGCAACTGCGCCCCGGACGCACGTTGCGCGCGCTCTACCTAGAACCACTGCGTGCCTTCGCCATGGCGAACGGCGGCAAGGTGCGGGCCGATGGCGTGCCGTTCGTGCTGCTGGTCGACATCAAGGCCGATGCGGCGGCGGTCTATGGGCAGTTGCGCACGGAGCTGGCGGAGTTTGGCGAGCTGCTGACGCACTTCTTCCCCGAACGGGTCGAACGTGGGGCGGTGACGGTGGTGCTCTCGGGCTCGCGGCCGCGCGACCTGTTGGAATCCGAACCCGAACGGCTGTGCGCGCTCGACGGTCGACTTGTGGACCTGCAGGCTCAACCTTTGGCTTCGCCAACGCTGGTGCCGTGGATCAGTGATGCTTGGTCGCGAGTGTCGGATTGGTCCGGTGCCGACGATCTGCTACCGGCGGAACGCGAGCGCATCACCGCTCTCGTCGCTACCGCCCACGCGCAAGGTCGCGAATTGCGGTTCTGGGGCGCTCCCGATCGCCCCGAAGCATGGGCTGTGTTGTTGGCACTCGGCGTCGACCACATCGGCACCGATCGCCCGAAGGCCGCCGCCGCGTTCCTGCGGCGATGACGTTCCGGTTGCACCGCCGGTGCTGAAGCGAAGCCGCTTCAGGACTCAGTACTCGCCGATGCGCTTGCTGCGCACAAAGTTGGTCAGCAACCGAAAGGCCGACAAGTCCGGCACACTCTTGCTGGCCTTGCTCGCATTCTTCCAATGCGCTTCGCCGCGCGTCGTGCGCCACGTCTCGAACGACAGCCCCATGTGGTTGACGGCGTAAGCCTGCCGATCCTTGTCGGTCTTCAGGTCGGCCGCCTTCTCTAGGCCTTGCAGATCGAAGTGGTTGGCCGAATCGAACAAGACGCCGTGGCCGCAGAAGAACCACGCCGCCAGGTTGCCGCAGCCCCAGCGTTCTGCCGCGTCGGGGCTGTCGATCAGCACTTCGCAGCGTTCTTGGTCCTGCACCGCAATCAGGTGGGCACCTTCGAGGTGATAGATCGGCACGACGGACGGCGGGAACACCCCGGTGAGCAGCGGACTATCGGCGCGGCATGGCAGCGCGCGCACGTCGTCCATCACCTGATCGCGGGTTGGCGCCATTTGCATGACACCTGGCTCGATGCGCCCGATCGTCTCCGACAAGGCCCAGCACGAACCGAACAACGAACCACCGGTGCGCACAAACCACGACAGCGGCTCGAGGTCGGGGGCGGCGAGTTCGCCGGTGCAGTTCGACACGAAGATCGCTTCCGGGTGAATGCCACTCGCCAACACGGTGCCTTGCGCGGTGGGGCGGTAGGCGATCTTCAACTTCTCGAGCAGCTGCTCGATGTGGTCGCCGCGGCTTTGGAAGACGACGACGTCGAGACCGAGGTAGATCTCGGAGTCGGGCACCGCGTAGCCGTACTTCTTGAGCTTGTCCATCGACGCCTCGCGGTCGGTGAAGTCGTGCTTGCCCTTCGCTTGTTCCCACCACGAACGCCACGCCTTGCTATCGATCTTGGCGTCGAACTTGCGCGACATCGTGCGCAGCGCTTCGTGCGCCGTGCGCGCGACGACCGGGTGTGGATCGGCCAACATGCCGAGCAGCGGGTCGACGGCGCCTTCGCGGCTGTAGTGCATGAGGCCGACGATGGCAGCACCGCGCATCTTCCAGTCGGCATGCGTCAGCAAGCGCTGCAGCGGCCCAAAGGCCTTGTCGTCGTCCGTCTTGCCCAGCGACACCGCCGCGCAGACCGCGATCTCCCATTGCGAACTGTCGATCGCGCGGACCAGAGCGTCCGCCGCTCCTTGCACACCGGACTTGCCAAGGCGCACGATGGCGCGTTCGCGAACGGTCTGGTCGAGGCCGCCGGTGACGATCTGCGTCAGCCACTTCACGGCTTCGGGCGTCGTCGGTGGCTGCAGCGCAGCAACCGTCTCGACGAGCTGGATGTGCACACGCGTCTCGGTTTCGTTGGGGAAGCGCGCGACGGCGGCGGCGAGCGCCTCGTCACCACCGATCTCGCGCAGCGCCTTGGCGGCGGCCGCGCGGGCATTGCCGTCGGGGGCTTGCAGAGACGGCAGCACCGCTTGCACCGCGGCCTTCTTGTCGAACACCGGTGTGGCGCCGCTGGCGAGCAGCGACACCAAGCGCGCGCGCCGCGCCAACACCAGCCCCTCACTGCCAGCATTCGACAACGCGGTCATGGCCTGTTGCGCGCGATCACTCTTGCCAGCGGTGATCACCGCGGCGAGCGCACGCAGCATGCGGCGGCCAACCACTTCGCTCTGGCCGGCACCGCCGAGCAGTTCGGTCAGCGGCTCGAAGTCTTCTTCGCGCGGGGCTTCGGTGATGGCGTCGAGCACGCGGCAGCGCACGGCGAGGAACGGTTCATTCATCAGGATGCGCAGCGCGGCCGTGCGATCGGCCGCACCTTCGAGCCACACCACCGCGGCCGACTCGCGCACCAGGGCGCTCGGGTCGCGCAGCAGTTTCTTCATCTTGTCAGCGTCGGCGAACGGCGGCCGGCCGCGCAGCACGAGGGCGAGTGCTTCATGGGCTTGCACCTGCGTCTTGCCCTTCGCCTTCTTGAAGATCGCGGTGGCTCCTTCGGTTGCATCAATCTCGCGCACCGCGAGCGCGGCGGCGCGACGAATGCGCACGACATCGCCATCGACGGCAAGGTCGATGAGCCCCTTGAGAGCAAGCTTGCTCTTCATGGTGCCGAGCGCTGCGGCGGTGCGTTCCTGAACTTCCCAGTCGCGGTCTAAGAGCAGCGGCATCAGCAGCGTCTCGGCATCCTTTCGCCCTGACGTCGCCGCCCAGTCGATCGCAATGAGACGGGCCTCGATCGACTTGGCCCGCAGGTCGGCGATCTTGTCGGCGTCCTGGGCTTGGGCTGGTGCCAACGCCGCGAGGGTCAGAGCAAGGAAGGAGAACGACGTAAGCAGGGAGGTGCGGTTCATTCTTCGACGACGGCGGGTGGCAGCGGCAGGCTATTGCACGAGTTGCGGTGCGTAACCAGGGCGGTGCCGAATCGGGCGAATCACCGTCCGCGATCGGGGTCCGGCCAATCTCACTGCCACTTGGGCGGCAGCAAGAGGCGCTTGCCGTCAGCGCTGCGCGGGAGACTCGCCGGCGCCGCGAAGTCGCGATCCCACAGCTGGCAGGTGACCTCTTTGTGCTTCTGGTCGAGCCCTTCGCAGTAGTTGGTGTACTTGCAGCGCCGCACTTCCGCACCGCGACCCTGCCGCATCTTCTCCCACCAATCGGGATCGGCGAGGCTCTGGCGGGCGGCCGCGATCAGGTCGGCTTCGCCGCGCTGGAGGATGCCTTCGGCCTGGGCGAAGTCGCAGATACCACCGGCGGTGATGATCGGCGTCGAGTGGCCCGCGGCGCGAACGGCAGCCCGGATGGCGGCGGCGAGTGGGACGTTGCGAGCGAACGGACCGCGCGCATCGCTGCGCACCGTCGGCATGCATTCGTGACCGGAGGGACCGGTGTACGGATATGCGGCTTCCCCGACGTTGGGTTGCTTGGCATCGTCGAACTTGCCGCCCTTGCTGATCGACAAGAAGTCGAAGCCGGCGCGGGCGAAGGCGACGCCGTGGGCGGTCGCGTCTTCGATCGCACTGCCGCCGACGATGGCTTCGTCACCGAGGTAGCGGGTGCCGACGCAGAAGTCGGCGCCGACGCGCGCGCGCACGGCGGCGAACACTTCGAGCGCTAGGCGTTGACGCGCGGCTACCGAGCCGCCGTAGCCATCGGTGCGCTGGTTCGTCGCCGACAAGAAGGACGCCATCGTGTAGGCGTGGGCGAAGTGCAGTTCGACGCCATCGAAACCGGCGGTGCGCGCGCGTTCGGCGGCGTCGGCGAACAAGGTTGGCAGCACCTGCGGCAGCTCGCGAATGTGCGGGACGTGCAGGTCGTTCACTTCCTCGCGTTGCCCGAACGCGTAGTCGCGGAACTCGCGCGGCGTCAGCAGCGTGCTCAGTTGGCCGTCGTCGCAACTGATGAGTTGGGCCCGCACACTCGCTTCGTCGGTGGCGGCGGCGGCGCCGAAGAGTTGTTGCACCGCCTCGTGATGGGAGGGCGTGATGGTGAGAAAGCGGGCGAAGAACTTGGCCTTGTCGGGCCTTCGGCGAATGGCCAAGAAGTCGAGGATCTGCAGCAGCAACCGCGTGCGGCCGTGGC
Source organism: Planctomycetota bacterium (assembly GCA_947444055.1). Classification (GTDB taxonomy): domain Bacteria; phylum Planctomycetota; class UBA1135; order UBA1135; family UBA2386; genus UBA2386. Next base: position 4,446 of record CANEYR010000147.1, read on the forward strand.
TGCGTTCGCGCACGGTGGCGACCAGATCGCCAAGGCCGCGCACGAAGCGATCGTGACCAATGCGCAGCAGCGGCCCGCTCGGCACATCGCGAATGCCGGTCGCTTCGACGACGAGCACGCCTGGCGCGCCGTCGGCAAAGCGGCCGTACCAGTCGAGCACGTTCTTGGTGACGAAGCCGTCGTCGGTGGCGCGCCACGGCACCATGGCCGGCACCCAAGTGCGCGACGTGGTGGTCAGCTGGCCCAGGCGAGTTGGCGAGAAGAGCAGTGCTCTGGCCGCCTCGTCGGCCGTCGGCCAATGCGCGGGCGGCACTTCATGGCGAACGATCGGGACGTCGCCAGCACCCATCGCCTAACCGCGGCTCTTCGGCGGTTCGCGAAAGCCATTCGGCGCGCGGCGCATCTGGCCCATCGCCTGCGGTGGTTGCTCAAGGCCGAGCGCGAACCACTGCATGCCGAACGCTTGCATCGTCATGCGCGTGCGATTTTGCAGGCGGAGCAGATTGTCCTTCGCTGGTTCGTTGCCGGGGTCGCGTTTGGTGAACGCGGCGAGCACGCGTTGGGCCTCGTCGCTGCGTTCGATCTTGTGCAGGATCCAGGCGTACGTGTTGTGCAGCAGGGCGTGCTTCTTGCTGACGGCGGCGGCGAGTTGCAGAACTTGCAGGGCGCGTGGGGTGTCGCCGTTCTTGTGCAGGATGCAAGCGAGCAGCAAACGTGCATCCGCCGTCCGCACGCTGGCGCCTTCGAGCAGTTGCAGTGCCTTCTCCTTCTTGTTGCCGTACCACGCGATCATGCCCATTTGCGCGAGCAGTTGGCCGCGCAGCATTGGCACCCATTTGCCGAGCGGCAGCATCTCTTCGAGGCTCTGCATGGCGCCGTCGAAGTTGCGGGCTTCGATTTGTTTCTGCACGCGCGCCATCGCCGGATGCAGACGAGCCGCGATCTTGCGGGCGATCAGGATCCAGGCGGCGACGAACAGCACCAGCGAGAACAGAATGGCCCACGGCCAGGACCACCAGTCGAGAAAGCAGCCGCCGAAACTCAGCAGCAAGGCGACGGCAGATGCGAGGAGGACGGAATACACGCCGGTCGAAACTCTGGGAACGGGGAGCGAAGGGGCGAGCAGGATACGGACTGCTTAGCCAGCTAGCGACCGTTCCGTTGGCGAACCGCTCGGCTCAGCCTTCGACCCAGGTGCCGACGAAGCGGTGGGCGACGTAGGTGGTGAACTTGCTCGGCGACAGCAGGTTCATCTCCCAGCCGTGCAGGTTGCCATCGTCGCGCTGGGTCGTCTCGACGAAGTGCTGCAGGTCGCCGATCGTCGTGCGGTCATTCGAATCGTAAATCGCATCGACGGCCCAGACCGGGGCGCCGGAGTGCACGGAAATGAGCTGGGTGCGCATGCCGAGGTGCGGCGGTGTGTAGGGGCGCCAGGCGGTCACCGAGCCGAGCAGCACGCCATCGAGTGCGTAGCGGTTGCACAGGCGCACCATGGCAGCGGTCGACAAACGGCCGCGCATCAGCGACGCGTTGAGGTCGTCGTCTTCGCGCGCCTCGGCGGGCAACGGCACGACTTCGAAGCGGCGCAGCTTCTGCAGCTCGGCGACGAAGGCATCGCGCACCTGGGTGCAGTCCGCTTGCACGCCTGATTCCTGCGCGAACGGCAGCACGAGAATGCGCCGCACATTGGCGAGGTCGGCTGGAGCGGCGAGGTAGCTGTTGATCTGCTTCTCGACGTGAGGTTGCTCGAAGGAACAACCGGCGAACGACAGCACGGCTGCGCACGCAGCACCGCGCCCGAGGCTTGCGAGCAGCGTGTTCATCAGCGAGTCCGCGGTGGCGTGGCCGTGGCTTCGGCGACGTTGGGGGCGGCTTGCTCGAGCGAGGCGGTGAGCGCATCGATCTTGGTCTTCAGCGTCGTCTGCTCGAGCTTGGCCTTCTCGATCGACAGGCTGAGGATGCGGGCTTCGAGCTCGCGGCGGCGTTGGCGCAGCAGTTCCGTTTCGGCCTCGGCTTGCGCGCGCAGTGCCTTCTCCTTTTGCAAAGAACTGCCCTCGCTGCCCAGGCGCGACGTCAGGTTCTGCTTCTCCGCCAGCAACTCGTCGACGCGGTCTTGCAGCGCCTTGTGCGATTCCTTCAGCGTCGTGAACTCACTCAGCAGCAAGTTCTGCTTGGGGCCCCAATCCATCTCGGTGTTGATGCCGGCCTCAGCCAGGCTGCCCTTGTAGCCATCGAGCGGATCGGTGGCCTTGGGCCCTAGCAGCAGGTCCGACGCGGCGCGACAGCTCGCCAACAACGCGAGCACCAGGACGACGAACGACGAACGCAGAACTCGAGCACTCATGTCATGCCTCCTTGGCGTAGACGCATTCCACAACCGCCGTCGAACCGCAACCGCAGCGGATCTCGAAGCCAGCGATGCGATCGCCGTCGAGCAGGGGCACGACGGTGATCGCCGAGCCGTGGCCGGCCGCGGCGTTGCCGCAGTCGACCAGTGCGGGTTGGCCCATGAGGCGCACCGCATCGCGTCGGATGACGCCGGGTTTCTGGCTCTGGTCGGTCATGAAAGGGGGCTGCTGGTCACGCGAACACGTCGACGTGACTGGCAGTGCCCTCGTTCTTTCGGCTGCGGTCGGGACTGTTCTGAAGCGTCCTTCGCACCGCCGCTTGCTCGTCAGGCTCGGGAGCTTGCTGGCGCGCATCGCCGGCACCTTGCTGCAGGGCGCGGCGGAACGCGTCCGCCTGCTGCTTGCTGCCGCCGCCCTTGCGTTCGTTCACTTGCAGAGAACCTTGCACCACCGAAGGCAGGCCGCGCACCGGGTCCATCGTTCACTCCTGTTCTTTGAGCTTGAGCCGCAGGCGTTCGGTGGCGCGCGTCAGGATCTGGCTGATGCGCGACTCGGTGACGCCGAGAATCTCGCCGATCTCTTTCAGAAAGAGCTGTTCGTGAAAGTAGAGAACGACGACGTGGCGCTCGGTGTCGGGCAGTTCGGCGATCGCCTTGGTGAGGCGTGCGAGGCTCTCGCGATCGTCCGCCAGGTCACCGGGGTCACGTGCATCCTTGGCCGCGATTTGGCTCGCCAGGGAGCTGCCGTCTTCGTCATCACCGCCGCCGTACTGCTCGTCGAGCGACAGCGTCCGGCTGGTGTGCAGAGCTTGCAGGTCGTCGTCGAGATCTTGTTCGCTGCAGCCGAGGGCGGTCGCGAGTTCGGCCAACGTGGGTTCGCGGTCGAGGGCGCTGCGCAGGGCAGCGTTCTGCCGTTCCATCTTGCGCAGGCGATCGCGCCGATTGCGTGGCACCGGGTCGTGCTTGCGCACTTCGTCGAGAATCGCGCCGCGGATCGCGGTGTAGGCAAACGTCTTGAACGACGCCCCGCGCGCCGGGTCGTAGGTCGAGGCGGCATGCATCAGGCCAATGACGCCCACCGAGTAGAAGTCATCGCGATCGAGCGAGCCTGGCAGCGTCACGGGCAGGCGGGCCACGACGTAGCGAACGAGCGGCAGATACTGCTCAATCAGCCGATCGCGGTCGGCGATGGAGCGCAGCAGTTTGGCTGTGCTGCCCTTCATGCCTCATCTTCCTTCGGCTTCTCGGCCAGTCGCTTGCTCTCATCACGAGCGATAGCGGTGAGCACGGCGTTGACTACGGGCGGCGCCAGCAGCTGGCCGCAAACGAGCGCAATGCCCGCGATGACGACGCCGCGCCACAATGCCGTCAGTCCGTCGACGCCTGCCAGCGACGCGACCAGGAAGGAGATCCCGAACGCGATGCTCGTCAGATACGCCGTCAGAAGACGCGTCAGTTCTTGGCTGCCAGTACCAGACTTCATGTCTCTTGCCGAGATGGCTCATCGGCAAGGGCAGCCCAGCGGGTTGAGAGCAGTTGGCCGAAGTCGCGACCGGATGGGGAGTTCCCGTAGTGCTCGTCAGCGCGGCCGCGGCGTCTTCACAGGCGGAACGGTGAGAAGTTGGTGTCGCGGTCGAAGTAGTCCTCGGCCTCGGCCTTCTTCAAGAACGCGACCACGCGATAGGTCAGTGGTGTCAGCGCGACCTCCCATGCGACCTTCAGTACGTAGTTGGACAGCATGACGGTGAGCACCAGGTGCGTCGGCCAGATGCCGAGAAAGGCGATGGGATAGAAGAGCAGGGAGTCGACGGCTTCGCCTGCGATCGTCGAGCCGATCATGCGCGCCCAGAGGCGCTTGCCTTGCGACCAGACTTTCATGCGCGCGAGAACGTACGAGTTGACGAACTCGCCGGCGAAGTAGGCGATCAGGCAGGCGATGGTGATGCGCCAGGTGCCGCCGAAGACCGCCTCCAAGGCGGGCTGGCCGGTCCAAGCCGGTGCCGGTGGGATGCCGATGACGACGGCACTCATGATCGACGAGAAGATCAGCGCCCCAAAACCGGCCCAGACGACGCGCCGCGACTGCGCATAGCCGTAGACCTCGGTGAGCACGTCGCCGAAGACATACGAGAGCGGGAAGAACAAGATGCCGGCGCCAAACTCGAAGCCGCCGACGCACGCGATCTTGCTGGCCCCGATCAACTGCGAGCACAGCAGAATGGTGACGAAGGCGCCCAGTAGCAGGTCGTAGTACCGATACGCACGCCGCGGTTCTGATGTGGATGCAGGCGACGACCCGGGTAGAGACATGCGTCTACCTTGCCACAAGAACAGCCACGAATCATGGCATCGCCGACAGAACACCCGGGAGCCGCGGCGTTGCCGATGCTCGACCTCTACTTGCCGATGATGCGTTGCGCGGGCGTGCTCGCGGCGGCGCAGCTCGGCTTGTTCGCGCAGTTGGCACGCAAGCCCGCCACGGCGATTCGGTTGGCGGCCGCATTGCACGTGCAGGCACATGGGGTGGAACGTCTGGCCGACCTGCTCGTCAGCGCGGGCTATCTGCAGCGGCGGCGCGGTGGTGTCTATGCGAACAGTGCGCACACCAAGCGGTGGTTCACGCCCAGCGGCGAGGTGGACTTCACCGCGGGGCTCGCTTGGACGCGCGAAGCCTGGAGTCTGCTCGGTGGCCTTGGTCCGGCGATCGCGCGCGGTGGGCCTTCGGTATCGCTGTGGCAGCGCATGGCGAAGCAGCCGAAGCTCGGCGTGACGTTCGCGAAGTACATGCGGGCGTTCGCAGAGTTCTCGAGTCCGCGCATCGCCAAGGCCGTGACCTTGCCGCGCGGCGCCAAGCGGCTGTTGGACATCGGTGGCTCACACGGCTTGCACAGCATCGCGTTCTGTCGCGCCAATCCGGGGCTCGAAGCGGTGGTGTTTGATCAGGCGGCGGCGCTGCGGGAGACGCGGCGCCACGTGCGCGCGAGCGGCATGCAGAGCCGCATCACCACCCGCGTGGGCGATTGCACGAAGGACGACCTTGGCCGCGGCTTCGACGCGATCCTCTACTTCTCGGTCGCGCACAATCAGTCGGCGTCCGGCAACGCGCGGGTTTTGGCGAAGTGCAGCCGGGCGCTGAACGCTGGCGGCGTGTTGGTGATGCACGACTACCTTCGCGGGCACATGCCGGAGCCCTACAACGCCGCGTTCGATCTCACCCTGCTGCTCGAAGTCGGCCATCGCACGTACGGCCTGGCCGATTTTCAAAGCTGGGTGCGCGCTGCCGGTCTGCAACGGTTCCGCCAACACGATCTCGCGCCGGCGGCAATGGGAACGCTGATGACGGCGACGAAGCCGTAGCGACCCGCTGCTGGGTCAGATCGGCGTCGGACGCAGGCGCACGGCAGTTGGCACGGGCACTGACGCATAGGCGCCGACGCCGGCCTTTTGGCGATTGAGTGGCGGCAACGCTGCGAGCGTGGCGGCGCAAAGACTGCGCAGGTCATCGAGGCAAGTGCCTTGGCCGAATAGCGCCACCGGCCGTTGGTCTTGGATGCTGCGTTCGATCAGCGCGTCTTGCGTAACCCAACCGGCGAACGGGCACTCGGCAGCAAGGAACCTGCGCGCGATCGCCGCCAGCTTGGTCGCCGTTCGCATCGCCTCCTCGCGACTCTTGACGCGGTTGACGACCAAGTGTGGCAGCGTGCGTCCACGGCGATGCAGCACCTTGCACAGGGCATACGCATCGGTGAGTGCCGCGGCATCTGGTGTCGTCACGCCGAGCACGAGGTCCGCGCGTTCCGCGATCATCAGTGTGGCTGGACCGATCCCGGCGCCGGTGTCGATGACCACGATGTCGAATTCGCGGGCAGCCTCCGCGATGGCCTGCAGCGCGCGCAGTCGCAGCGTCTCGTC
>CANEYR010000148.1 GCA_947444055.1 Planctomycetota bacterium
GTGGACCCCCTGCGGGTCCATCAATCGTTACTCGCGCTCGCAATGATCGCAAATCGCGCGAGAGCCAACGGCGCCACCCAAGCCTTCGCCTATGCCAAACTGGGAATGGCGCGTGGCTCGCTACCCGTGGCCCAGACTCCTAGGGAAGTCCAGTGATTGGTCGCTGGGTCGTAGGTGGCAATGCGGTTCGCGGCGGCGGTACCGATCACTGTGAACTCGCCACCGAAGACAGCGCGTTCAGGCGCAGGCCCCACACCATCCGGATCCCATGAGATGCAGGCATGAACGAACGCGTTGGCTCCGGGATAGCCGCCTGCTGATTGCAGCTCCCAGGGACACTGCGCCAAGGCGCCCTTTGCGGCGACTAGGCTCGCCGTCGCTGAGGCAATCAAGAGCGTGAGCAATCGGACGATAGTCATGAGTCTCTCCGGTGGGGACGTCGAGGCGCCCAAGACCATACCCTGACGTGTCAATTCAAGTGCGAGGTCGGCCAACCGTTGGCATCACCCGACCTACGCCAGCGTGCGGCGCAGGAAGTCGGCGATGACGGCGATCTCCTCCGCGCACACGGCGTGCTGCATCGGGTAGCTGCGGTAATCGACCGCGTAGCCGCGCCGCTGCAACGCGTCGCGCGCTGCCGTCCCGCGTGCTGGCACCACGACGCCGTCCTGGCTGCCGTGCACTTGCAGGATGGGCACGCTTTGGTTGGCCTGCGTGCGTTCGGCGTCGAGCGAACCTTCGCCGACCAGGTAGGTCGACAGCGCGATCAGGCCGCCGAGACGTTCCTGCTGCCGGAGGCCCGCGAACAACACCACCGCACCTCCCTGCGAGAAGCCAGCCAGCACGATGCGTTCGCTGGGCAGGCCGCGCCGCCGTTCGTCGGCGATCAGATCGTCGATGCGCGAAGCCGAGCGCCGCATGCCGACCTCGTCGTGGCGGCGCGCCAAGTCAACCTCGGCGATGTCGTACCAGGCGGGCATCACCATGCCACCGTTGATTGACACCGGCATGGCTTCCGCGTGCGGCAAGACGAACCGCACCCCGAGTTCGGTCGGCAGGCCGAGTTCGGGCACGATCGGCGCAAAGTCGTGGCCGTCGGCACCGAGCCCGTGCAGCCAGATCACGCAACTGCGCACGGGCCCTCGCGGGTCGATCTCAAGGCGTTCGAGCAGCTTCGTCATGGCGCACACTCGACGGGGATTGGGGGCGTGACGCAAGCGATCCGGCGGGGCGCTGTTGCGGTGGTGCGCAGCCCGCCGCCAGGTTTTCTGGATGCTTTGCGTGCGCGGCGGCAGATCCGGCTCTTCTCGGGGAAACCCCAACCTGATCCCACTCATGAACCATCCCCTGCGCCTGCGTTTCCTTGCCCCCTTGACCCTCTGCGGCGTCGTTGCCGCGCAAGTCGAGGAAGGCCTCATCACCTTCTCCCAAAACGAGTCGACCCTGTCCGGCAGCGGCGCCACGGTGCTCAACCAACTGCGCCCGAACGAGACCTCTGTCATCGAGTGGGGCGCCCTCGGTTGCGTCGGCCTCTCGGCCGAGAAGTGGGCGCCGCGCACCGCCTACCACACCATGGCCGGTGACGAGAACGCCGACGCCACCTACTTCAATCCCGCCATCTTCGGCAGCGTCGATGCCTTGATGACGACGGTGCCGATGACGATCAGCGGCCTCGAAAACCAACGCACCGTGTTCTGGTCGGTGTCGGCGGCGATGGGCAACAACATCAGCGCCAACCCGTTCCGCCCCGGCGACGTCGCCCGCATCATTCGCGCCGGCTTCGTCGATGGCCAGGTCGAATACTTCATGCGCCAAGAGCAGTTCAACCAAGCCCTCGGCTTGGCACTGGCGACGCCGATCGACATCGACGCCATCACCTTCTCGCCGCAGTTCGGCGTGTTCTTCTCGCTGGACTCCGACATCGTCTGCAACACCGGCTGCGGCCCAGTGCTCGTGCAAGATGGTGCGGTCATCGCGATCCCGCAAGCGGCGCTGACCTACACGTTCGACATGCGCATCGCCGGCGTCCTGCCAAACAGTGCGCTGGTCGTGCTGACCGAAGCGCAGATCGACGCCATGGTCGTGAATGCGCAAGTGACCAATCGCTTCGGCGCGTGCTTGCTCAATGCGGTCGACCTCGAGTCGCTCGACTTCGCGTTCGCTGGCACCATCAACACGATGTTTGCGTGCACGGCCTCGCTGCCGGTGTTCGCGCCAAACTTCATCTTCTCCGTGGAGACGGGAACGGGCGCCAGCCTGCTGACGACGGCCGGTGGTGGCCAGATCTGGAACGGCCCGTGTTCCCCGATGGGGCGTCCGTGCGGCACTGGCCCCACGCTCGGCGTGCAGTCCGGCATTCGGCCGGTCTCCGGCAACATTGGCGCGGCGAGCTATGTCAACGCGTTCACGTTGGCGCACACCAACCGCTACGTGCTCGAACCACAGAACCACGTGTTGTCGGTGTTCCCGTTCGGCGCGCCCGCGGGCTCGACCAACATCGACGTCGGCTCGCCATTCCCTTGGAACCTGATCTTCATCGAGCTGGTGCCGGCGACGGTGCCTAACTCGCTGCCGGCCTTCCCGTTCAGCCAGCTGTTCTTCCCTGACGTCTACGTGCCGAGCTTGTTCTTCTACACGCCGACGCCGTCGCCACTGGGCTTTGGCAGCTTCCCGATGCCGGCGATCCCACCTGGCTACACGGGCAAGGTGTTGTTCCAGAGCCTTGGCTTCTCCGCCATCGGCACGCTCGAGCTGTCGACGCCGACGGTGATCGACGTGCAGTGAAGCGAGATCGCTGCGAAGAGTAGGCAGCAACCGCGGTCGTTCTCGTGCGAGAACGACCGCGCTGCTTTGTGCAGTGGGCGATCTTGACGTGGTCACGCGAGGCAGCCAGAGTCCGTCGATGCATGGCTCCGCTTGTCGTCTCGCTGGTTGGCGCGCCGCGCGCCGTCTCGCAGTGCTGGCCGTGTGCGTTGGGGTTGCCGCGGCGCAGGCCGTGCCATCGCAAAAGACGCCGCCGACCTTTCGCCGCGTCGTGGTCGACCCGCTGTTCCGCAGTGAAGGCATCGCGGTGGCCGACGTCGACCGCGACGGCGATCGCGACTTGCTGGTGGGGGACTTCTGGTACGAGGCGCCGCTGTGGGCGCCGCATCGTGTGCGCAAGGGCCGCGCGCTCGGCGATGGCGCCAACGGCTACAGCGAGTGCTTCTGTTGTTTCGCCGATGACCTCGATGGCGACGCGTATCCCGACCAGATCGTCGTCGGCTATCCGGGCAAAGGCGGGCGCTGGTATGGCAATCCGGGTGCTTCCGGTGGCGACTGGGCGATGCACGAGTTTGCCGCCAGCGTCTGCAATGAATCGCCACAGTGGGTCGATCTGCTGGGCAACGGCAAGAAGGGCTTGCTCTGCGGCAGCCAACCCGACGGCACCATGTGCTGGCTGAGTCCGGGCCCGGATGCAACGGCAGTGTGGCCGCGGCTCGTCATCAGCGCGGCGAAGGCGAGCGGCACCGAGCCGTTCTCGCATGGTCTTGGCGTTGGCGATGTCGATGGCGATGGCCGCAACGACGTGTTGGTGACGGATGGTTTTTGGACGCAGCCCAAGGACCCGCGCGCCGCTGCTTGGCCGTTCACCAAGGCTCCACTCGGTGCGGCCTGCGCGCAGATGCATGCGCTCGACGTCGATGGCGACGGCATTCGCGACGTCGTGAGCAGTTCGGCCCACGCTCGCGGCGTGTGGTGGCATCGGCAGCAGGTCACGGGCGACGGCGTGCGCTCGTTCGCGTCTGCCGACGTGCACACCGCGGTCACGCAGACTCACGCGTTGTGCATGGCTGATCTCGATGGCGACGGCCAACAGGATCTGATCACCGGCAAGCGGTGGTGGGCGCACGGCCGCGATGGCGACGAAGACCCCAAGGGCACGCCATACTTGCTGTGGATCGCCGTGGCACCGGGCACGCCGCCGACGTTCACGCCGCACGTGATCGATGCAAGCTCGGGGGTCGGTACCCAGTTCGAAGTGATCGACCTCAATGGCGACGGGCGGCTCGACATTGCGACCAGCAACAAGAACGGCGTGTTCGTCTTCCTGCAGGCCCCGCGCTAATGAACGTGCGCCCGCAGCAGCTGTATCGGCAGGAGTTTCGGCAGCGCATTCTCGCTGAGCGCCCGCAGTCGGTGCTCGAGGTTGGCTGTCGCGACGGCAAGTGCTTGCAGGAGCTGTTGGCCGCGGGCGTGCACGCGGAAGGCATCGAAGTGGATCCGGCGCATGTTGCCGAACTGCGCGCGCGAGGTCTGTGTGTGCATGCGGCGAAAGGTGAAACGCTGCCGTTTGCCGCGGGCGCGTTCGATCTCGTGGTCAGTGAGTACTGCGCGCATCACTTCGCCGATCTGACGCACCACTTGGCGGAAGCGATGCGCGTGGCCCGCCGCGGCGTGTTCTTGCTCGATCCGTGGTACGACCTCAGCATCCCGTCGCAGCAGCTCGCCGAGCGCTGGGATCGGTGGTTCAAAGCGATCGATCGCGCCGCGGGCAAAGTGCACCACGATTCGCTGGCGGCCCAGCACTTCCGCGGCGCGATGCCGAACGGCAGCCGATGGTCGTTCGAGTGCCGGCATGTGTTGCACTTGGTGGCCGTCGACGACGCCAAGTTCGCCAGCGAGAACGAGCCCTACCTCGCGCAGGTCGCGACTCGTCCTGATGACTTGGCCGAACTGCAGGCCATCACTGCCGCCCGCGCGCAGTCAGGCCTCACGGACGACGGCGCCATCATGGTGTTGCTGCGCGCAGCGGGCTCTACTTGCTCACCATGAGCGGAATGAATGCCATCGTCAGCGGTCATGACCGTGTGCTGATTCACCAGACCAAGGAGTGGGGCGAGATCCTGCTCGGGTTCGAATCGAAGAATCGCTTCGAGCTGAAGGCTGAGAACGGCGAGCGCCTTGGCTACGCCGCCGAAGAAGCGGCCGGCATCGGCCAGTGGTTCTTACGCAACCTGCTCGGCGCTTGCCGCAAAGCGACCGTGCACGTCTACGACAACCAGGGGCAGCGCGTCGGTCGCGGTGAGAAGCCGTTCCGTTGGTTCTTTCACCGCATGGAAGTGTTCGACGGCGAGCAGCGCGTCGGCGCCGTGCAGCGCAAGTGGTCGTGGCTGCACCGGGTGTTCGCGATCGAGAACGCCGCGGGCGAAGAAGTGATGGAGCTGAAGAGCCCGTTGTTCCATCCGTGGACGTTCACGTTGATGTTCCAAGGCACGCAGGCTGGCGTCATCCGCAAGAAGTGGGGCGGCCTCTTGAAGGAGTGGTTCACCGATGCCGACACGTTCGGGCTCGAAGTGGCGCCGCACATTCCGGTCGAGGTGCGCAAACTGCTGCTGATCGCGACCTTCCTCGTCGACTTCACGTGCTTTGAGAACAACAAGGGCGGCGGTTCCGCCCTCAACCTCATGGACTAGTCACGGGCGGTCACATCCATCCGCATGGGATGGCGGGCACGAACGGCAACTTCACCTGCGGTGGCCAGATGCCGACGCCCAGCGTCAGGCCCAGCACGTGCAGCTCCGCCCCTTCGTGCAGTCCGAGTTGCACGCCGAGCAGAGCGGTCTCCAGTTCGAGACCAAGGCCCGTGCTGCTGACGCCAGCGCGCAGCCACGGCGTGTAGTCCTTGCCGACGGCGTTGGGCGGCAGATCGACCGGCAGGCCAGTGGTGCGCGCCAGCCAGTCGATGAAGGTGTTGCTGTTGCAGCCGGGCCAAGCGCGATAGTCCGCGGCCGCTGGAAAGTTCGGCGCTGCGGCCAACAGTTGGGTGGCGAGTGATTGCGCGCGCGCGCCTGAAAACGTCGCGTGCACCGCGACGCTGCGTTCCCAGCGTTCGTCCGCCTGCGGCTCAGGTACATCGATGTGGTGGATGGCGATGTGATCGAGGTGTTGGTTCCACTCGATGCGGTGCCAGCCTCGCGTGTCCTTGACGTCGATCCAAGCGTGCTCGGCAAAGCGTGCGTACCACGGCAGCCAGCCGCGCTCGGGCAAGCGCGCGGACTTGACCAGCACGAGGTGGTCGGCGTCGGCCACGCGCGAAGGCCGCAGCGCGCAACACGTCAGGCCGAGCAGCAACAGGCTCGCCACGTAGGCTCTTGGCAAGAGGGTCAAACGAGGTCGCTGTCGCCGAGGGTGAAGTACCAACGTTCGCGGAAGAAGAGGGTGTCGTAGACCGTGGATGTCGCGACCAGAAACCACGGCGTGCCGCGCACGCGATAGCCGTGTTCTTGCATCGCGAGGAAGCGCGGGTCTTGGTGGTTCCACACGCTGCACAAGAGGCCGGTGTTGTCGAGGCGCGCGCGCTGCTCCAGCGCCGCGAGCATCGCGGTCATGGTTGCTTGGTCGTCCGCCGCCTGCAGCCAGTCGACCACGTAGCTGGTGTGGGGCCGCACCAGGTCGCCGGTGCCGTAGACGCAAACGCCGCGCAAGCGATTGCTCGCGCGTTCGCGGCATTCGAACAGCACGTAGCTGCGTTCGGGGTGGTCGGCATACCGCCAATTGAGGTAGTCGTGGTCGCGAACCGTGGCTACGCCAAGGCTCGGCTCGATGCGCGCGAACAGCTCCGCGGTCTCTGGGCCAAAACGTAGGACGGGTTGCACGAGCAGTTCGCTCGGCGTGGCGCGGGCAGCACCGCCAGGTGGCAGTTCGCGGAACGTGACGTCAAAGTCGCGCACGATCTGCCAGCCGAGATGCATCGAGCCGCTGCGCCACGAGGCCACCGGCAAGCCGTAGATGAACAACAGGTGCTCGCTGCTGCTGCCGAGCCAACGCTCGTGAAAGGCGCGGCCCAGCCGCGGGAACAGTCCGTGCTCACCGCCGTGCTTCAGCCACTTTGCTTGCACGCAGGTGTCGACGCCTTGGGCGGCGATGCAGCGGCGACCGCCGACGGTGACGTGTGCGGGAATGGAGCCATAGAGGCCCACGACACCTTCGGTCGCATGCACCGCCAGCATCTGCATCAGGCGACCGGTCGGGTTGGTGAGGAACTTCCAATTCCAATGGGCGAGCGTGCGCGCCGGGATGCCGAGTGGCGCATCGGCGAAGACGGCGGTATGGCAACGCAGGATCGCGGCGGCGTCCTCTGCACGGCACGGACGCAACGACAACGGCGAAAGATCGCACGTTGCCCGTTTCGCGGACGGCATGGCTTCTTGTTCTGGGGAGTCCAACTTCTGTGGCGGACCGCTTCGGGCCGAGGTCGCACACGTTCCTGCGGCAATCGCATTCCGTCAATGCGCGGCGCAGTCATCGTGCTGTCGACGAACTCGCCGCCGCCGCGCCTGCTCGAAGACGGTCAGAGTCTGCGGGGCGCCCGCGCGTCGTTTCGGCTACCATCCATCCGAATGGAACGTGAAGCGAACAAGTCGCATTCCTTCGCCGATGCGGAGCGATGGGATCGTGAACAGATGTGGGCGATGACGCCGGACGAACGCATCGAGATCGCCTGCATCCTGCGCGAGCGCGCCTACGGCACGGATGCGCCGGATGTGCGCGAGGCGGAGCGGTCGAAGTGAACGAGCGGTTGTTCTCCAAGGACGCGCAGGACTTCTTGCGACTGTTGGCCAAACACGACGTGCGTTATCTCGTGATTGGTGGCGCCGCTGTCGTCTACCACGGTTACGCCCGGCTAACGGGGGACGTTGATTTCCTCTACGACTGTTCGCGCGAAAACGCCGGTCGGCTCTGGAGTGCCTTGGTCGAGTTCTGGGGAGGTTCGGTTCCGTCTGTCGGCAGTGCGGATGAACTCGCTGATCCGAACTTGGTGGTGCAATTTGGGCGACCACCGAACCGGATCGATCTGATTGCGAGCTTGCGGACGGTTCCATTCGATCGCGCATGGCAGTCGCGCGTGGACAGCCAGGTCTCGGTGGGTGGTGTCTCGGTGCCGGTTCGTTTCGTCGGCCTTGGCGAACTGCGGATTGCCAAGCAGGAGGCAGGCAGGCCCAAGGACTTGGACGATCTGGCTCACCTGCCGAAGTCGTGATGGTTGCGGCTGCGACCGGTTCACCGAGTTCGGCGAGCGCCGCGAGCCACAGGCGCGGCAGTGGCAACGGCACGATGGCGATGATGCGCACGAGCCGTTGCCGCAGCTCCGCGTCGGCCTTCGCCAAGCTGTAGAGCTGCCGCCAGGGGAGTCCAACTTCAGTGGCGGACCGCTTCGGGCCGAGGTCGCACACGTTCCTGCGGGACTCGCATTCCGTCAATGCGCGGCACTCGTCATCAAATCACAGGCGTCGAGCCACCAGCACACTGAGGTCGTCACACACGGCGGTCTCGCCGCGGAAGGCATCGACGGTGCGCACTACCGCTGCCAACACCTGGGCGGCGGAACCTCCCCGCTCGGCGGCAACGACCTTGGCGAGGCGTTCGTCGCCGAACATCTCGCGGCCCGGACCTTCGCACTCGATGACGCCATCGGTGTAGAGCACGAGCGTGTCGCCCGGTTGCATGCGGAAGGTCGCGGCGCGGTAGTCGGTATCGGCATCCAGGCCGAGAGCCATGCCGTCGGTGACAATCGCCGTCACGGCCTTTGGCTGCACGTGCAGAACGGGGCAGTGCCCGGCGTTGACCAGCGACACGCGGCCGTCCGGCTCAAACACCGCGACCGCCATGGTGATGAACTTGCCGACGGGTGCGAGCCGACAGTGCACACGATTGACGCGCGCCACCACATCGCCAAGTTCGCGGCCTTCGACGATTTGGGCCGCCAGCGCGCCTTGCAGCGTCGCGGCCAGCAGGGAAGCCGCGATGCCCTTGCCGCAGACGTCGGCGACCACCAACGCTTCGCGCCCATCGCCAAGATAGAACTGGTCGACATAGTCACCGCCGAGGTCGTGGCAGGGCACGCAGGTGCCGGCGATGTCGAACGAGCCTGACGAACGGAACTGCTCCGGCATCAGGGCGGCTTGCACTTCGCGCGCCATCTTCACTTCTTGGTCGATGCGCCGTTTCTCCTCCGCCTCGCGCACCAGCCGCGCATTCTCGATGACGGCCGACGCGTCGCGTGCCAGCCGCGCGAGGATGCCGAGGTCGAAGCCATCGAAGGACCCGCGTTGGCGCCGACTGTCGAGGTAGATGAGGCCGAAGACCGATTGCGTCGCCGTGTCGTGGCCTTCGCTCGCTTCGAAGCGAACCAGCGGCAGCGTCACTGCCGAGCGCAGCTCGAGCGACACGATGCTGGCGGCGAGAGCGAGGCCCGCGTCCTGGTTGACGTCTTCGACGATGCTCGGCTTGCCGGCGGCGAACGCCATGCGCACCAACGTCTCGCTGACGCGCAAGCCGTCGAGTGGCAGCGAACGGCTGGCGGCGTCACGGGCAACGCGGGTATCCAAGGTGTCGTCGTCGCGCCGCAGGATCAGCATGCCGCGTTCGGCCTTGGTGACGTCGATCGCGAGGTCGACGACGTCCTGCAACACTTCCTCAAGAGAAAAGCCGCCGCCGAGTTTGTGGCTGAACTCGAAGAACCGCGCGAGCCGGGCCATGCCGCCTTGGCCTGGATCGTTGGCGACCGCCGAGAACGATGTGACGTCAGCTCGTTGGGCGCGCGCTGCCCGAAACGTGATGCGAACAGGCGAGTTGGCGCCGAGTTCGATGACGTCGCCACCGACCAGGGCGCGGCGTTCGACCTTCTCGCCATTGACGAAGACGCCAGCGCGGCTGCCGACATCGACGACGAGAAACTGGTCGAGCTCGCAGCGCACTTCGGCGTGTTGCTTGGAGATGTGGCCGTCCGCCACCTGGATGTGGCTGTCGCTGCCGCGGCCGATGCGAACGCTGTCGTTGGTCAGCAGCAGGCGCTTGGTTGGTTGATCGCCCTGGTCGATCTCGAGGAACGCGCGGCTTGGTCCGTCGGGCATGGTGCGCAGGATCGGGGGCGCGTCGCCCACTTGCAACGGCGGCGGATGGGCCATGCGATCACAGGCGGCTGCGAGGCCGCAGCCTCGACTCAATCGAGCGAACGCACGAGCCGCGGGATCTCGGACACCATCGCGAACGGGACCGACAGCAGCCGGAACGTTCGCTTGCCACCAACGGCCGTCGACGTCGCGACATCGGTCAACTGCAGCGCCCCGGGGCCCACGCGCACGCCGAGATCGAGGCCCTTCTCGGCGACCATCACGTGCAGGCTGCGCAGGCTGCCGGGCGCGCCGGCCTTCACTTCGATCGGCACCACGCGCGTGCCGACCTGCAGCACGTAGTCGACCTCGGCATTCGAGTTCTTCGCCTCGCGCACCCAAGTGAACAGGGCAGGTTCTTGATCGAACGGTCGGCACGCTCGCAGTTCTTGGCCGACGAACTGTTCGGCGAGCTGGCCGTGATTGGCGAACCGCGTCGCCGCATCGCCCGGCAGGCCCGCCGCGTCGATGCCCGACATGGTGGCGAAGAGACCAACATCGAGCAGACACACCTTCTCGTAGCGCTCGTCGACTTCCGCCCCGAGCGGGATCGCGTTGGCGGCAGTGCGACGCACCGGCGTCACGACGCGCGCCATCGCCAGCATGCGGAACGCCTCCTTCAAC
>CANEYR010000149.1 GCA_947444055.1 Planctomycetota bacterium
CGTGCTGGGCAACGTGCGGGGCAACGTGCTGGGCATCGGCAAGAAGCTCGCGACCGAAGGTCGCGAGATACAGGTCCCGCAAGCCATCGACACCTTCACGTCAGCTCCGTGGTTCGATGGCTTCCGTGAGTCGATCGTCGTGCGTGGCATCGATGCGATGCCACGCCCGATCACGGACGCCCACACCTGGATGCTCACCATCGGCTGGCGCCGACACGGGCTGCTCTCCGTGCACGAGGTGCCAGCGGTGGGCTGATGGCGAGCTGATGGTCCAAGCCGCCAAGTGATTCTTGGGCAGCCCCCCTCAGCCGCCCACCTGGAACGCCGACGACCACGGCGGCCGCGCCAAGAACTTGCGCCGCGGCGCGGCGAACGGAGGCACTTCACCACTCGCGGCCGACTGCTTCTGCGCCTCGACGGCGGGAGCAAAACCAAGCTCGACGGCGCGCAAGAACAGCGCCTTCGCTCGTTCCCCATCCCGCGGCACACCACGACCACTGTGGTGCATGTGCGCAAGATAGAAGCAGCTCTCGCCGTCACCCGTCGCCGCCCCGACCGCCAGCAACGGCGACTCCATGCTGAGATCGATCAAGGAACCGGGGTTGAGCCCGAGGCGCACCAGGCCCTTCCGCGCATACACGTCATCGCCGCAGCGGCGATACAGATCGAGTGCCTTGCCGAGATCCGTCGGCCGCGCGCCGCCCGTCTCGAACGCGAGCCCGAGCAATTGGCGCGCCCGAACCGCACTTGGCTTGGCAACGTTCTGCTCGAGCTGCCGAAGCGAACGGTCCAGAGCTTCGTCCGAACGCAGCACACCGAAGTAGAGGAAGTGCGCGACCACGTTTTCGTGCGCCTGCTCGCAGCCGCGCGCGGCCGCCTGGGCAAACCAGTTGCCCGCCGAATTGTGCCGCGTCTTCTCGCTCGCCGGGTCGACGTCGCCCGCCATCGCCACGATGCCGAGTTCGTTGTAGGCAAGGCCCGCTTGCCGGGCCGTCGGTGACGCGATCGCTTGCGACCCCGCGACCATCACCAGCTTGCGCTCGGCGTCGTGGCGCCCTTCGACCACCGCCTGCTTCCAGAACGCGATCGAGTCGCCCGGGTGTTTGCCGTGCAGGTAGCCAGTGCCGAGCAGCACGAGGAACACCGCTGCCCACACCGCCATGTGGATCCAGTTCGTCGTGCGCGGGGAACGCGCTGTCTGCCAGCGCGCGTTCAGCCGCCCGAACCACCGGCCGTTGGCGAGGCGATCGAGCCACTGCACGCAGCAGTTGAGGATCGGCACCGGATACAGCTTGGCGAACAGCTCCGGGGCCCCGATGCGGCCGAGCACCTCGAACGCGATCACGTAGCCAAGCCCGTAGCCGGCGCCGAACAGCGTGCGGCCGACGTTGGTGCGCGGCGACGTCGACGGATCGGTCATCAGCAGGTGCAGGCCGAGAAACGCCGCCGCCGGCAGGTTGGTGCTCGCGAACAGGTAGACGCCGGAGAACTGGGTGTAGAGCAGGTTGCAGGCGACCATCACCGTCGCCGCCGCGAACGTCATCAGCGTCACCTGGAAGAAGTGCTGCACGACGAGACCGAGGGCGAACAGGAACACGAAGATGCCCGGCACCTCGATGGTGGTCGCCAGCGACTTCGCCCAAGTCAGGTCGGTGGTCCCGGTCGCGATCAACACCGTGGCGGCGCAGGCGAGGCCAAAGCCTGAAGGATTGAAGATGTGCGTGCGGCGGCCGTCCTTCAGCCACTTCACGAACTCCTTGCCGAGCAAGCCGGCCGCCAGCATCGCGAACTGCCACACAAACCAGTCGTCCTTGAACCAGATGAACAGATTGGTGCTCAACACGATCGGCGTCGGCCCCGACGACAACCGCCACGCTCGGCCGCGCGTCCACGCGAGCAGTGCGTCGAAAGCGTAGAGGAACGCGAACTGCGCGAGGATCAGCGGGGCCTGCACATAGATTGGCCGCACGCCATCTTGTTGCCACCAGTAACCCCAGTAGACGTAGAGGCAACACTGCACACAGGCTTGGATGTAGTGCTGTCGGATCGGCGGCGACGGTTCGACTACGAGCCGCTTGCCGCGGCGCGCAGCCCACAGCCACAGTCCGAGTTGCCAGGCGACCAGCCCACCACCGACTCCCGCGAACGCCCAGAACAGGTTGGGGTTCTGATGCACGCGCGGCAGCAGCACCGCCGACAGCACCGCGAACGACAGCCCCAACGGCAACATCGCCAACCAAGTGCGCATTGCTCGCGCCTACTCGAGCCCCAGCGCCCGGCGGACCGCCTGCTTGTCGACCTTGCCGCCGGCGAAGTCGTCGAACGCGCGCGCCGGTGGCCGAATCATGTGTTTGGCGATGAACGGCGCCCCTTCCTCCGCGCCTTGCTGGCTGTCCTTGAAACAGCATTCCCACTCAAGCGTCGCCCAGCCTTCATAGCCAAACTTCGTCAGCAGACTGAAGATCGCGTTGAAGTCGACCTGGCCATCGCCGGACGAACGGAAGCGCCCTGCCCGGTTCTGCCAATTCTGGTAGCCGCCATACACACCTGTGCGCCCGTTGGGACGGAACTCCGCGTCCTTCACGTGGAAGGCTTTGATGCGCTCGTGGTAGAGCTCGATGTATTCGAGGTAGTCGAGCTGCTGCAGCACGAAGTGGCTCGGGTCGTAGAGCAAGCAGGCACGCGCGTGTTCGTCGACGTGGTCGAGGAAGGTCTCGTAGCTGGCGCCGTCGTGCAGGTCTTCGCCGGGATGCACTTCGAACGCGCAATCGACGCCGCACTCTTCAGCGAAGTCGAGGATCGGCCGCCAACGGCGCGCGAGCTCTTTGAAGCCCTCTTCCACCAGACCCGCCGGGCGCTGCGGCCACGGATAGACCGTGTGCCACATCAAGGCCCCCGAAAACGTCGCCATCGCGTTGAGGCCGAGGTGCTTGCTCGCTTGCAGGCAGAGCTTCACTTGTTCCGTGCCATACCGACTCATGGCCTCGGCGGTATTGACCTCCGGCGGCGCGAAGACTTGGAACATCGAGGTATAGGCCGGGTGCACAGCGACGAGCTGTCCCTGCAGGTGGGTGCTCAATTCACTGATCTGCACACCCGCCGCTGCCGCCGTGCCACGCAGTTCATCGCAGTAGGCCTTGCTGGCGGCGGCCTTCTTCAAGTCCATGCAGCGCGCATCCCACGTCGGCACTTGCACGCCGGTGTAGTCGAGCCCCGCGGCCCAGCGACACGCGGTGTCGAAGCGGTTTAGCGGGGCCGCATCACTCATGAACTGCGCGAGGAAGATGCCAGGACCTTTCATCATGTCGGTGCTCTCAGGAACGTGGATTCGGAGTAACCAAACTCAGGGAGGGCTCAAGCCGCGCGTCAGCGCATGACCTTGACCCAGCTCGCAGACTTGACGGACTGCAGTGCCGCTTCGATCACCGCCTGCACCGCCACGCCATCCGTGAAGTCAGGCGCGAACGGCTCGCCACTGTGCAGGGCGCGCACAAAGTCGACGACGTGGTGCACGAACGTGTGCTCGTAGCCGACGATGTGCCCGTCTGGCCACCAGTTGGCCGCGTACGGATGCACCCCATCCATGCACATCACCGTGCGAAAGCCCTGGCCGTCCTTGGCATCCGCGAACGAGAAGACCTCGAGCTCGTTCATGCGTTCGAGGTTCCAGCGCAGCGAACCCGCAGTGCCGGAGATCTCGATGCAGTTGTGGTTCTTGCGCCCGGGTGCCGTGCGCGTCGCTTCGTAGGTGCCGATGGCGCCGCCCTTGAACTTGGCGAGGAAGCAGAAGGCGTCGTCGACATCGACCTTCGCCGTGCCGCCAGCGCCATCGGGACGCACTTTCGTGAACGTCTGCTGCATGCCGCACACCGCGTCAAACTCGAGCCCGGTGAGGGCGCGCGTGAGATCGATCAAGTGCGCATTCAGATCGCCGTGCGCGCCGCTGCCGCAGGTCTTCTTGTTGGTGCGCCAACTCGCCGGCACGCTCGCATCGCTGAGCCAATCTTGCAGGTAGACCGCGCGCACCTGACGGACGTCGCCGAGGTCGCCGCGCGCGATCATCTTCGCCGCCAGCGCCACCGCCGGTGCCCGGCGATAGTTGTGCCACAAGCCGACGCGCACCTTCTGCTTCTTCGCCAGCGCCTGCATCTCCTTCGCCTGCGCCAAGGTCATCGCCAGCGGCTTCTCGCACAGCACGTGCTTCTTCGCCGCCAACGCCGCCATCGCGATCGCGTGGTGGCTGTCGTTCGGCGTCGCCACATCGATGACGTGGATCGCTGGATCCGCGAGCACGGCCGCCAAATCGGTGGTGGCACGCAAGAAGCCAAGCTTGTGCGCCGCCGCCTCGGCGCGGACTTGGTCGCGACCGACGACCACCGCCGGCACGACGCGCATCGGCAAGTCAAAGAAGCGGTTCGCTTGGCGATAGGCGTTGCCATGGGCGCGGCCCATGAAGGCGTGGCCGACCATGGCGACGGCAAGAACAGGTTGGTCGCCGACGGCGACATTCGACTGGGACGAGAGGCTCATGCGATTTGCGGCACGATAGGCACGACCGGCTGCCGCACGCCACCGTCGCGATCGCTATCGCGTGCCGCCGAACAGCACGCGCACATTCAGTTGCAGGGCCGTATCCCAGCCGAGCAGCAGATCCGGCAGGCCATCGCGGTTCCAATCGCCGAGATCCCCCGACAGGTGGGCGTTGCGGTTGCCCAGGCGCGTCGGCGAGATGTAGCGCGGACCGTCGAAGGAGCCAGCGCCGGTGCTGTAGTAGAAGGCGACCGTCGTGCTGCGTTGACCATTCACCGCCGAAGTGAACTCAACGAACGCCGCCGCATCGAGGTTGCCATCGCCATTGGCATCGGTCAGCCGCAGTTGCGTCGGCATGCCAGCGGCCAAGTCCCACGGCGAGCCAGCCCCCTCGGCAAAGTCCTCAATATGGACCGCGACGGCGATCGGATCGATCGGCGCCGAGTTGCGATAGAGGCGCAGTTTGGGGTCACCTCGCGACGCCACCAACAAGTCGATCGTGCCGTTGCCGTCGAAGTCCGCCGCCGCCAACTGGGTCGGGTTGCTGCCGGCTAGCAACACCTGCGGCGCCCCCGCCACCGCCGCCTGCACGAAGCGATCGTCGGCCGGCGTGGCGCCTGCCTCGTAGCGCAAGAACCGCACGTGATTGCCATCGAGGCCGCTGCTCGTACCAACGGGCACCGCCACCGCAAGCTCAAGCCGTCGCGGTGCACCAGGCCCTGCCCTCGTGAAGTCACCCAGTTCGATCGCCGAGGCGTTGCCATGCACCATGGCCACGGCGGTCGGCAGGTGGAACGGCAACTCGCCGAGCACGAACGGCCGACCACGCAGCAGGGCTACGGCCGCTTGCCCTTCGCCTGGACTCGCCAACGCGAACGACAGCAACACCACCATGTCGACGAAGCCGTCCCCATCGACATCACCCATGCGCGCACAGGTTGAATTGGCGAGATCGGTGCTGGCAAGCAACGGATCGGTGATCACGTTCTTGAGCGGGGCGCTCACCGCATTGGGCGATTGCACGCTCGGAATGGGCGCATTGCGCCACACCCCCAGGTGCGAATCGCGATCCAGGAAGAGCAAGGAATCGATCTGCCCAACCGGTGCAGGCAGCACCATGATGCTGTTCGGCAACAGCCCAGGGAAGTCGACTAGGTTGCCAACGCTGGCAAACCCACCGAAGCCGTCGTTCGCGACCAGTTCGATCGAATCGGTCGACCCGGACTGCACCGTGTGCGCCAGCGCCAAGTCGCGCACGCCACCACCTGAGGCCGCACTCTCCGGGTGAAAGTTGCCGCTGACCAAGCCCTCGATACGAAACAACGTTTCGGCGACGGCATCGGGCGGCAACAGTTTCGGCTGCCCCGGCGGCTGGCTGCGAATCAACCGGGTCGACAACCGCCGTTCGCGTTCCCCATCGATCTCCGTCTCGTGCACAAGAAAGACCGCCTTGGCCTCTGCCGACAGCGGGGTCGCGGGAAAGGCGCGATCGAAAACCAGCGCGCGGATCTGCCGCGGAAACTCGGCGCCACTGAAGATGGCGCCCTCAAGCGTGCCGAGGATGGGCTGGAACCCAGCACTCGCACTGAGCTGCAACAGGCCCAGCGAGATCAACTGCGGCTCCCCGCGAATCGCGACCACCATCTCGATCGGCGAGACGCCATCGAGATCAGCCACCAGGCTGCGCCCGATCGGTTCGGTCGGGGTCGTCAACACCAGATACGTATCCGCGACGGTTGGCGCCGCGTAGACGCGCGGATTGTTGGCCGGATCCGGCACGCGCAACACGGTCACGGTCGGCGGCGTCGGCGTCGGGACAGGTGGAGCCAGCGACACGCGGCCCGCCAGCACGAGCCCCAACGATTGCGTCAGGCCATCGCGACAGGCGTGCAGCCCCACCGCCGATGATTCCACATCGACGGCATAGCCCGGAACCGCAAAGGGCAGCAGCGCCGCCGCCGTGAAGGTGCCGTCGCCAATGCCATAGGCGACATGCAGCTTGCCTTGCGTGCCGCTGACCACGGCAACATCGAGTTTGCCATCCCCATCGAGGTCAGCGACTTCGACGGCCTCGTACGGGAACGCGTCGACCGGCACTTCCATGGGCGAACTGAATGAAGGCACCCCGGAGGCGAGAGGCCGCGCTAACAGCACCTGCGGCCGCAAGAGCAACGGCGCAGCGGCGCCTGGCACCAACAGCACATCGGGCAACGTGTCCGCATCGAAGAACCCAGTCCGACACAGCCAAGTGCCGCCCGCCGCCGGGACGCGGTGCACGGCGCCGAACGGCGGCAACGGCGCGACCTGACCGAGTACGAGGTGATGAACGGCCGTCGCCGCCCCTTCATTGGCAACGAAGAGATCGGGGATGCCGTCGCCATTGAAGTCGCCAACCGCCAAGTCGCGCGGGCCACGTTCGGCGGCGACTTCGTGGTTGCCGATTTGCAGCGGTGCGGCGAAGGCCTGGAACATGCCGTTCTGCTGGGCCAGCAGCAACTGCACGAACGCGACGCCGCCTTGATCGGTCAACGCCGCAAAGTCAGGTGCGAAGGCGGTGCTTGGGGCTAGGTCCAGCGCGATCGGCGCCACCGCCACCGGCAAGCGATCCAGCACGATGCCGCGCGGTCCAAAGAATGGGTCGGGGTTGGCGAACAAGAACAGCACACTCGTCGACACCTGCGCAGTGACCCCGCCCAACGGCACGCGCAAGACGATCTCCACTGGGCCCGGCCGACCATCCGGCGATGGCGGCATCGTGAACCTCAAGCGGTCGCTGCCCGAGTCGGCAATGCGAAGATCGGCGCGCGGCAACTCGGTAACGCGGTCGCTCTTGACAAACGACAGCAAGACGTCATCGAAGCGAAAGGATGCCGGCCCGCCGTTCGCAAAGTCGTACGGCACCAGCGCCGTACCAATGAGGGTCAGCAGGCTGCCGCCAGTCGTCGGTCCTTGGCTGCGCGACGCCAGCGTCACCTCCGGCCGGTAGTAGGCATTGAGCACCGCGGTCGATTCGCCCGCCACCGCATCGCGCACGACGAGCGTCGCTTGCGTGGGAAAGGTACTGCCAGGCACCAACGCCGACACGATCGGCGCGCCGCCATCGCTCGGCTCAAACTGCAGCGCCGTGCACAAGCGCGTGACCACCGGCACCGCCGCCCCCGGCAACCAGGTCGCCGCCGGATCGGGCGTCGTGACCAACATCTGCACTTCGCTGGCAACGGTGCTGCGCAGGCCGTCGACGCGAACGGACACCCGCTGACCCAACGGCGACAAGAACCGCTCTTGCAGTGGCGCGTCGACGATCAAAGTGGCCGCCGGTTGGCGAGCGAGCACGATGGGCACTGACGAAGCGATCAACCGGTCATCGACGAACACACTCAAGGCCCCAGGCACGTCGGCCGCCGACGGATCACCGAGCGCCGCCACGATTGGCGCGGTCACCAGCGTGAACGTGATCAAGGTCGAACCACCCTGGCCGGACGCGGTGGCATTGCCCTGTTCGACGCTTTTGCCTTCGGCATCGATGCGCACCCGCAAACGCGCCGCCGCCGCGATCTGCGCATTGGCGACCAACACCGTGCGCGTCGTATTGGCGGGCGGCACCAACGGCACGATCAGTGACAGACTCAGTTCGGGCGGCGACGCCTGCGGGTTGTTGCCGCCGCTGCTGGCGATGCCGCCGCTGCTGGCGATGCCGCCGATCAAGCCAGCCCCACATGCGGCCGTGAGCAGCAGCAGGGCAACGGCACCCATCGACAAGAAAGCTCGGGCAGACCACATGCAGGTCGCCAAGTCTACCCCGAGGTTGGGCCGCCGCGGTCGATCGCCACACGTCGTTGCCACGGCTGGATGGTAGAACGCCACGCATGTCGATCGATCCGAAGGATGCGCTGCCCCCGCCCGAGCGGGCCGTCTTCTGCAACCGCACCCTCAACATGCGCTCGATCCGCGCCGTCGGCTTCGACATGGACTACACGTTAGTCCACTACGACGTGCCGGCTTGGGAGACGCGCGCCTACGCCCATGTGCAGCAACGCTTGCTGGCCCGCGGGCTGCCCGTCGCCGACTTGCGCTTCGATCCCAACCTCTTCGCGCGCGGCCTGATTCTGGACGTGCAGCTCGGCAACATCGTCAAAGCCAACCGCTTTGGCTACGTCACCCAAGCCGCTCACGGCACCCGGCTGTTGACGCACGAAGACCAACGCAACACCTACAGCCAAGTCTGGGTCGACCTCAGTGAACCACGCTGGGTGTTCCTCAACACGCTGTTCTCGCTGTCGGAGGCGTGTGTCTACGGTCAGCTCGTGGACTTGCGCGATCGCGGGCTGCTGCCCAGCACCCCCGACTACCGCAGCCTCTACGACCTCGTGCAAGACGCGATGAACGTTGCGCACCTTGAAGGCGCCCTCAAAGCCGAAATCATCGCCCGCCCCCAGCAGTTCGTGCATCTCGATCCGCAGCTGGCGCAAACCCTGCTCGACCTCAAACAGGCGGGCAAGAAGCTGTTTCTCGCGACCAACTCTGAATGGCACTACACGCGCGCCATGATGAGTTATGCGTTTGCCCCCTATCTCGGGGCCAGTGAAGACAGCCAGGTGCACTGGCGCAATCTGTTTGATCTCGTGATTGTGCAGGCGAAGAAGCCGGCGTTCTTTGAGCTTGAGACGGCGTTCCAAGAAGTGGTCGACGACGACACCCTGCGGCCGTTGCAGGGCCCCCTGCAGCGCGGCGTCGTCTATCGCGGCGGCAATGCCGCAGCGGTGCAGCAGCACTTCGCCTGTGATGGCTCAGAGATTCTCTACGTCGGCGACCATGTGTATGCGGACGTACATGTGTCGAGCCGGATCCGCCGTTGGCGAACGGCCCTCGTCTTGCGTGAGTTGGAAAGTGAGGTGGTCGCGGAGCAACACTTCGCGGAACACCAGCGCACCCTCGAAGCCTTGATGCACCAGAAGGAACGGCTCGATCGCGAGCAAGCTACGTTGCGCCTCGCCCTGCAGCGGCTTGACCATGGTGTCGCGCCACCGAGCGGCACGCCGAGCGGCCACGTGGCCATCCAAGAACGTCTGCGCACGCTGCGCCACGAACTGGAGCAACTCGAACATCGCATTGTGCCGCTGGCCAAAGAGACCAGCCAACTCGGGCACCCCACGTGGGGGCCATCGATGCGCGCCGGCAACGACAAGAGCCGCCTAGCGCGCCAGATCGAACGCCACGCCGACGTCTACACTTCGCGAGTCTCCAACCTGCTCTACCTGACGCCGTTTGGCTATCTGCGCGCGGCGCGTGGCAGCTTGCCGCACGATGTTCGGCCTTGAGGCGGACTGGCATCTTGCCTGCACGCAAATGTTCGGGCCGGCGCTCGATATGCTGCCGCCTCGCGTTCGGCCTCCCCACAAAGGATCCCACATGTACACAACCTTCCTGTTGCCGCTCTGTCTTGCGGCCCCGCAGGCCCCCCAGTTCGACACTCCTGTGCGCTTGCAAGCTGGTGACGCCTACGTGCAAGTCGAAGCTCCCGGCTATGCCGCGCCGTGCTGGCACGACCTCGACAAGGACGGCAAGAAGGACCTCATCGTCGGCCAGTTCAGCGACGGCAAGATGAAGGTCTACAAGGGCCTCGGCGGCAGCAAGCTCGCCGCCGGCGAGTGGCTGATGGCGGCCGGCGCCATCGCCGAAGTTCCCGGCGTCTGGTGATGCACGTCCTCGACTCCACAGTTTGTGGACCTCAACGGTGACGGCAACC
>CANEYR010000150.1 GCA_947444055.1 Planctomycetota bacterium
CAACATGGCGTCGAAAACCACGGTTTCCAGGTAGCGCGGCATCAAACGGTTCCACACGGTGGTCGCGTCCGGCTCGATCAAGAAGTCCAGCGCGTATGCCTTCTGCGTGGCCTGCTCGCCCACGGCGATGCCGCGGATCGGCAAGAACGGCGCCGTCGTCGGGACGAACTTCGCCATCGACTGGAAGCGCGTGTAACAGAGCCGCACCTCGTCAACGAGCCCGCTGGTGAACGCTTCGACCAACGCCTGGCCAACCAGTTTGGCTGCCATGAAGTCGGCCTTGTCGAGAGGTGGTTCGACGAACAGACGTTCGACTGTGAAGCCACGGCGCGTCAACCAGGCGTAGCCCTTCTTGCCGTAGCACCAGAACTTGACCTGCTTGCCCTGCGCCTGCAGTTCCTCGGCAACTTTCTTGGTCGCGAACAGCAAGTTGCTGTTGTAGGAACCACACAGACCGCGGTCCGAAGACACCACGAAGATGCCGACCGTCTTGACCTCGCGCCCAAGAAACAGCGGCACCTCACCGTCGCCGCTGACCTTGCTGGCCAGCGCTTCGATCATGTGGCGGATCTCGTCGACGTACGGGTGAAAGCTCTGCGCCTTCGCCTGCACCTTGCGCAGCTTCATCGACGCGACCATTTCCATCGCGCGCGTAATCTGCGCAATGCTGGCCACCGACTTGATGCGGCCGCGGAGTTCCTTGAGGTTCGCCATGGGTTACTCGCGAGGGATGCGGGTCAGGTTCGAACGCACGTTAGGCGAGGAACTCGCTGCGGAACTTGGCGCAGATCTCGTCGCACTTCTTCTGCAGCGCGTCGGTCCACTTCTTCTCGGTACGAATCAGGGTGAGCACGTCGCCGTGGTTAGCACGGACGAACGCGAGATACTTCTTCTCGAACTCACCGACGCGCGGCAACGGCACGGTGTCGAGCGCGCCCGACGAACCGGCGTAGAGGATGACGACCTGCTCTTCGACCGGCACCGGCTGGAATTCGGGCTGCTTCAGCAGCTCGGTCATGCGCTGACCGCGCGTGATCGCACTCTGGGTCGCCTTGTCGAGGTCGCTGCCGAACTGCGCAAACGCCGCGAGTTCGCGGTACTGCGCCAGCTGAATACGCAGACCACCAGAGATCTTCTTCATCGCGCCGATCTGCGCCGAGCCGCCGACGCGCGACACCGAGATGCCTGCGTTCACACCCGGGCGTTGGCCCGCGTTGAACAGCGACGACTCGAGGAAGATCTGGCCGTCGGTGATCGAGATCACGTTGGTCGGAATATAGGCCGACACGTCACCTTCCTGCGTCTCGACGACTGGCAGTGCCGTCAACGAACCACCGCCCTTTTCCTTGGACAGCTTGGCGGCGCGTTCGAGCAGGCGACTGTGCAGGTTGAAGACGTCGCCTGGGAAGGCCTCGCGGCCCGGCGGACGGCGCAGCAACAGCAGCACCTGGCGATACGCGATCGCTTGCTTGTAGAGGTCGTCGTAGGCGATGACGACGTGGCGACCTTCGTCGCGCAGGCGCTCGCCCATCGACGCACCGGCGTAGCAGCTCAAGAACTGCATCGCCGCTTCGGCCGAAGCTGGGGCCGAGACGACGATCGAGTAGGGCATCGCGCCGTACTTCTCGAGCTTGTCGACGACCGCCTTGATGGTCGACTGCTTCTGGCCGACGGCGACGTAGATGCAGATGACCTGGTCCGGGTTGTTCGGGTCGCCACCGCCAGTCGACTTCTGGTTGATGAAGGTGTCGATGATCAGCGCCGTCTTGCCGGTGCCGCGGTCGCCGATGATCAGTTCGCGTTGGCCGCGACCGATTGGGATCATCGAGTCGATCGCTTTGATGCCCGTCTGCAGCGGTTCGCGCACTGGCTGGCGTTCGGGCACGGTCGGCGACCGGCCTTCGATCGGACGCAGGTCGTTGGGGCCGACCTTGATGTCCCCCTTGCCGTCCACCGCGCGACCAAGCGCATCGACGACGCGGCCGCACATCTGCAGGCCGGTCGGCACTGAGATGACGCGTCCGGTGGTGCGCACGGTGTCGCCTTCCTTGACCTTGGCGTCACTGCCGAGCAACACGGCGCCAACGTTGTCTTCTTCGAGATTCAGCGCGACGCCGAAGATGCCATTCCCGAAGTCGAGCATCTCGTTCATCATGCAGTCATCGAGACCGTGCACGCGGGCGGTGCCGTCACCGACCATCAACACGGTGCCGACGCTGGACTTTTGCATACGTCCAGCGAAGCCCTCGATCTCGGACTTCAGGACGGTGGCGACTTCGGATGGTTTGAGATCCATGGGTCTATCGGGCGGGACTCAGAGTCTTGGAATGCGGGGTTGGGAATGCGGGGTTGAATCAGGGGAACGGTGGGCGTTTGCCCGATCAGATCGCTACCGGGGTCAGACTGCCGCTTGGGTGAGCTTGACCTGCAATTGGTCGAGCGCGGCGCGCAGGGAGCCGTCGTAGAGCACATTGCCGATGCGCAGTCGCACGCCGCCGATGAGTTCGGGGCGCAGGACTGTGGTCAGGTGGACCTTCTTGCCACTGAGCCGACCAGCGAGGGCGGTCAGCGCGGCGAGTTCGTCTGCGGCCAACGCATGCGCCGTCTCGGCGATGCCTTCGACTTCACCGCGCGCGGCCATCACCAACGCTTGGTAAGCCGGTTGCAAATCAAACAGCACGTCGAGGCGGCGACGTTGTTGCAGCACGCCGACGAGATTGCGCAACAGGCCGACCCGCCCGCTGCAGAGCTTGTCGAGCAGGGCCGCGCGCTCCGTCGCCGTGACATCCGGACTCATAATGACGGCCCGCGCCGCCGGGCTGGTCAGCGCGGCGTGCAGCGCGCTCAGATCCGCCGCCACGGCGTCTGTGACCTTCTGGCCAGTCTGCTCTTGCGCGGCCTTCTCTTGCTCGGTGGCCAACGCGAACAGCGCACTGGCGTAGCGTTTAGCCAACAGCGTCATCGACCACCCGCCTCAGCGTTGGCCACGAACTGCTGCACCAGCGGCCGGTTCTTCTCGGCGTCGACCTCTTGCTGCAGCAGCTTGCCGGTCGCCGCGATGGTCAACTCGACCGCCAACGCCTTGATCTCCTGCAGCGCCTGGCGCTTTTCGGCGGCGATCGTTTCGCGCGCCTTGTGCAGTTCGGCCTTGGCGCGCTCATCGGCGACCCGCACCGCTTCCGCCGCCTGCCGCTCGGCGCGCGCCATGGCGTCTTCAACCATGCGCTTGCCGTTCTCCTGGGCCTTCTGCAGCTCGGCCTTGGCTTGCGCCATCTGCGCCTCGGCGCCCTTGCGGGCGATCTCGGCGGCGGTGATGGAGTCTTCTACCTTCTTGTCACGCGCCTCGAGCGCGATCGTGATCGGGCCGTAGACGTATTTCCACATGAACAGCAGGCCGATGCCGAACGCGAGGAGCGTCCAGATCATGGCGCCCGGAGCGAACTCCAACAGCGCGCTGAGAGGACGCGGATCGTCACTGAGGTTCATCGCCGAAGCGACGTGGATCGACAGGGTGCTAGCGAGCTGCACGGGCGCCTCCGAGGCAAGGAAGGTCGGACTCAAGTGAGCCCGACGGAAACAGGACGATCAGGACTGCAGGCGGTTTACCTGCCTGCCAATTACTTTGTTGCGAGCATCAGGCCGATGACGGCGGCGAACAGCGCGACGCCTTCGACGAACGCCGCGAAGATCAGGGCGCTGCCCTTGATCGCGTCGGCCGCTTCGGGTTGGCGGGCGATGCCTTCACCGGCCGAGCCGCCGATGCGACCAATGCCGAGACCGGCGCCAATTGCGGCCAGACCGGCGGCCAGACCGGCACCCATGCCGAGGCCTGAGTTCGAAGCATTGGCGAGTTTAATGGCGGCTTCTTGGGCGGCTGCTAGGGCGGCTGGATCCTGGAAGAAAGCGATCATGGGTTCTCCGTGACTAACGTGGGATGGAATGGGAAGCAGTCGGAATCAGTGTTCCTGATGCATCGCCTGGTAGACGAAGTTGATGCTCAGGAACGTGAAGATGTAGGCCTGCAGCAGCGTGACGAAGGCCTCGATGATGTAGATGAAGATCGCCATGCCGAGGCACGGCAACGCAGTCAGGTAGGACGAGACCGCGCCACCTTGCATCTTGGTGAACAGGAAGATCAGGCCGATCGCCGACGCGATGACGAGGTGTCCTGACAGCATGTTCGCGAACAGACGAATGGTCAGCGCGAACGGCTTGACCAGCAGGCTGACGAACTCGATCAAGAACATGATCGGGATCAGCGCCACCGGCAGGCCGTGCGGCACCAGCCCCTTGAAGAAGCCGAGGGCGCCGTTCTTCTTCATGCCAAGGCCGAGCATCAGGCCGAGGGTGATGATCGCGAAGGCGCCGGTCACGTACGGCGTGCCAGTCGCCGTGTAGATCGCCAGGGGGAAACTGTGGCCGACGCTGGGGATCAGGCCGATCACGTTCTGGAACATGATGAAGAAGAACGTGAACAGGAACAGCGGCACGTAGAAGCGGCCCTCTTCCTTGCCCATCACCGAGTAGACCATCTCGTCGCGGATCCACAGGCAGAAGCCGCGCATGATGCGCGTGCCGCGACCGGCGCGACCGGTGCGGAAGCTCTGCAGCACCGGGAAGAAGACGGCCAGCATCAGACCCAGACACACCCACTGCCACGGCTGCACGTTGTAGACCGCGAACAGCTTGTTGACGTTCGGGTCGGGCGAGATGCTCGGCGTGAAGATCACGTACGGCACGCTGTGCGAGAACTGGTGGTTGAAGATGTCGGAGTTCGACATCTGCAGCGTGGTCGGCGTCGGGTGCGCACCCTCCGCGTGGGAACCGGCCGCCGTCGGCGATTGTCCCTGCGACTGCTCGCCTTGCGGCTGCTGGCTATGCGGCGCCGACGTGCCCCCGGCTTGCGCCGGCAACGCGGGTCCGCCAACCCAGGTCAGCAAGCAGAACCAAGCAGTGATCAGGATGCGCGTTGCAAGCATGGATCTGATGAGGAACTGGCTGATGACGAACTGGCTGATGACGAACGGTCTGTTGACAAGCACGTTAGTGAGGGACTTTCTCGGTCGGCAGCGGCGTTGCAACAGCGACGTGTCCACTCGCCCGCGATCGCTTGGTCATGGCTCGCGCGACGTAGCCGGCAATCGCCAACTGACTGACCAAGGCAACCGCTGCGAACGTGATGCAAAAGGTCGCCATGGCCGCGAATTTCACGCCGTCTACGCGCAGCGCAAACACCGCCAGCAACAGCACGCCGAGTTTGGCGCCAAAGGCCGCGGCCAGCAGCGACTGCAGGCGCGACGCCATCAGGCGGCCGTCGTTGGCAAACGGTTGCGGGCGGCGATCCAAGAAACGGCCGTGGATCCACAGCGCGAGCATGGCGGCGAACAGGGCGGCGCCGAGACCGGCGCCGTAGTACGGCAACGACTCGCTAGGTAGCAGGTCGAGGGCGGCGTGCGCCACCAGCCACACCGCGGTCGCTAGCGCCGTGGTCAGCAACGCCCCGAAACGGAACGCAGCCATCAAGGGCAAGCGGTCGGTCAGCGCCGCCGACACCAGCGCCGTCGAGGCCAGTGCCGCCGAGGCCACCGCCGGCGAGACCACCACCGTCGGCGCAGAGCGGTCGCCACTGGCAACGGCGGCGTCAGTTCGTGGAAGCGACTGTGGCATGCGGAGGAAGGTCACGACTTCGGCGGCTTCCCGAACGGCCAGAGCTCGGGAGCGAGCACGCGAATCAGATGCAGAACGCCGCCGACGATGCCGCAACCGACACACAGCAACAGGAGCCAAGGCTTGGTCCCAAACTGCGCATCCAGCCACAGCCCGCCGTAAGCGAACAACCCCACGGAGATCGCCAAGGTCATGCCCGCCCCCAGGGAACGTGCGTTGCTTTGGTTGCTTCGTTGCGGGTTGCTCATTCGATGCCGCGTGCAAGCGGGGTCGACGAGGGGCGAGGATGCTAGCGAGGTGACCTTTGCGGAAGCAACCACTCGCGCCGCATTTTCTGCACGAAGTTGCTGCGCAATTTCCACTATGGGGCGACCTCGTGGGATAGGCCCGCGAGTCGCGAAGGAGAACGATATGAACCACTCGATTCTGGCTTTGCCATTCCTGCTCTTCACCTTGACCGCCCAACAGATCGTCGCCGTCTCGCCTGCGGACCGCGCGAACCTCGAAGGCAGTTCGTTCACGCACTTCCCGCTCGGCCGGGCGTCGGCGCGCATGCAGACGCTGCATCGCGACGTGCCCGGCGGCACCCTGATCACCGGTCACGCCTACCGGCGCGACGCGATCGCGGTGCGCGGCCAAGTGGACGGTTTCGCCAGCGACCTGCAGGTGGCGCTGTCGCTGTCGCCGGCGCTGCCAACGCAGGCGTCGACCACGTTCGCCAACAACGTCGGCCAGAACCCGATCGTCGTGCTGCCGCGCACGGTGCTCGGCTTCCCACCGACGCAACGGCCCGGCCTCGATCCGGCGGCGGCGTTCGAACTGACGATCCCCTACCAACTGCCGTTCTTGCTGCCGAGCACGGGCGGCACGTTGTGTGTGGACGTCACGGTGTTTGGCAACACCTCGCAAGCTGGCACCAACACCAACCTCAGCGTCTACCTCGACGCCCATGAGAACTACACCGATGGCCGCGCCGAGCAGCCGGGCTTCCGCACCTTCGCAGGCTGTCCGGCGCCAGGCTCGACCACCAACAGCTACGCGACGATGACGTACTGGCGGCTCACCGGCAGCGGGCGCCTCGACGTGTCGATCCGCAACGGCGTGCCGGACCTCGGCACTGGCACCGCACTGCCGTTCGTGATGATCGGCCACGGACTCGACGGCACGCCGTGGCCACTGCGCGCGGACTGCCCCTTCTGGAGCTCGGCGGAGGTGTGGTTTGCCCTGCCGGGCGCGATGAACAGCGCCGGCGACTACGACGGCAGCCTCACCGCGCTGCCCCTGCTGCCGCCAGGCTTCCGGCTGTGGTGCCAAGCTGGCTCCGTCGATCTGTCGACGGTCGGCATGGCGTTCAGTGACGCGGTCACCTTCGTGACACCGCCCACCGGGCCGCTGCCGATCGCGACCTCGCGCATCATCAACAGCACCAACAACGCCGCCACCACGGGAACGGTGTCGTATGCGGTGCCGGTGATGGGCTTCTTCTAAGCCAAGACGCAGTCCTCACCCCGCAAGCGAGCGACTCAGTTCGCGAGCTTGCGGCACTCGACGATCGGCGAGTTTGGGCCGTAGGTTTCGATGGGCACGTTCTTGTCGAACTCGCCGACGCCGAACGTCTTGATCAAGTCCTGGTAGCTGTACTGCCGCGCGTTGCCGCCGTTGAACAGCACGTTGATGGTGCCGTCACGCAGCGACCAGGCTCCTTCGTTGTCGTTCGCCATCCACGCCTCTTCGGCGCTTTGCTTGGCGGTGCGCAGGTGCTCCTTGGCCCGGCCAACGTAGTGCGTGTCGCTGGTGGTCACGCTCTTGAGGTCGAGCCACGGATCCTCGCCCTTCTTCATTCGATCTTTCACTTCCTGCTGGTAGGGATCCTGCGCGCCCGGCGAGAAGTACTTGTCGAGGTTCTCGGGGGTGTGGTCGAAGATCTTCGACGTCCAAGTCTTCAGTACAAACTGGTGCCCGCCCTCACTCGGCAAGAACCCATCGTGCTTTCGCTGGTAGACCTCGTACCAGAACGCGTGCGTCTGGCTGAGTTGCAACTGGTCGGCCGCCGCGTTGGCGGCGTCCTTCGCTTCGAGCACCTTCGGCAACAAGACCGCTGCCAAAACACCAATGATGCTGATGACGATCATCAGCTCGATCAACGTGAAGCCGGACGAACTGCGGCGCATAACAAACCTGGGAAGGGAGTCAGAGAGGGGTGCCGCAGTCTAGCTCCGATGCAGGCCAAGGAAACCGGCTGCCGCCAGTCGATGCGCGCGCCGCGGCCTTCCGTGCATCGTCATGCCCCCTGGAAATGACGCGGGGCGCCACCATGGCGCCCCGATCTCGTCACCTGACAGGCCCGCAGCCTGGCAACCGCATCAACCGCCGTTCGGACGGTTGTTTGGCACCGGCTGGCCTTGCGATCCTGGGTTTGGCTGCACCCCATTCGCCGGCTGCACTGGCGGCGTTTGGTTGCCTGGCGGCACTTCCACCGCGGGCTTCGTCTCGCCGTCTGGCGCCGCCACCGTCGGCTGCAGGTTGTGCTGCTGCTGGTAGTTTTGCGCGAAGAACACGTCGCCGGAGTATTCACTCCACCACTGCCGCCAACGCAGCACCGACAGCTTCAGCTCGCCATCGTTCTGGTTGAGGTGGTCGTAGCCAAAGTCGTGCCCGGTCGCGGTCTTCAGTGCCTCGTGGCACATGTAGCGCACTTCCTTCTTCTCGCTGTCGAGACCTTCGATCAAGGCCGGCGACCACACGATGTCACCCATCGCGACCAGCGACCGCGCCGCTTCCATGCGCACGCTCGGCTCGGCGTCCTGCATGACCGCCTGCACGTTCGGAATCGTTCGCCGATCGTGAATGCGGCCGAGCACCCAGCAGCACGAACTGCGCACCTTGGGGTTCTCGTGCTGCAGCCCCGCGAGCAGGGCTGGCACCGTCTGCTCACCCGTCTGCGACAGCCACATCAGGTTCTGCAGCAGCTCATCGCGATGCTGGTAAGGAATCTGCTCGACGCGGCTGGTGATCTCACCAGCCATCAACGAGTTTGGTTGCTGGAACGGACTCGTCGACGCCGTGGGTGTCGTCGAGCAAGCTTGCAGCAGAAGCAACAAAGTGGCGCCGGTGGCCGCGATCCTCATGACATCCTCGTCGAGTTCGGGGGTGTGGGGCGGTTGCCCCGTTGGTCCCATGCATCGACTCGTTGCCACGGTTGCCTTGAGCCCCGCCTGCCGATCCGCGTTGCGCGCCGCGACCGAGCGCGGCGATACAGCCGCCGCGCGACCGCCAGCGATGCCCCTGCAACCCGCGCCGATCTTGGTTCGCCAGCCGATCCGGCCTTGCCATGGGCCCTTCTTCCTGCGTAGATTTCGCGCTTGCTCGACCGAAGGGCGGTTGGGCCACAAACCCGTGGCAAGTCGTTGGAGGCATCCATGAACAAGGCAGACCTCGTCGTAGAAGTTCAGAAGCAGCTCGGCACGGAGTGCTCGAAAGCACACGCCGAACGCGCGGTCAACGCGCTCATCACGTCGATCCAGAAGGGCCTGAAGAAGGACAAAGCCGTCCAGATCGTGGGCTTTGGCACCTTCGCGGTGAAGAACCGCAAAGCTCGGATGGGCCGCAACCCACAGACCAACCAGCCGATCCAGATCAAAGCCTCGCGCACCGTCGGCTTCCGCGCCGGCACGTCGCTGAAGGGCAGCATCTGATCGCAGCCACCGGTTCGGCTCGGGGCGATTCGGTGCCAAAACGGCGACGCTTACCCCGCGCCTTCGATCCAAGCACCGCCGAGCACGCGGTCGCCGTCATAGAACACCGCGGCTTGCCCCGGCGTGATGGCGGCAACTGGTGACGCAAAGTCCACGCGCGCCGTGCGTCCCGTGGCGACGATCGTCGCCGGCACCGCCTCGTGGCGCGCGCGCACTTTGACGCTGGCCGCGAGCACTTCCCCAGCGGGCGGACCATCGACGAGCCAGTGCACGCCGTCGACAAACATCGTGCTGCGCAGCACGCCGTCGCGCGTCACCAACGTCACGTCGCCGCCGTCGGCATCGATCGCCGCGACGTAGTGCGGCGTGCCGAGAGCCGGCAGTCCCTTGCGTTGCCCGATCGTGAACCCATCGACGCCGTCATGCCGACCCAACTCGCGGCCGGTCGGATCGACAAAGCGCCCCGCCCGCCCACTGCCGCCGCGCGCGCGCACGAGGTCGCGGTAATCGCCACTGGTGACAAAGCAGATCTCCATCGACTCCGGCTTGTCGGCGGTGGCAAGCCCCGCCGCGGTCGCCACCGCGCGCACTTCCGCCTTCGTCATGTCGCCGAGCGGGAACAGCGTGCGCGCCAACGCCGGTCGCTCGACCCCGAACAGGTAGTAGGTCTGGTCCTTCTGCTGGTCGCGCGCGGTGTGCAACTCGCCGTTGCGCACCCTCGCGTAGTGCCCCGTCGCGACGGCGGATGCACCAACATCGTCTGCGAACCGGAACAAGTGTCCGAACTTGAGCTGCTGATTGCACAGCACACAGGGGTTTGGTGTGCGCCCACGACGGTATTCCGCTGCGAAGTGGTCCATCAGGGCGGCGAACTCCTCCGCGTAATCCACTGCATA
>CANEYR010000151.1 GCA_947444055.1 Planctomycetota bacterium
AGCCGTGCTATTCGATGCGAGCGACCGCGAGCACGTCTTCGAGCGAGACCAGGCCGCGCTGTGCCTTCTCGAGCCCGTCCTGCATCAGGCGGCGATAGCCCGCTTCTTTGGCCAGCTGCTGCAGCTCGGCGTCCGGCGCGCGCCGCGAGATCGCCGACGCCAGCGCTGCGGAAACGAAGAGCACTTCATGCATGGCCACTCGCCCGCGCTTGCCGCGGTTGCGACAGGCTTGACAGCCAGTGCCCTTTTTGAAGCCGGTCATCTTGGTGTCGGCCGTGAGCCCGAACTCAGCGAGCACCTGCGGTTCCGGTTGGGTGGGCGTGGAGCAGTCGGGGCAAATGCGGGCGACTAGCCGCTGGCCGACGATGCAGCGAAGGGCGGGACCTAGCAGGTACGGGGCAATCCCCATGTCGCACAAGCGGTGCACGGTCGACAGCGCATCGTTGGTGTGCACGGTGCTCAATACCAAGTGGCCAGTCAGGGCCGCTTGCACGGCAATCGAAGCCGTCTCCGCGTCGCGAATCTCGCCGATCATGACGACGTCCGGGTCCTGGCGCAGGATCGAGCGCAGCGAACTCGCGAACGTGCGCTCCGCCTTGACGTCGACTTGCACTTGCGTGGTGCCGGCGAGTTCGTATTCGACTGGGTCTTCGACCGTGACCAGGTTGCAGTCCGGCTGGTTGAGTTCGGCCATCGCGGTGTAGAGCGTGGTCGTCTTGCCCGAACCGGTGGGTCCGGTCAGCAGCACGATGCCGTTGGGCGACGAGTAGCCGCGCCGGAACAGGTCGAGGTTGTGCTTGCTCATCTCGAGCTTGCCCGGATCGAGCGTGACACCCGATCGATCGAGTACACGCATCACGGCTTTCTCGCCGAGCACGCTCGGCAGCACTGACACGCGCAATTCGACCTTGGCGGACACGGCGATGCGCCCGTCCTGTGGCTTGCGGCTTTCGCCGATGTCCATGTTCGACGCCACCTTGATGCGGGCCACGACCGCGCGCTGCAAGCCTGTGGGCAGGCTGTAGAGCGTGTCCATGTCGCCATCGACGCGAATGCGCACGCGCAGGCAATCGCGCTGCGGCTCGATGTGGATGTCGCTGGCACGCGCGCGCATGCCTTCTTCGATCAAGTGGTCGACCAGCTTGATGACGGCGTCATCGCCGACGAGGCGCCGCAGCTTGTCGGCGTCGACGCTCTGGCTGTCGATCTCCGACTTCAAGAGGCGCTGGATCAAGCCCTCGATGCCGGTCTGCCCCTTCTGCAAGCGACCGAGTGCGGCGGCGATCGAATCCGGCGTCGCCAGCACGACCTGCACGGACTGCCCGGTCACTTCTTGGATTTCGTCGACTGCGATCAAGTCGAACGGATTCTTCAGTGCCACCGACAGAATGCCGTCTTCTTCTGCGACGACGATGGCGTTGTGGCGGGCAGCGATGTCCACCGGGATGCGGTGCCGCACCTTGACGTCGAGGGCGCGTTCGTCGAGCGAATGGAACGGCAGGCCCAGCATTTCGGCCCAGAGCTTGTAGCCCCGGTCCATCGTGATCATTCCGCGCGAGACCAGCTTGTCGATCTGCGCGGCCTCGCCTGCTGGGCAGTCCTTCAGCGCGGCCTCGAAGAAGCGACGGTCTTCGTCAAGGCTCACTGCCAGGGCAGAGATCAGGTCCGCCTTTGGTTGCGCCATGATCGAGCATCGGATGGCGGCGGCGGCCGACTGGAGTGGGCAACTCGATCTCCGTTTCTGCTAGTCGATCGCCGTTTCTGCGAAGTTCCCGAAAGTGGACTCAGGGTGATTGCCGATGCCTTGCGCATGAAGAGGGCAGCAAACATCGGACAGTCGCTTCGCAACCCAGAACGCGGCTTCACCCTGGTCGAAGTCATCGTCGTGCTCACCGTCATCTTGATGCTGACCGCCATCGCCGTGCCGATGCTGAGCAGCTACATGGAAGACGCTCGGCGCGCTCGCGCCGAGGCGGAGGTCAAGGTCGTGGGTGCGGCGACGATGTCCTTCTACAAGGATCTCGGCGTGTTCCCGGCGCGCAACAGCGCTGGCACCAACAACACCTGCTACGTGATGCTGACCGGCCCGACGATGCCGACGGTCAACCCGTGGAATGCCGGCCACAACTGGATCACGTGGGGCATGGGTGCAGCTCGCGGCGATCTGCTCAACAACCACCTGACCGTCAACCGACCGCAGAACGCCGTCGCCGCCGCCTACGCGACGACCGGCACCATGCGCTGGCGCGGTCCGTACTCGAACGGCTCGACGCCGCTCGACCCCTGGGGCCGTCCGTACGTCGTCAACGTCAGCTCGGGCTACCTCGCCAATGCGACGCTCTACAAGCGTCTGTGGGTGATCTCGGCTGGCGCGAATGGCCTGTTCGACACCAGCGCGAACGCGACCGCGACGACGGACGTCACTGGTGACGACATCGGTTTCCTGATCACGCAGCAGCAGTAGTCAGTAGGGCACACGGCGGTCTGCAAAGGCTGGCCGCGTGCCGTTCGTGCCGCTTCCCCAGGACCCCCATGCGCTTCCGAACGACCATTCTGGAGTCGGATGGCTCGACGAGCCAAGCCGTGCTCGAGGCCAACAACGAGCAGTCGCTGCACGACAGCCTGCATCGTGAAGGGCGTTCGTTGGTGCGGGTGCGGGCCTTGGACGCCGTCGTTGCCGAGCGCGCGCCGCCAGTCGATGTGTGCCTCACGCCTCGCCGCTTGCTGCTGCTGACGCAGGCGCTCTACGAAGCTCTCGACGCGGGCGTGCCGTTGCTCGGTACGTTCAAAGCAGTCTCTGAGCAAGAAGAGGATCCCAAGATCGCGGCCATGCTCGATGACCTTGGCGATCGGGTCGCCGCCGGGCAGATGCTGTCGGATTCGCTCGCTGCCTATCCCCGCTCGTTCCCCAGCATCTACTGCTCGCTGGTTCGAGCTGGCGAGCAATCAGGGAGCCTGCCCGACGTGCTGATGTCGATCACCGGGTTCCTTGAGTGGCGCATCGAGATCGCCGCCACCGTGAAGCAGGCGATGATCTACCCGTTGGTCATCGCCGGCGCTGGCTACGCGATGGTGCTGTTCATGCTGTCGTTCGTGATCCCGCGCTTGAGCTCGGTCTTGAGCAAGATGGGCGGCGACTTGCCGGCGGCGAGCCTCTACCTGATCGATGCATCGAACTTTGTCGCCGGCAACATCTGGTACATCGTGGCGGCGTCGATTGGGGCAGCGATCGCTTTCAAGATGCTGTGCAAGAGGCCCGCATTCGGTGCGTTCCTGATGACGATGCTCGGCGGCGTGCCGGTTGTCCGGACGTTGCTGACGACGTTGGCGACCGCGCAGTTCTCGCGCACCTTCTCGGTGTTGCTGCAGTCTGGTCTGACCATGACGACCGCGCTCGAACTGGGTGGGGCTGCGGTGTCGCTGCCGCGCATGCGGGCGAGTATCGACAGTGTCCGCGAACGCATTCTCGGCGGGGCGCGCCTGGGCGAAGCGCTGCGCGAAGAGGAAGTGCTGCCGCCGGTTGCCCTCAGCATGGTGCTGGTTGGCGAGGAGGCCGGTCGTCTGCCGGTCACCTTCGAACGTCTGAGTCGGCTCTACGATCGCGAAGTGAAGGCCGCGGTGAAGAAGGCGCTCGGACTGCTCGAGCCCATTGTCATCGTCACCCTCGGCATCGTGGTCGGTGGCGTCGCGGTGCTCGTCGTCGGCACGATCTACTCGGCGATGAAGGGGATCGGCAAGTGAACGCCCTTGAGCCAACGTGCGGGCGCGGTGACGGCGGCTTCGCCCTTGTGGTTCTGCTGGGCATCATTGGCGTCGCCAGCATGACGATCGTGCTGGCGGTGCAGAGTTTCGTGCCGCCATTCGCCGGCCGGACGAACACGGCCAACTCGCGATTGGCGACGGTGCAATCGGCGGCGTTGGTCGGCTACCAGCGTAACGGCGCGTTCCCGGCGACTCTCAATGCGCTGGCGACCGCCGGTGGCCTCGAGCAGCAAGGCTGGTGGCGCATCGATCCGTACGGCGACGGTCAGGACCTGGACTACGCCTTGGTTGCCGGCGGCGCGCGTGCCCGCAGTCGTGGCCTCGACCGGCTGCTCGGCACCGGCGATGACGTGACGTTCCAATTCGCGAGCGAGTCGCCGCTGCGTGATCGCCAACGCGCGCGCTTGCGGCTATTGCGTGCGATGTTGCTGCGCAGCGCCTACCGCTTCGACGTGAGCATGTCGGCCTTGGATCAGACTGCCATGCGCAGTGCGATGGCGACGACGGCGCGGGTGCAGCGGCAGTGGTTGACGGCTACGGCCGCCGAGCGAACCGCGCTCACGACGCAGTGGAATGCTGGTGTGGCCACGATTGCGGGGTTGCGGGCGGCCTACACGCTGCCGTCCTTGCCGGCTGCCTTGACGGGAGCGGGTGGCCTGATGGAACAACTCGGCACGCTCGACTCGCGTGCTGTCGACGGTGCGGGCGCCGCCTTGCGCGTCGACGCGGTGTTGGGAATGGCCGCCGTGGGCGCCGATGGCGCGGGAGCAACCGATGACGACATGTGAACGTGCCCTCGCGGGTACCGCCGAGCGTGGCTTCACGTTGATCGAAGTGATCGTCGTGTTGGCGGTGCTCGGCATTCTGCTCGGTACGGGCGTTCCCCTTGCCGGGGCGGTCCTGCAAGCGGATCGGCGCCAAGAAGCGCAGCGGGAGCTGGGGGAGATCGCCACCGCGCTCGACTCGTACTGGCACGACAACGCCGCGTTCCCGGCCCTGCTGACTTCGAACGGCTTCCTCGGCACGCACCTGCAGCCGGGGGTGTCCAACACCGTCGTGCTCGATCCGTTCGGTGCGGGCCAGGGCTACGTCTACTCGTTCAGTGTTGCGACCGGCATTGCGACGGTCTACAGCCGCGGCGAGAACGGCATCGACGATGGCGTTGCCGCCGAAGAGAACGTGCAACGGGTCTACGCCGCCGTGCCCGGCACGAAGAAGACGTGGCAGCGCCTGCGACTCATCGTCGAAGTGCTCGCCAACCACATCGAAGCGGGTGGATCCGTCGCCGGCAACTGGACCACGCTGCGAGGCTTGATCGGGCTCGGCGCGGCCTTCGACAACGACGGCTTCGGCACGGCCCTGCAATGGACCGCCGCCACCCACACGCTCACCAGTGCGGGGGCCGATCGCACCCTCGGCACCGCCGATGACATCACGCTCTGAGGACTCATGCAGACCTACGCCATTGTCGAATTGGAAGAAGGCACGCTGAACGTCATCGTCGGCGGTCGGGACGGCGCCACGACGCGCGTGCAGAGGTCCCTGCGCATTCCATGCGCTGACCTTGGGTACGAGACGGTCAGTACCGTCCTGCGCTCGATCGGCAGCGACGTCTGGGAAGGGGCTGGCGGTGTGCACGTCGTGCTCGGCGAACGTCGCATGCAGCACTTCCAGAGCACGTTGCCGAAGATGACGGCGCCGGAGGTCGTTGCGTTTGTGACGCGCGAAGGCATGCGGCTTTCGGCGGTGCAGACCCAAGCCGAGGCGTTGGTGGCGACTCGCTTAGTGCGGCGTCTGCCGGGCAAGAAGCTCGTAATGGGCACAACGGCCCTCGCACGCAGCGTCTGGGAGCCCATCCGCCGAGCCTTCGAAAGCAACAACATCAAGGTCGCCGGGCTCTACTCGA
This sequence comes from Planctomycetota bacterium, assembly GCA_947444055.1. Lineage (GTDB taxonomy): Bacteria > Planctomycetota > UBA1135 > UBA1135 > UBA2386 > UBA2386. The sequence goes on from CANEYR010000151.1 coordinate 5,669, forward strand.
TGGAGACGTGTCTGGCGATGGCGGCGAAGTCCCCCGATGGCGACCCGGTCGCCATCATCGAGTGCAATGCCGGCCGCGCGCGCTTTGTGCTGTGTGAGGCCGAGTCGCCGGTGCAGGTGCGGCGGTTCCTGATTGGCGGTGGCGGGGAAGGCAACGCTGCCGCGATGACGACGCAGCTGGCCATGGAATTGCCACGCACACTCGATTGGCTGCGTGAAATCGGACAGGCGTTGCCGAAGGCTCTCGTGCTCGGCGCGCGGGTCAACGTCGAAGACGAGTCGATGGAGATGCTGCGTGGCGATGACCTGCAGACCATTGTGCGCGGCGAGATGCCGGCCGTCGTCGCCGACGGGCAAGCGACTCCGAGTCTCGGCGTCGCTGCGCTGATCGCGCGCCTTGGCTCGGGCAAGGTGCTGCCATCGCTGCTCGAGGTGCCGCGCCTGCACTTCTCCCTTGGAGCGTCGCGCGTGGTAGCACTCGCCGCCACGGTTGCCGCCGGCCTCGCGTGCTCACTGAGCGCGATCGTCGACGGCAAGGCCTGGATCACCGTTCAGGACGTCGTGGAGGAGACGCGAGCCGAGACGCAGCGTCTGCAAGCCGCTGTCGCCGCCGACGAATCGGTGCCCGTGGGGAATACCCAACAGCGTCCTGAGGACGTGCGCTTGCAAACGGCACTGACCATGCGGCGCCCGATCAGCTTGCTGTTGGCGCAAGTGAGCAATGCCGCCGAGGGCGGCTTGCACCTCGAAGAACTCAAGTTTGCCAGCACCGATCGCATCGTCGTCACCGGCATCGTCGAAGGCAGCTCGCGCCAACAGGCGCTGGCCGCACTCACGGTGTTTAGCAAGCGCTTGCGTGACCTTCCGTATCTCCGTGCGGACGGCCAGGACGAGATCGGGGAAGTGGCTGGCCAACGCAATCGCTTTCGGTTCCGCCTGGGAATGGCGTGGAGGAACTCGTGACTCGTCGCAAAGGCAGTGTCGTTGTCGTCGGGGCCATCATCGCCTTGACGCTGTTGCAAGGTTCGGCCGCGGGCGTTGCTTGGTTCTTGCGCGATCGCGGCGAGAGGGACGTGGCTACGCTGACGGCCCGCATCGCGGAGTTGCAGTTGCAAGCGGAGCGCGTGGTGCCCGTGCCGGTCGAGCAACCGGTGGCGACACCCTCCAAGTGGCGAATGCTCGATGGCCCGGATGTCGCTGGCACGATGCAGATCATCCAAGGCCTGGGTGACACGGCTGGGGTCGCGTTCGACAACATCAAGGCGGCGCAGTCGAACACCGTTGGCAAGCAGTCGTTCCAAATTGTTGGGCGCGGCACTGCGCACCAAGCCTGTTCGTTCTTGGTAGCGGTCGAACAACACGACCGGCTGCTCGTGGTCGAAACCGGGCGCGTCTTGCCCGGTGGCGCCGAACAGGTCGTGTTCGAGGTCGCCATCGCGACCTACCACCTAGGAGGTGGCCAATGAGCCGCAAGAAGGTCAAGAAGGGGATCAATCCCGTCGTCGCCGTCCTGGGGTTCTTGGTGTGTGCCGGTTTTGCCGCCAAGTCGGTTCTCGGCACCCTTGGGTCTGCCGACAAGTTGCTCGGTGGCACTTCGCCGACGGACGATGCCATGCCGGAAGACTTGGTGAGCGAAAGCGGTGAACAGGAGAAGGCGGCGCCGAAGTGGACGGACTTGCTCGCCGTGCACGGTTCGTTCAACAAGGCCTCCGATGTGCACTTGGCGTTTTCCGTGCTGGTCGACGCCGCGATCGCGGCAGCACCTGGCGGTGAGACGGGTGGTGCCTTCGGTGGGGCTTGGATCGGTGACGACCCGCCGATGTGCAAGCTCAGCGTCGTCATGGTCAGTTCGCAGTCGCGGCGCGCCGTGATGAATGGTCGCGTCGTCGGCATCGGTGACGCCATCGACAAGGGTCAAGTGACCGGGATCGAGGCGGGCCGCGTGACCGTGCAGTGGAATGGACGCGCGCTCACATATGACCTGGATGCAACGGCTCCACGCGAGTTCCGTGGGGAGATGGCGCGGCGCCAAGTGGAGCAAGTCCAAGAAGGCGACGCGGACCTGACGCCGACCACCGCGACGACTCCTAGCGAGGACGTCACCAAGAAGACCCCATCGACGGAGAAGAGGGCGGCAACCACCGACACGGTGAACACGCCAGAAAAGCCGTCGAAGAAAGCGAAATCATCGAAGCTACTGAAGGCGGAGAAGCAGGAGCCCACGAAATGAACCCCACGACTCGTTCCCTCTCGGCCGTAGCGGCCATGGTCGCCGCCGCGGCGTGTGCGACATCTGGTAGCGCCTCGCTGCCGCGCTTGGATCATGAAGATGGCGCCGCACCACCTGTCTTCCAGCCGATGCTCGTTGTGCCAATGCCGTCGTTGCACGGTGGGGCGACCGCCGCGGGACGCACCATGGAGGTCTTGCAGGCGCGCAGAACACCGCTCAGTGATGTGCTGCTCGCCCTGTTCAAGGATTCGGACATCAACCTGGTCATCGATCCGCTGGTCCAGGCCACCGAGTGCACGTTCGACATCAAGCGCGCGTCGGTGGAAGAGACCTTTGAGACGGTGCTTGAGAGTCTCGACCTGGGCTACGCGTGGGACGGCAATTTCCTGCGCGTGCGTGGCACGATGGAGGCGACGGTCCACGTCGACTTGATGAGCGGTGGTGGTTCCAGCTCGGGCGGCGCCAATGGCGCCAGTGGCTCCAGTGGGTCGAGTGGGTCGAGTGGGTCGAGCGGCTCCGGCGGCGCCAGTGGCGGCTCCTTCTGGGACGAGATCGAAGAGAGCCTGCCCAACCTGCTCGGCGAAGGCTCGTCGTTCGTGCTCAACCGCACGGCTTCGGCCATCCACGTGCAAGCGCGACCAAGCGGCATCCGTCGCTTGCGCGAGATCGTCGGCATGACGATGGGGCGGGCCAACAAACAGGTGTCGATCGAAGCGCGGGTGCTCGAAGTGCGCCTCGAGAACGAACACAGCCTCGGCGTCAATTGGTCGCTGCTGCCTGGTTTGTTCAACAGTGGCAAGACCGGTCTGGCGGCGGGGGGCTCGGTGGTGTCACAGACTGCGGCTTCCGGCGGCACGGCGTTGAACTTCGGCATTCTCGATGGCGGCGACTTCTCGGTGTTCGTCGATGCGTTGCAGTCGCAAGGGCAAGTGCGCGTGCTCAGTAGCCCGCGCGTGTCCACGCTCAACAACCAGACCGCCACGATCAACGTCACCGACCAAGTGCCGTTCATCACGCGCGAAGTCATCACCGAGGCTGGCATCGCGCGCACGGAGTACAGTGTGGAGTTTGCGCAGACCGGCGTGTTGCTGTCGGTGCGGCCACTGATCGGTGAAGACGGCATGTTGTCGGTGTCGGTGACGCCATCGGTGCGTGAGCAAGTCGGCACCGCGGTGACGCCGGACGGTCTCGTCAGCGTGCCGATCATCAGCGAACGACAGGCGACGACGACGGTGCGCGTGGCCGACGGGCAGGCGATTGCGCTCGGCGGCTTGCGCAGCACGCGCAAGACGGAGACGCGCAGTGGGCTCCCGTTCCTGATGGACATCCCGTGGCTTGGTCAGGCCTTCTCCAGCACCGTGCAACAGCGCGATGAAATCGAGCTGATGATCGTGTTGGTGCCGCGCGTGCTCGATGACACCTGGGTGAGCGAGGAAGTGCAGCGCGGCGCGCACCGGCTGGTGCAGCTGCGGCAGGGCTTCCAATGGAACTCGATCCGCCTCGACGGCCATCGTGGCGAGGACTGGTCGGGCGGCAGCTTGCAAGGCAACGCGCAGGCGGCGACGAACGTCAACACCCGTTTGCCCGAGAGCACACCGGCGCCGATGCCGACGGATCGCGGCACGACGGTGACGCGCAAGGGTCTTGCGGCCCATCTGCTCGTGCGCGCCGAGAGTGCGCTTGCGGACGGCGACCCGGACGAGGCCTTGACCGCCATTGAGCGGGCGTTGGCACTCGAACCGAATCTGCGTGAGGCCTTGATCGCCGGTGGTGTGCTGCACGAACGACGTGGCGAGCGAGCCCGCGCCCGTGTGCTGCTCGATCGGGCGCTCGCCCAGGGCGAAGACGATATCGTCGCCTTGACGGCCCGTGGTGCGCTCGAGCTGAATGCCGGTGGTGCCTACGCCGCCAAGCGTTTCTTTGAACGGGCGCATGCGGAGGGGCAGTCGACGCTGACGGCGGCGAACCTCGGTGCTTCGATGATCGTGTTGGGTGAAGGCGACGCGGCGCGCGAACTGCTGCGCGCCACGGCGGATCCCGCGGCACCCCCAGAACTGCACGCCAACTTGGCCTTCGTCGAGTTGGGCAGTGCCCACACCGACAAGGCGCGCGAGAGCCTGCGGCGGGCGCTGGCGGCGGGGGGCGACGCGCGCAACCCACGGTTGGTTGCGCTGGAACGGCTGATTGCGGACGCCGAGTCGAAG
>CANEYR010000152.1 GCA_947444055.1 Planctomycetota bacterium
GGCTCGGCTCGCAGCGTTGGGCGCGAACGACCGCGACGTCGCGCACCGCGTCGTACTCGAAGATGCGAACGCGCCCCGCCCCACCACGACAAGCCCCGCCAAAGCCACCGTGACGATCGAGCAACGCGCCGACGAACGGGTGACGGTGCATGTCGAGAGCGACAGCGACGGCTATGTGCGCCTCGCCGATCCGTATGACCCTGGCTGGCGCGCCACGCTCGATGGTGCGACGACGCCGATCTACATCGCCGACCACTACCTACGCGCCGTCTACGTGCCGGCTGGCACCCACCAGATCGTGTTCACCTACGACCAACCGCGCGTCGCCTGGCCTTTCCGCCTGACGGCCCTCGCTTGGTTGCTCATCGCTCTCTTGCTGGCCCGCGGCCGCGGCACGCGTGCATGAACAAGTACGCCCGCCATCTCGCCATCCTGTCGCTTTGCCTGGCACCCTTGCTGTGGCTGTGGCCCTGTGTGTTCGGCGGCCGGACCTTCGTGCCGTACGACGTCGCGCAGTTTCCACCGATCAGTCTGACCTCGACGCCCGCGCAACTCGAAGTCGCCCGCGATGGCGCCAACTTCGACGTCACCGAAGTGCCGCCGTGGTTCTTGCCCGAGTTGATCTTGGCGCGCGACGAGCTGCGTGAAGGGCGACTGCCGACCTGGAACCCACACGCTCGCGGCGGCGCGCCGCTGCATGCGCATGGCCTGATCGGTCTGTGTTACCCACCCAACTGGGTCGCGCTATTCGCTGACGACCCGAGCAGTCGGCTCGTCTTCATCGCCTGGATCAACCTCGCCCTCGGTGGCTTGTTGGCATTCGGTCTGTTGCGCGCACTCGGACTCGGCGTCTTGGCGGCGTGGTTTGGCGCGCTGGTGTTTGAACTGTCAGGCCCAATGGCGACCAACGCGTTCTTCTGGATGCGACTCGCCAGCTTCGTGTGGTTGCCCGGCGTGCTGTGGGCCGTGCACGCGACGGTGCTAGCCGAACGACTGCGGGCTCGGCATTTGGCCGGCCTCGGCTTGGCCTTCGCCTGCACGTGGCTGGCCGGCTTTCCGCCGTTCGCGATCACGACGTCGTTCCTTGGTGGGGTGTTCGCCTTGTGGCTCGTCGTCACCACCGGGCGCGCCAGCGGTTGGCTCGCCGCCCGCAACGCGGCCCTGCGAGTTGGCTGTGGTCTCGCCCTTGGCGGCATGTTGGCCGCCCCGCAAGTGCTGCCGTCGATGCTGTTCTTTCCGCAGAGCACGCGCGCGAGCAGCCCCGCCTTTCATGAGGTCGGCGCCAGTGCCTTCGAGGCCTACGGCGTGCTCGGCTACTTGCTGCCCGATGCGCTCGGCCATCCGAGTGCGCAAGCGGAAGTGCCCTACGCGCAGCAGAACGTGCTCGGGCTGTTGCTCAACCCGCGCCTCGACGCAGCAGGCAAGGCCGCCCTGCCGAACTTCAACTACACCGAGTACGCGGTCTACGTCGGCACCCTCGCCTTGTTGTTGGCGTTCGTCGGCGCCCTGCTTGGTCGCACGCGGCACCGCGGCTTCGCGATCACCGCCTTGTTGCTCTGCGTCGGGATGGCGCTGTTCGTGCCGGTCGTGAACCTGCTGTTCCATTTGCCGCTGATCCAGAACGTCGCCCCGATGCGTTGGCTGGCGCCCGCCACGATCTTCGTGGCGTGGCTCGCCGCGGCTGGCCTGCAACGCCTCATCACCAGCGCGCGACGGTTGCCAGTGGCACTCGCCGCCATCGCCGCCACGCTGGCGATCACGATCGGGTTGGTCACGCCGAGGCCGAGCGCGTGGCACGCCGAAGACCGCACGTGGGCGGTGCAGCGCCTGGCCAGCAAGTACGCGACTGACAGCCAGGGTGTCATCAACCATGTGCAAGGTGTGCCCCCGTTCCCCGTCGATCGCTTCGAACGCGCCTTCGAACGCCTTGGTGCCGAAGGCACACGAGCCGCGTGGTGGCTGGCGGCCAGTGCCGCGCTGCTGATCCTGTTCGCGTTGCTGCGCACGCCACAGCCGCGATCGTGGCTCGCGATCACCGCCGGCGTGACCACCGCCCTGCAACTCGGTTGGCACGGCAGCACCGTCACCCAAGGCTCCCACTGCGCGCAGAGTGTCGACACCGCCGTGCACACGTTCCTGCGCGAACGCGCCGCCGACAGCGCCGCTCGCGGCGGCTTCATGATCGCGCGCGGCAGTGGCTCGCCCGAGCTGCCAGCGCAACTGCCGCCAGGCCAGTTGATGGCGCACGGGGTGCGCGACCTCAACTTCTACACGCACTTCGATGGCCGCTCGGCAGCACCACTCAAAGCCCTGTTGGCGCCCATCGGCGAACTACTGATCGGCAAGGGGTACCTGGAGAAGTCGTTGCCCGATGCGCTGCCAGCGCCGCGGCCGTTCCTGCACCCTTTGCTCGACTTGCTCGGCGTGCGCTACGTGCTGGCGACGGAACTGCTGCACACCGCCGGTCCGCGCGTCGACATCCCCACCGGGCCGCCGAACTTCTTCGTGCATGAACGGCCGCACGCCTTGCCGCGCGCCTTGGCCGTGGCTGCCGTGCAAGGCCATCGCAACGACACCGAGGTCGTGACGGCGATGCTGTCTGAGACCTTCGCCCCGGCCACGATCGCGCACGCGCTGCAGAGCGACCTGCCATCGCCACCGCCATCAGCGCCAGCGAACGCACCAAGCCGCGGCGTCACCTTCGTCACCGACCACGCCACCCACATCGATCTCGCCGTCGAAGCTGGCGACCGGCCGTGGCTGTTGCTGACCGACACCTTCTTGCCCGGCTGGTCGGCGACGATCGACAACGTCCCCACTGACATCGTGCGCGCCAACCACGCCTACCGCCTGCTGCCGTTGCCACCGGGCGCCTGCCGCGTGACCTTCCGCTACGACGCGCCCGGCCTTACCGCCGGTCTTGGGCTGGCGACTTTCGCCACACTCGCGTGGTTGCTGTTCGCAAGCACCGCAGTGCTTCGATCACGGCGCCACAGCAACTTCGCGTAACCTCAAGCGGCGAACGAACGCACGACGAAAGGGGTGTGTGCGCCAAGCCCTCACGTCCGATCCTCGTCGCGAGGGACAGCGAGCGTGAGCCTCTACGGCACTGGACGCAGCGAAGGCATCGGGGCGGTGCTGCTGATCGGCGCGATCGTATTGCTGGTGCGCGCCATCGCCGCCTGGCCGACCGACATCGATGAACTGCTGCTCGGCCTGCAGCCTGCCCTGCTGCCGGCCCTCGGTGGCATGCTGTGTTACCGCTTTCTGCGCGCCCAAGGCCGCAGCCGCTACGCCGGGTTCTTGGTCGGCGCCGCCTATGGTCTGTCGCCGTGGCTGTTGTCGATCGCGAGCGTGCCGCGCGAACAACTGGCGGCGGCCCTCGCCCCACTCGCGCTCGAAGCCGCGTGCCGCTGCGACCGTCCAAGTTGGCGCGCGCGCTGGTTGCCGTGGTCCTGGTTCTGCATCGCGTTGCCCTTCCTCGCCGGTCTCACCGTGATCGGCGTGCTCACGAGCTTGCTGTGCGCGGCGGCGTTCGTGCGCACGCTGACCTGCGGCGACCGCGACGACGAACGACCCGCCGGGCCGGGCTTTCTACTCGCGGCCATCGCCGCCATTGCCGCCATCGGCAACCTGGTGTGGCTCGACCCACTGGGTGCGTGGCTCGGCCCCCTCGAAGCGATGTCGCCGATGGCTGTGCTGTCAACGCACCGGCCGCAGTTGCTCGGCTTCGACGTTGCCGCGGTGCTGCGCGTTCCCGGCCCCGTCTTGCTGACGTTCGCAGCACTCGGCCTGTTGCGGCGCCAACGCCATGTCGACAGCTCGGTGTGGCTTGGCTTGGCCCTCGCGGGCGGCCTACCAACGCTGATCGCTGGCATCCCGCTACTGCACGCGGCATCACCGCTGTGGATGGCCTCGCCCCTGCTGCCCGCCGCCGCCTGGTGGCTGTCACTGCTCGCGATCGCCGTGCTCGGCGCCGCCGGTCTCGATGACTTTCTCGGCCTGCCCATGCGACGCCGCACCGCCCTGCCGTGGCTGCTGGCGATCGCGGTGGCGGTATCGCCGCTGATTCCGGCCTTCGGTGCCCGTGCCCCCGAACGCGAATGGCCGCTGACGGTGACCTTCTTGGCGCTCACCGTGTTGCTGCCGACCTGGCGACGTCTCGGCATCCTCAGCTTCAAGAACTGGCTGGCGGCCGCCGTTCTGGTGACGCTCGCGATTCCGGCCTTGCAGGTGATCCCGCTGCCCACCGCATCCCCCGCCGCGCCGTTGGGCGAATTCGCGCCGCCAGGACCACGCGTCGAGGTCCCGATGGCGCCGCCCCTGTGGCACTACTCCGGATTGCTCGCCGCCTGCGTTTGTGGTGGCTGGCTCTGGCTGTCCGCCGCCGCGCGCAAGCGCCACGCGAGGCCACAGCCGATCGCGGCGAAGGCCGCCATCAAGAAGAAGCCCAAGCCGGCGAAGCGTTCGTAAACGAAGCCGCCGATGAGGCCGCAAACGACCATGCCGACGCCGGAGGTCGCCGAGCCGAGCAACCCTTGCGCCGTCGCTTGTTGCGCCAACGGCACGCGCCGTTGCAGCGCGCGCAGCGAGCCCAAATAGGTCAGGCCAAAGCTGAGCGCGTGCAGCCAACCGACGGCGACCAAGCACGGCACCGACGTCGTCAATCCCACCACGATCCAACGCACCACCGCGGCCGCCCCGCCCACCATCAGCAGCGTCGTCGGCCGCCACTTGTCGACCGTTCGCTTGGCGACAAACAACAACACGATCTCGGCCAGGATGCCCTCCGCCCACAACGCACCGGCCATCGTCTTGCTGATGCCGTGATCGGTCCAATGCAACGTCGACAGGTTATAGAACGTCGCGTGGCTGCCTTGGATGAGTGCGGACGCGACCAGCAGCAGCACGAACGAACGGGACCGCAACGGCAACCACCAAGGCGTGTGCACCCGTTCGGTAGATTGCACACCAGCAAAGCCGCGCGGCAACGCCAACGCACTCGCCACCATCGCCACGAGACCGACCAACACGAACGCAAACACCAGCGAACCGCCAAAGTGATCGAGGCAGGCGCCGACCACCAGGATGATCACCAGGAACGCCACCGAGCCGACCATGCGCAAGCGGCTGAATGCGTAGCCGCCGGCACTCGCACCCTGCAGCGCCGCCGCATCGACGATCGGATACATCGGCGAGTAGACGCTGCCAAACAAGAACGCCGCCAGCCACGCCCACAGCAGACTGTGCGAGACGCTAAACAACGCGAAGGCGCCGACGCTGGCGATCGACAGCATCAGCAGCACGCGCCGCGCGTCCCCCGTGCGATCCACCCGCTGCGCCCAGTAAGGACCGGCCAACGTGCGAGCGATGGTGCCGGCCGCCATCACCAACGACACCTGGCCTTCGGTCAGGCCACCGCTGCCACGCAACCAGCCGGGGAAGTACTGCATGTAGGTGCCGAGCACCGCGAACGCGGCCACGTAGAAGCCAGCGAAGCCAAGCCAGCCGCGCAGCGCACTCGGACCAACACTCTCAGGCGACACCACGCGCGCATCGTGCCGGACCCGCGCACGACAAGCTACCGCTGCACGAACACGCCACCGTTCTCTGCCGCCAATCGCCGCAGCAGGTCGGCGCCACTGCCGGTGCCAGTGAACACGGTGTGAATGCGGACCTTCGCGTATTTGTTCGCCTCGCGCACGATCTGCAGCAGGTCGTCGATATCGGTGACTTCGCCCACGGTCGGCTCGCCGTCGCTGAGCACGAACAGTTCATCGATCCTGCTCGACGCTGCCTCGCCATAACGCCGGTCTTGCCATTGCAGCGCCAACGCCAAGCCATCGAACAGATTGGTGCTCCCGTGCGCGTGCATGCGGCTGAGCAGTTCGGTCAACGACCGCAGGCTGTTGGCACTCGGCTTGATCGGCGACGACGTCCACGTCTTGCCACGCCCAGCGAACGTCAGCACGTAGTACTGCGATTCACTCGGCATCGCCTGCGCCGCCAGCAGCAGCTGTTCTTTCGCCGCCGCCAAACGTGAACCTTCGCGGCGTCGACTGCGCGGCCCCGTCTGCACGCCACCGGCCGGCGCATCTTCCATGCTGCCACTGGTGTCGACCAGGAACGCAATCGAGCCGCCAGTGATCGGCACGCCGAAGAACTGCGCGCGGGTGCCGTTCTCGCGCTGCACCGGCAAACGCTCGGGCACCACGATGTTCTTCTGTTCACGCTGCCAGAACTCACGCCACACCGCCGCATCGTCCGCCAGCAGCACCGCCCCCGTCATCGCCCGCAACAACGTACCGGCGCGTTCGCGCAGGATCGGCGAGGCCCGCTTGTTCACCGCCGTGACCAGCGCGTCCGGCGTGCGCACTTCCAAATCCAACGCCGCGATCAACGTCGGGATCGCCGCCTTGTGCGGGAACGCTTCAACGATCGCCAGCAGGTCCATGTCAGTGCGCCAACCACAGCGACCAAACTGCGCCAACGCCCCCGCCACGAAGATCTCGCGCACTTCGGCCGTCAGGTCCTTGGGCGGGTGGCGCAGCATCGACAGCATCAGCCGCACGAGCGCTTGGCTGACCACCGGATGGTGTTCGTTGGCGAGCGCGCCACCGGCCTTGCGCAACGCATCAAGGCGCCACGGCGGCGCCATCGCTTCGGCGGCGGCCAACCGCACGCGCGGATCGACGTCGACCAGCGCTGCCTCCAACGTGCTCTTGAACACCGCCCAGTTCTTGCGGCCGAGCAAGTGCAAGGCGGCGACGCGACGCGCCGGCCCGACGCCGATGCCGTCTTCGCCCTTCTGCACTTCGTTCGCGCGCAGGTCGCTCAGCAAGGGCACACGTTCACCCGCCGCCGCGCGCAGGATCAGGAACCACACCGATTGCGCGTCGACGCGATGCAGCGACCAGTGGCCGAGTTCGCGCAATTCCAACGCTTCGTGATCGAGGAACGCGGTCTCCAAGCCAGCCGCCGCAATGCCGAGCACGGCGTCCGCGAGCTCCGGCGACGGATAGCGCTCGGCGTAGAACAGCATCTTCTGCAGCGCGTCGAGGTGCGTGATCGTCTCTTCGTCGTGGGACGCCAGCAGGTTGGCGCGCCGCGCGGCCGCCGCATAGCGCGGCTGCAAATCCGTGCCGCGCCGCACCAACGCCTTGCCGGAGAGGCGCCCCTTCTCGAATTCCGCGACCCATTCGCGAATGGCCGTCGCGACGTGCGCCATCATCTCGGCACTGCCTTCCGCCAAGGGCTGTTGCGCCGACAAGGCGGGCCAGCAACAGCACAACGACACCAGCAACAAGAGGCGGGCGGGGCAGCGCAGCATTGTGGGGAGAGACCGCTAGCGAACCGGGGGCGTCAGGGAGCATAGCGAACTTCCGGGCGCTGGCAGGTGCCTCGACTCGTGGCTCCCTCACTCAGCCGAGCAGCAGTTCCAGATCACCGCGCGTCATGTCCTGCAGCAGCGACCGCTCGTTGCCGAGGATCGCCTCGCACAGCGCCTTCTTCTGCCCCTGCAGCTCCAGCACCCGCTCCTCGACCGTGCCCCGACACACCAACCGATACGCGTGCACCGTGCGCTTCTGGCCGATGCGATGCGCGCGGTCGATCGCCTGCATCTCGGCGGCCGGGTTCCACCACGGATCGAGCACGAACACGTAGTCCGCAGCCGTCAGGTTCAAACCAAAGCCGCCGGCTTTCAGGCTGATCAAGAACACCGCGCACTTGGGGTCCGACTGGAAGCGGTCCACGCGCGCCGCGCGATCGCGCGTCTGCCCATCGAGCCGTTCGTAGGCGATGCCGCGCTGCACCAACTCCGGCTCGACCAGATCGAGGAACGACGTGAATTGCGAGAACACCAACGACTGGTGCCCTTCCGCCGCCAACTGCTCAAGCCGCGGCATCAGCACATCGAGCTTGGCACTCGGCTGCTGGCGCTTGGTCGGATCGAGCAAGCCTTCGTGGCAGGCCGCCTGGCGCAAGCGCAGCAGCGCTTCGAGCACGAAGAACCGCTGGTCGTTGCCGAGTTCCTTGCCGCCAGCCAGCAGCTTGTCGCGGTAGTGCCCGCGCAACTCGTCGTAGCGACGCCGCTGCTCAGGCTCGAGTTCACACCACAGCGTCTGCTCGATCTTCTCGGGCAAGTCGGTCAGCACCTGCGCCTTCGTGCGCCGCAACAACACCGGTCGCAACGCCCGCTGCACGCTGTCGCGATGCTGCGCCATCGCGGCGTTCGTCATGTCGCCAGCGAACAACGAACGAAAGGCCGGCAGCCGACCGAGCATGCCAGGATTCAAAAACTCGAACAGCGACCACAGCTCGCCGAGATGGTTTTCGACCGGCGTGCCGGTCAAGGCGAGCCGATGCTCCGCGCGCAGCAAGCGCGTCGCTTTGCTGGTCTGGCTGTCGGCGTTCTTCGCTGCTTGCGACTCGTCGAGAATCGCGTAGTGGAAACGCAGCTCGTGTTCGACGAACTTGACGGCGTCGAGGCGCACAGTGGCGTAGGTCGTCAGCACGAGGTCGAAGGTGGCGAGTTGCTTTGGCGGCGTCGTCTGCCAACGATCGGGCTGACTGAAGTCGAGCACGCGCAACTGCGGGGCGAAGCGCGCGGCTTCGGCGAGCCAGTTGGGCAAGACGCTGCGCGGCGCCACCAACAGGGTCGGCCGGGCCCCGCGGCGCCGTTTGCCCGTTTCGCTCGCGGCGTGCTCGCTGGCGAGGTGCGCCAGCACCTGCACCGTCTTGCCGAGCCCCATGTCGTCAGCGAGGCAACCGCCAAGGCCAAAGTCGCGCAGGAACCCTAGCCAACCGAGCCCTTGCCGTTGGTACGGCCGCAGTTCGCCGCGAAACTGCGCGGGCTCTTGCGTTGGCGCCACGCTGCGGAACGCGTGCAAACGCGCCCGCAGCTGCGCGAACTTCTTGTCGACCGCGAACTCGTCGCCCTCGCGCGATGCCAACATCGCATCGAGCAACAGCGCTTGCGAGTTGGCAAGGCGCACCGTGTCGCCCTCCACCACCCCGCCGAGCAGCCGCAGCGCTTCGATGCGTCGCAGCCAGTGATCGGGCAACAAGCCAAACGTGCCGTCGCCGAGTTCGACGAACCCCTCCGGCGTCACCTTGCGCCGCAGCAGTTCGGGAAAGTTGGCCGCATGGCCGTCGAACTGCACCGCACCGTCGAGTTCGAGCCAATCGAGCGTCGAGCGCACATTGCCGCTACTGGCCTTGAACGTGCGCAGCCGCTTGCCTTGCGCCAACACGCGCAAGCCAGCCGCACACAGCGTCGCCGTCAGGGTCGGCACCTGGGCGCGATCACATTCGTACTTGCCGAGGGCGTTCGTTCGCACACCAGCCGCGAGCACTTGCTCAGCAATCTTCTGCTCGGCGGCGAAGTCGCGGCGATGCACCGCCTCACCGACTGTCACCAAGACCTGGTCGTCGCCTTGCATGACGGCCATGCCGTCATAGTCGAATTGCAACGTGGCCGCGACCGGCGCGGTCGCCGCGACTGGCAGCAAGAGGGCGAGCACGCCGAGTGGTTGCGAGGCTGGCACATGCGCAATGGCCGTCACTAAGAACTGCCGCGCCCCAGGAATCCTGGCCAACGTGCCAAGCACTTCCCCGACCTCGGCAGCGGGCACTTCGAACGGTCCATGGCGCCCCAACTCCGCGGCCAGGTCTGCGGCCGCCGCGCAGTCGATGCGCACCAACCGATCGGCGACAAAGATGAACTGGTGGCCGAGCCCACCGACCAACACGTTCTCCAACAGATGGCCGCCGCGCCGCAACACGCCGCGCACGAGCCC
>CANEYR010000153.1 GCA_947444055.1 Planctomycetota bacterium
GAGCGGCATCGGTTGGGTGAAGCGCATCAACTTCGACTACCTGAACCCCGCCCAATCGACGATCGCGGACGTGCTGCCTGCCGTTGCGAAGTACGCGTGCAATGGCCCCTCGGTGTCGTTCGACGGCTCGCGCTTCGCGTTCATCGCCAACTACGGGCTCTACGTTGTCGACGCCACGACCGGCGCGCAGCTGCAGTTCGCGCCCGCCACCGGGGGCTTGTTCACGGCCTGGCAGGATCTGCGGCCGTCGGCCACCTACACGACGTACGGAACGGGTTGTTCCGGTGCCGCTGGCGTACCGACGCTCGTCGCCGCTGCCGCAACACCGCGACCAGTGGTCGGCGCCACGTTCAATCTGGAGATTAGCAATCTGCCGTTCGGCATCGCGCTGGTCGGCACGGGCTTCTCCAACACCACCTACAACGGTTTGCCGCTGCCACTGCCTCTCGATGCGCTCGGCATGCCGAACTGCACCTTGTGGGCAGCACCCGAAGTGTTGACCGCTGTGGTCGGTTCGCCTTTGGCGCCGTGGTCGCTGGTGATCCCCGGCTCGCCCACGCTGTATGGCCTGCAGTTCTTCAACCAGGCCTTCTCGCTCGACGCCGCCGCCAATTCACTCGGCATCACGGCGTCCAACGCCGCCGCTGCCGTGCTCGGCGTCTGAGTCCCCTCCCCGCGCACCTCGGAGATTCCATGCCTCGCTTCCTTCGCGTGCTGTTCTCACTGCTTGCGGCAGCGCCGCTGCTGGCCCAAGGCAATGAACTGGTCTTCGTTGGCGCGTCCATCAGCGGCAGCACCGATCCGTACTACCTCGTCGCCGCCGACACCGGGGCGCTGCTCGAAACGTTCCCACACCAACACACCGACAACGTGCGCGCCGCCGTGTGGGCCGACCACGGCGCCAACCTGTTTGTCGCGCGCGCCCCAGGCGGCACGCCAGGAACCCTGCCGCCTTGCGTCTCGCGCGTGCAGTGGAACGGTTCGACCAGCACGCTGTCGACGTTCCACCCAACGCCTGGCGCCTGCTACGGCGTCGACCTGGATGAGCTGCGTCAGCGTCTTTGGGTGCTCACCGGACCGGCATCGAACACGCGCGAACTGCGTTGTCTCGACGCCAATCCGACCAGCCCTGGCTACGGCTCGATGCTGGCACAAACGACCTCACTGAGCGGCACGGTGCGCGAGCACTTCCAGTTGTCGGCTTCGGGCAACTACGCCGCTGTCGCGCGCAGCTACTTGTCGGTGCTCGGCTGCCTCGACGTGATCGACCTCGATCCGTCGAGTCCGACCTACCTGCAGAACGTCGCGCCGATCGTCGCCGGTGGCGGTTACGGGGTCGGCTGCGCCATCTCCCCCAACGACCAGTACGCCTTGTTGCTCTGCTCGTCGCCCTCGGCCCTCGTCGTCGTGCACATCCCCACCATGATGGTGCTCGACTTCAACGCGGTGCAAGCCGGCCAGCAGCACTTCTCGATCCCGCTGGCATCCGCGATCGGCATGGCGCTGGCGAACAACGGCACGTTCGCCGCGGTGAGCGGCATCGGCAGCGGCGGTTGGGCCGGACGCATCGACCTCGACTACACGACGCCATCGAACACCACCTTCACGCAGTACCTGCCCGGCCAGCTGTCGAACTGCCAAGGCGTCTCCGTGTCGCCCGACGACACCAGAATCGCGCTGACCACCAACGACAGCGTCAGCGGCTGCAGCTTGCTCATCCTCGATGCCGCAGCCGGCAGCGTGCAGCACCGCACCGGCCTACCGGGCATTGCCGCCGGCATCGCTACCGCCTGGCAGCGCGACCCACAGTTCGCCACCTACTCGCCGTTCGGCACTGGCTGTGCTGGCAGCCTCGGCGTGCCCGCGTTGAATGGCGCTGTCGGCGCGAAGCCGGTGCTCGGTGCGACCTTCACCCTGCAAGTCGATCACCTGCCGCTCGGCCTCGCCGTGGTCGGGTTCGGCGCTTCGCTGACCAACTTCGGTACCTTGCCGTTGCCCTTCGATCTCGGCCTCATCGGCATGCCCGGCTGCACCTTGCTCGCCGCCCCGGAGGTCAGCATCCTGGTGAGCAGCGCCAGCAGTGTGGGCACCGCCAGCTGGAACATCCCCAACTCGCCGAGCCACTTCGGGTTTCGCTTCTACAACCAAGCCTTGGTGTTGGACCCGATCGCCAACGCCGCCGGGTTCGTGGTCAGCAATGCCGCCGCGGGGCAACTCGGCTACTGACGAATCAGCGGACCGTGAAGTCGATCACCACCGGTGACGCCGAAGCCGCGCGCAACGGCCTACAAGTCGCGCGCCCTACCCGCCGACAACACCAACGCGCGGCGCATCGAACAACGTCGCCGGCGCCGAAAGATCGGTGGGCACCCGGCCCGTGCGCGTGCGCAGCTTCTCGAACGTCTCACGCACCTTCGCTTCTGGCAGGTGCTCCATGAACCGCAGCGCCGAGCCGACGACGTAGTCCGGGTCCAACTCCATCGCGAGCCAGCGCCGACCGTGGTTCTCGCAGACGCGGCCCGTGGTATTCGAGCCGGCGAAGATGTCCACCACCAAGTCGCCGACGTCGGTGAGGAACTTGATGAAGAACTCGGGCAGCGCGGCCGGGAAGCGCGCCGGGTGCCCGGGCAGGGCGACGAGCTTGCAGTTGCGCAGGTAGGCGCTGTTGCTCTCGGTGTTCGGAATCTGCAACAGGTTCGATGGGATCGCGCCGCCGTTGTCAGTGCCGAAGCCCTTGCTGATGTCGTGGCCCGACGGACGGTCCTTTGGCTTGTAAAAAGCAGCCGGGT
This sequence comes from Planctomycetota bacterium, assembly GCA_947444055.1. Lineage (GTDB taxonomy): Bacteria > Planctomycetota > UBA1135 > UBA1135 > UBA2386 > UBA2386. The sequence continues at coordinate 2,790 of CANEYR010000153.1, forward strand.
TCTTCAGCAGCGTCTTCATCCGCTCCGAGTAGGGCGCGAGCACGTTGCGCACGTTGGCCTTCGGCCACTCCGACTTCGAGAACCACCAGACGGTGTTCACCGAGTCCTTGGCGCGAATCTTCCGCTTGTTCACCCACTCGATAGGCGACGGCAGCTTGGCCGGGTTGTGCCAGAAGAACTCTTCGGCGAGGAACATCCCGACCTCGTCGCACATCTTGAGCAACACTCGATACTGGTACAGCGAACGCACCGGCACGCCGCGCTGGTAGGCGCCGCCGAGGTCAAGGACGAAACTGCCCGACTCCTTGAGCACCCGCCGCACCTGCACGCCGAACTCGCAGAGCCAGTCCACGTATTCGGTTTGGTCCTTGTTGCCGTAGATCTTCTGTCGCAGCAGCGCGAACGGCGGTGACGTCACCACGAGGTCAACCGATTCGGTCGGCATCGCGGCGAGCAGTTCGAGCGAGTTGCCGAGATGCGCGGCGCCGAGGTTCGTGCGATAGACCGGCGTGGGCAACTTATCGGACAGTGACGGGCGGTTGCGGATCATGGTGTTGCTCTCGGTGTCCACGTGTCGGCGATCCAACTGTCGAGGAAGGTCCACAGGACGGACACGGCGAAGTGCACGTCCGGCCGCTTCTGCTGCATCGCGGCGATGAGGGGAGCCGCCGCGTCGCGTGGCAAGTGCGCAAGCGTCCACGCTGGCCACGTGGACTTGCTCGACTCAGCCAAGGCGGCGATGTCCTTCATCGGCACGTTGGATATGCGGCGCAGACTCTCGGCCGCGCCTGCTGCGATCGCGCTCGACGCCGCCGACAGACTCTTCACCAACGGCACGGCGCCGACAGAGCCTAGGTCGGCAACTGCCGTCAACGCCTCGTCGCGAATCTCCGGCGCCACGTCGCCGAACGCTTGGATCAAGCACTCGGCCGCCTGCTGCGTGCCGTGGCAACCGATCGCCCATGCGCACGCGCTGCGCAAGAACAGCGGCTGCTCGGTGTCGAGCAACACGCCGCGCAGCAGGTCGAACGCGCTCGGCGTGTGCGTCTCGGCCAGCGTCACAGCAGCTTCGAGCCGCATCTGCTCGTCGGTGTCGTCCAGCAGCGTTGCGCGGAATTGCGAGTCCGCCGACTCGCCCGCAACGACGCACAGGAAGCAGCGTGCTTCCATGCGCACGTAGGGATCCTCGGCGGGATCGTTCGCGAGTTCCCGGACGGTGTTCGCCAACGTCGAGTGCCGACCGAGCCGCGCCAGCTTGGCGCCAGTGAAGCGCACCGTGCGCTCGCGCGAATGCATCATCGCATCAACCTCGGCCGGGCCGCACCCGCCCTTGCAGGCCATCTGCGTGCGCGGCACCGGCGGCACCTGCCCGGCGACGACCTGGTTGAGGTCGAACTCGTCGCCGGGCGCAAGGAACGCGCGCTCGTCGGCGCCGAGCAGGAACCGCTTGATCGGTGGACCGCCGTGCTCGGTGTATTCGACCCGCCGCGCCGTGGTGTCGAGGATCGAGCCGTGCCAGGGGGCGAACTTCGCCTTCCACTGCACCTGCACCTCGGACCCTTCCGAGACGCCCTTCGCTTCCTTCTGCTTCGGCGCGACCGCCTTGAAGGCGCCGACGGTGAAAACGTTCACGCAGCCAGCGAGCCGCCACGTGGTCAACGTGCGTTCTCGCCACATGGACCGCAAGTCGCGCAGCCCGCCGTCGCTCCAAACCTTCTCGGTCGGCTCGACGATCGGGAAGGCAACCAAGTCCTCGTCTAGCATCCCGTAGTGCCAAGAGCGTTCGGCGTCGCTCGGCGAGTGCGACATGCTGAGATCGGGCGCGGTCTTCGCGCGCGACTCAATGCGAACGCCGCACCGCGTGCAGCACAGGTCAGGGATGCGGACCCGCTTCCGCTTGACGTTCCGCCAGATGCGCGTCGAGAGGGAGCCGCGCTCAAGTTCCACGACGTCGTGCCCCAGACCGTTCATGTCGCGCTGCACTGCCTGGGAGCCAACGGCACCCACGGCGAGCATGCGGAAGAAGCTGGAGTTGGACTTGAACGAGTTCCGTGGCGGCACCGACCGGCTCCACGCGGTGACGCGGTGACCCCGGTCCGCTGCAACAACAGCGCACCGCTCACCGCCGACCCGATGCTACAGCCGCACCCTGGCCCCACCATCTGCACGATGGCGAAACCGGGGAAGCCCTTGCCCGCCTCGATTGCCGTGCTCGGCTTCCAGATGACGACGCAGTGGTTTGATCTGACGCAGTTGGCGACGAGCAATGCGGTCACTTGGACCATCGTCGGCGCGATCCCCTCGCTCGACATGGCTCTCGTCGAAGGCCACCCCGCCAGCGTGCAGGGCACGATCACGACGAACCTCGCGCACGTGTTTCGGTTCGAATACCAGTAGATCGCGACCCTGATCTCACGCTGTCGACGGAGCCTAGCTCAGCGGACCGTGAAGTCGATCGTGTCGCTGAGGTCGACGAAGCCAAGGCACTGCGAACCGACGATGGTCCAACCTTGCGCCGACAGCACGATGCCGACGTAGGCAGGATTGTTCGGCACCGTCCACACCAACGGGTTGCCAAGGTAGACGCCCTGGTCGACGCCCTGCCAACAGTTGCAGCCGAGCACGTTGAGCGGGATGAAGCCCGGCACGCCAAGGATCGTTCCCGACAAGGGGCCGTTGCCGACCGTGACGGTGACGGTCTGGCCGATCACCGGCGAACCGGACACGCTGATCGGCAGGCTGCCGCACTGGCTCGCGCGCGTCGTGAAGAACGTTCCCCCCAGGTAGCCGCCAAAGACTTCCAGACGGAAGGTGTTGGAAGCCTGCTCCGAGAAGGAGAGGAAGTAGCGCGGCGACATCCCGCTGCCGCCGCTGAAGTCGGCGCTGATGTTGCACTGCCCGTAGTTGTCCAAGCTCGACGTGAGGAGCCCACTGCGATCGTCGACGCGGAACGAGTTCGTCGCCCACAGGAACGCGCTGGTCACGCCTTCCACACCCTGCGGGTACCCACTGGTGCCGGTGGTGAAGCACGTCACGAAGCGCGTGCCATCCGAGTCGACTTCGGGATCGCGGTCGTCGGAGCCGGGCACGTTGTTGCTGACGGTGAAGTTGGCCTGCAAGCCACCATCGCCTCGGTAGAGGCGACAGAGAATGTCGCGCGGTTGCCCGAGCGTTGACGTGTACTCGTAGCACACAGGCCAGTAGCGCACGCCGTTCGCGTCGATCGGCGAACTCGGCGACGGCGCCGTTTCTTCACCGATGGTCAGGCCAATGCCAAACTCACTGCCCGCGACCGCGCCGTTCCAGGTGATGTAGCGGCCGTAGACCTCTTGGTCGAACGGCGAGGACGGGTAGGTGCGCTGCCACGTCACGAACCAGTTGGCGGCGAGCCCGTTCGACTGGCCGCACGACTTGCTGATCGATGGCTTGCTCTCGTCGTTCGTCGAGAGGTCGAGTGCGATCGGGTTGGTCGTCACCAGACCATAAGCAGAGGTGACTTGCTTGTAGTAGATGTCCGACGTGAAGCCGCTGCGCTTGTTGAACACCACCGTGTAGCGACCGACGCCGTAGTACGGATCACTGCCGACATCTGGATGAAAGTTGTTGCCAGGCAGGCCGACGACGCCGTCACGTTCGATGTTGAAGACACCGCCGACGGCGGCACTCGCCGAGACGCCGCGGCCGCCGATGAACCACACGGAACCGAGGAACACCGGGATGCGGATCTCGGCGACGACGAGGAAGTTCTGCGCGTAGTTGTTGCCCGCGACCGCGACCTTCCCCCAATCCTCCGTGGTGAAGTCGATGATGAAGTCGGTCTGCACGAGCCCAAGGTTGCCGTCGAACATCAAGCCGAAGCAATCCTGGTCGGTGACGCTCCACTGGCGCTGCCAGATGAGCAGCGTGCGGCCGCCCAGTGACGAAGCCTGGATCGAGGCGACGTCGGAGTCGTGTTGCAACTGCGCAATGCCCGACGCGAGTGCGAACCAGTAGTTGAGGATCGGATCGAGCACGATCGGCAGCTGCGCCTGTTCGACGAACGCCGCCGGGATCTCCATGTGCGCGCAGCTTCCCGTCCACACGATGTCGAGCGGCAGGCGCTGGCCCTTGGCGTCGACGGCGATGGCCTTGGTGTAGTCGACGTGGCCGTACTCGTTCGCGAAGCGCAGGCCGTTCGCGATCGGCGTCGGCACCAGGTCACTGGTGATGCGCACATCCACCGCGATCGCGCCGCGGTTTGGCAAGGAGTCGAACACGAACGACTGCTCGAGGCTGTCGAGTTGGGTGTCGATGACTTCGGTCAAGCTGCCGCGCGCGGTGCGGACCGTGGTGTCGGTGACGACCGGCTCACCATCGACCAGCGGCAGCGGCTCGCCGCCGACGGTGGCCTGCGCGAGTTGCAAACGCAGGGGGAAGTTCTGTGGTGCGTTGGTGCCAAAGAACGGAATGACGGTGAAGCCCTGGCCATCGAAACTGCCCTTCCAGGCGCGTCCGAGTGCCCACAGCGGCCCATCTGCGCGCGGCCGGTCGAACTGCACTCGCTTCGCCGCTTCGCCGCCGACTTGGGCGCTGGCGGCGGCTTCGCGGAGAACGGCGGTGGTTGGCGGCACCACGTCCGCGGCGGATGGCAGGCTGAGCGGCAGGGTGCGAGGAGGCAGTTCCTGCGCCGGCAATCCGGAAAGCAGCGCTGCCACAGTGCAAAGGAAGGGGATACGCATCGGATGAATTGGGTTGGGAGGGATCGGCGGCGGGGTCTGACCGCCGCCTTGCTCGACATCCTGAGCGGGGGCATCGCCGAAACAACACAAAGAATCGTTCCCGTCGACGGCGGCGCCGATACGAAGGGCTTTCGTGGCAATGCGCAGACGCAATCTGGCCTTGGCGATCGGGGCGACGGTGGCCGTGGTGCTTGGGTTCGTCGCCTTGCCGCGGGTCACCACCACGGGAGCGGGCTCGCAAGTCGAGCTAGCCGTCGTGGCGATCGAGGCGAATGCCGCGCGCGTGGGCTGGTTGCGGGAGGCCGCGTGTGGCGAGACGCGTGAGGGCTCGGCGTTCGATCACTATGTGCTGGCGACGACCGCCTTGGGTGCTGGGCGCGAGTTCGTTCGGTCGCTACCCCTGGCAAGGCGCGCGAGGCCCAATGGCACTGCTTGCGATCCGCGCCGTGGTCGACCGACAGCAACATCGTGCAGGACGCCATCGGATGGCGGATTGGCCAAGAGCAGAGCCAACGGCAGGTCCTAGCGCAGTTACGCATGCTGCAGCTCGCGCTGGCGTTCCATCGTCGCCAGCCGCTGCCAGCCCTGATTGATCCGTACACCGGCGAGCCGCTGTCGATCGAACTCGACGGCGACACCGCCGAGTTCCGCGCCGCCGAGGGCCGCGGGCAACAGCGACGTGCCGTTCGCCACTGAGCTAGCCCGCTAGTGCCTGACTCGCGGCGCCAACGCGCGCACGCCGACAGATTGCCCAGACAGCCGTTCAGCCAAGCCCCAGCGGCCGCCGATGACAAGGGACAAGCACACCCATGAACGCCACGAGCCTCGTCGCCTGCCACGCGCTAACCTGCAAATCCGTGAACACCCTCGCAATCGACGTCGGTGGATCGGGGCTGAAGGCCACGGTCGTCGACGCCGCCGGCACGCTGCTGTGCGACCGCGTGCGTATCGACACGCCGGTCGGCTCACCGCCGGACGCCATCGTCGCCATGTTGATCGAACTCGTGCGCGACCTGCCCAGCCACGAACGTGTCGCCGTCGGCTTCCCGGGCATGGTGCGCAATGGCGTCGTCTTGACCGCGCCCAATCTCGGCCATGAAGGTTGGATCGGCTACGCCCTCGCCGATGCCCTCAAAGAAGGTCTCGGTCACCCCGTTCGCGTCGCCAACGATGCCGACGTGCAAGGACTCGCGGTGATCCGCGGCAAGGGCATCGAGCTGGTGATCACGCTCGGCACCGGCTTTGGCACCGCCCTGTGCGACAACGGGCGCTTGTGCCCGCACCTCGAGATCTCGCAGCAACCGTTCCGCAAGGGCGAGACCTACGACCAGCAACTCGGCAACGCGGCGCGCAAACAAGTCGGTCACGACAAGTGGCAGAAGCGCGTGCTGCGCGCGATCGAGAACCTGCGCACGCTGACGCACTTCGACCATCTCTACATCGGCGGCGGCAACGCCAAGAAGCTCGACTGCGAACTGCCGAGCGACATCACGCTGGTCGACAACGTGGCCGGACTCGCCGGCGGCGTGCGGCTGTGGGCGCAAGACAACTGAGCGACGGCGTCTGGCGCCATGGCCGTGCCCGCAGTCTTTGGTGAATGCACCGCTACGCTGCCCGCGTGCGCGCCCTTCGCTTGTTCCTGATGCCGTTCTGCGTCAGCAGCTTCGCCGCGCTGGTGAAGGACGCGGGCTACGTGTTGGTGTTTCCACCGAGCCTTGCGGACAACCTGATTGGCCTCGGCGCCATCGGCAGTTTCCTCGTCGCCAAACGCCTGCTGCACATTTTCGTCGGGAATTCGCAGCGCGAGCGAACCTGAGGGCAGCCTCATGCCACCAATGGGGAAGCCACCCATGCCGACCGCGCTCGATCTGCAAACGCTGACGCTCGAACTGACCCCGCGAATTGAGCGGCTAGCCAGGCATCTGTGCCGCGCCAACGCCGCGGACGGGGCGCAGGAGGCCTTTCATGAACTAGCTCGTGCGTGGCCGAGCTTCCGCGGCGACGCCGCCCCGTCGACCTGGGCTCATCGCATCGCCGTGCGCACCCTGCTGCGTTTTGCAGAACGCCAACGCCGCCAGCA
>CANEYR010000154.1 GCA_947444055.1 Planctomycetota bacterium
GGTGACGATGGTCCGCGGGTCGTTGCTGGCGAATGCGGAGGCGATGCTGGGGTCACGTTCGAGGTTGACGACCGCGACATCACTTCCTGTGCCTAGACGCAAGTTGCTTACCAGCCAGCTCTTGCCGGTCTGCCTGGCACCTCGGAGGATCAGCGGCCGTGGGTTTGGCGAGGCCGCCCACTGCTCGATGGCTTTGGATGTCTGTCGGTGCATGGCGATAGGACCACTGTATTTTCGGCATCTATGCGCAGAAATCCAATCATGTTTTCAGGGGCGGCAAAGGCGGCGCGCGTTGGCTCGCCGCTTGACTGCGACCGGGCATCAGCAGTGCAGTGCGCCCATGACTCCGCAGTTCGTGCCGTATCCCGATCGTCATCTGCCGACGTCACCACCTGACCTGGCGTTGGCGAACCTGCATGACGTGCTGCGACGGCGGCGCAGCGTGCGCATGTTCAGCGAGCAGCCGGTCGAGCGCTCAACCATCGAATGGTTGGTGCGTTGCGCCCACACCGCTCCGAGCGGCGCCAACAAGCAGCCGTGGCGTTTCGTGTGCGTGCAATCGCCGCGCGTGAAGGCGGCGATCCGGGCGGGGGCCGAGGCGGAGGAACGGGAGTTCTATGCGCGCCGCGCCAACGACGAGTGGTTGCAGGATCTCGCCCCGCTCGGCACCGATGCCAACAAGGAGTTCTTGACGGTGGCGCCGTGGCTCGTGGTGGTGTTCCAGCTGACGCACGCCGATGACGGCAGTCAGGTTTACTACTTGAAGGAGTCGGTCGGGCTTGCGTGCGGGATGTTCTTGGTCGCGGCGCAAGTCGCCGGGCTGGCGACGCTGACCCACACCCCGAGCCCGATGGCGTTCCTCGGCGAGATCCTCGGTCGGCCCAAGCATGAACGGCCGTTCCTGCTGATCCCTGTGGGTTACCCAGCCGCCGACTGTGTGGTGCCCGCTAAGGCGATCGAACGGCGCCCGCTCGATGCGGTGATGGTTGTCGTGTGAGGCCCGCGCCGAATCGCCACGCTTTGCGTGCGCTGTGCGGCAATCGGTCCTTGTCAGGGTGACCACCACCCACACGAGACCGACCATGAGCCACCATCCCTTCCGTTTCCTTCTTGCCGCGGCGACGCTCGCGGCGGCCGTCGTTGGGCAAAACAACGACCTGCTCGTCACCTACTCGCAGAACGAGCAGACCTTCTCGGGCAGCGGCGGCACCGTGCTGCGCTTCCTCAAGCCCAACGAGATCGCGCAGGTCGAACGCACGATTTCACCATGTGTCGCGGTCGTGGCTGAGAAGTGGGCGCCACTGACGTGCTTCCACACCATGGCGGGCGACGAGAACGGCGACACGGACTTCTGGAACCCGGCCTTGTTTGGTCGCATCGACGCGCTGTGCGTCGGCCTGCCGATGTCGCCAGTGATCAGCACCACGAGCGCGCGGACCGTGTTCTGGTCGGTGTCGGCCCCGATGGGCAACGCCATCAGCACCCAGCCGTTCCGCCCCGGTGACGTTGCCCGCATCGTGCGCACACCAGCCTTCGTCGAAGGACAAGTGGAGTACTTCATGCGGCGCGAGCAGTTCAACGCCGCCTTGGGCTTGCCGCTGACGACGCCAATCGACGTCGACGCGATCGCGTGGTCGCCAAACTACGGTGTGTACTTCTCCCTCGACATCGACACGCCAGGCAACGGCGCCTGCGGCCCGGCCTTCTATCTCGATGGTGACGTGCTGTGCGTGCCGGCGGCGGCGATCACGTGGACGCCGGACATGCGCGTCGGCGCCGTGTTGCCGGCCAGCGTCTACCGCATCTACACCGAGGCGCAGATGGACGCGTTCGTCTTGGCGGCGCAAGTGACGAATCGCTTCGGCACGTGCCTATCGGCGGCGCTCGACACCGAGTCGCTCGAGATCGATTGGACGACGACCGGCACGTCCATCGTGACTTGCTTTGGCACGCCGCTGGCGGTGCCCGACTTCCTGTTCACGACGGAGACGATGACCGGCGCCAGCTTGCTGACGACGGCGGGCGGCGGGCAGATCTACAACCAACTGTGCCAGCCGTCGGGAACGTCCTGCGGCTTTGGGCCGACGATGGGGCCGCAGATGGGCATCCAGGCAGCAGGGCTGATCGGGGCGCCGAGCTACCTGAATGCGCTGGCGACGACGTTCACTTGCCGGCACGTGCTCGAACCGCAGCAGCATGTGCTGAACGTGTTCCCACTCGGCGCCCCGCTCGGTGCCACGCAGATCGACTACCACTCGCCGTTCTTGTTCAACGTGGCGCTGATCGAGATCGTGTCACCGGTCATCCCCGGCTCATTCCCGGCCGCCCCGTGGTCGCCGCTGTGCTTCCCGGATCTCTACGCGCCGAGTCTGTTTGTGCACTGGTGGCCGGTGTGGGGCGCGTGGGGCAGCTTCCCGATGGTGGCGATCCCGCCGCTGTGGCAGGGCAAGGTGCTCTACCAGAATGTTGGGTTCGGCACGACGCTCGAGCTGAGCACGCCGGCCGTCATCGACGTGAAGTGACTGTGCCTTGGTCGGCGAGCTCGCCTGAATGGCGATCCGGGTGCGATGGCAAGCCCGCCGACGCAGGGCGCTGCGTTCGCACTGGCTTCCAGAGCAGCCGCCCACTCCGATGCACCGCCGCATGGTCCTGATGAAACAACCTGCCGTCCTGCTCCTGTTTTCGATGCTCACCTACCCCGTCCTCGGCCAGACCGGGACCGAGACTGGCAAGCGCGTGCTCGACCCTGATACGCAGATCACGCTGCTCGAAGGCTTCGACGCGGAGCTGCTGTACTCGGTCCCTGCCGCGCAGGGATCGTGGGTGGCGATGGCCTTCGACCCCAAGGGTCGGATCATCGTGTCAGATCAGGACAGCCCTGGCGTCTTTCGGGTCACCTTGGCCAAAGCAGGCGACCCCAACTCGAAGATTCACGTCGAGACTCTCGCGGGCTTTCCGTACGTCCCGATTCCCTGGGGGAAGCGCACCGTCGGTGGCGCCTTGGGCTTCCTCTACGCCTTCGACAGTCTCTACATGTCGTCGATGAAGGGCTTCTATCGGATCCGGGACACGAACGGCGACGACACCTACGACGAGTTCACGCGCATCAAGGAATTGGAGATGGGCTATGAGCACTCGGCCCACTCCATCATCGTGACTGAGGACGGCAAGGCGCTGTATCTGGTATCGGGCAACCACTCTGGTGTGCCGCCGGGTGTGCCCAGCCTGCAACCGCCGGTCTGGCAACTGGACTCCCTGCTCCCCGCGATGCCCGATCCACAGGGGCATGCAGTGGGAGTCGAAGCTCCCGGCGGCTGGATCTGTCGCATCTCTCCCGACGGGAAGGACTGGACGATGGTCGCCGCCGGCTTCCGCAATTCCGTCGACATCGCGATCAATCGCGAGGGCGAATTGTTCACCTATGACTCGGACCTCGAGTTCGACATCGGCAGCCCGTGGTACCGCCCGACGCGGGTCAACCACGTCACCTCGGCCGCCGAATTCGGCTGGCGCGCGGGCTCGGCGAAGTGGCCGGAGTACTTCGCCGACAGCCTCGGCGCAGTGGTCAACATCGGACCGGGTTCGCCGACCGGCATCAGCTTCGGGCACCACTCCAACTTCCCCGCCTACTACCAGGACAAGCTGTTCCTCTGCGACTGGACCTTCGGGACCATCTACACGCTCGACATGGCAGAAAGCGGGTCGAGCTACACCGGGACCACGCAGGAGTTCCTCACCGGCGCGCCGCTGAACATCTCGGCCATGCGGTTTGGGCCGGACGGGCACATGTACTTCCTGGTCGGTGGCCGCAACACGGCTTCGAAGCTCTACCGCGTCCGCTACACCGGGCCGGCTCGCAAGGACCCGCAGAAGCGCCTCGTCGCCAACCAGAAGCTCAGGGACCTGCGCCATTCGCTCGAGGCCTTCCACGGCAGCCGCAGCGGCGGGACCGCCGCGATCGAGGCGGCGTGGCCGCACCTGTCGCATGCCGATCGCAACATCCGTTATGCCGCGCGCCTGGCCATCGAGAACCAGGATCTCGCACTGTGGCAGGAGAAGGTGTTCACCGAAGCGGAGCCACGCGCCGCCATCTATGGGGTCATCGCGCTATGTCGTCATGGTGCAAAGACCCTGACGAGTCGGGTCCTGGCGAAGCTCAATGGTCTGCCGTTCGATGGTCTGCCGGTCGCTGGTCTGCAGCGGGACGACCAGCTGGCGCTGCTGCGCGCCTACTCCCTGTGCTTGCTGCGGCTCGCCCCGCCATCGCCGACCGAAGTCGCGGCGGTGATTGCGAAGCTGGATCCGTTCTATCCCGCTCGCGACGACGACCTCGACACCGAGCTGTGCCGACTGCTCAGCCACTTGGACGCAAAGGCCGTGGTCAGCAAGACGGTCGCGCTGATGAAGGTCACGCAGACCAAGACCCTCGCTTACGACAAGGCGATGCTGGCGCGGCACGAGTACGGCGAAGCCATCCTGAAGGCGATGGCCAACACGCCCAACAGCCAGAACATCCACTACGCCTACTCGATCCGGCGCGTGCAGTCCGGTTGGACGCTCGATGACCGCAAGTTCTACTTCTCGTGGCTGAACGACTCGCTGCAGAAGAACGGCGGCCTGAGTTTCGCCGGCTACATCCGGGCGATCCGCGACGACGCGATCACGCACCTCGCCGCGCAGGACGTGGCCGCCTTGGCGTGGCTGCTCGGCGACATCGCGGCGGTGGACGTCAACACGTTGCCGTTCCCGAAAGGACCTGCCGGCGGGTGGACGCTGAACACGGCGATGAAGCTGTTCGAAACCGAACTTGCGGGCAGGGACTTTGCGAACGGCAAGCAAATGTTCGCGGCCGGCCGCTGCGTGGCCTGCCATCGCTTCCAAGGCACCGGTGGCTACTCCGGCCCTGACCTTGGCTCGGTCGCCAAGCGCTACTCGATCCGCGACATGCTCGTCGCGATCTGCGAGCCGAGTCAGGCCGTCTCCGAGCAGTACCAGGCCAGCAAGATCTTGCTGAAGGAAGGCGGCGTGCTCTACGGCCGAATCATCTATCGGAACGCCAAGGAGATCGCCGTCGCGACCAATCCCTTTGACTTGAGCGTGCTGACCAAGATGCCGACCGACAGCGTCGAGAGCGTCGAGCCGTCGGCAGACTCCATGATGCCGCCCGCGACGATCGCCCTGATGAACGAGAACGAGTTGTCCGACTTGATTGCCTACCTCGTCTCCGGCGGCGACCGCAAACACAAGGTGTTCCAGAAGCAGTGAGAAGAGTTGGCGGCAGTACTCGAACGCTCTGAACCGTGTCCTCGCGGCTACGCTCGCGCCGATGAAGACTCCGGCCTCCTGTCTCGCCACGTTGCTGATCGCCGCTGCGTTCGCCGCGCCAGTGACCGCCCAAGGCAACAAGCCCTTGCGCATCCCCGATCTCACCGCGGGAGATGCCGTTCCCGAGGCGGCGAAACATGATTGGAACCTCGGCCCGACCGGGGCCCGCGGTTGGATGTTCTGCGACCGCATGGTGACGACGGACGCGCGTCAGGTCGCCATCACCAAGGTGGAGAAGGGGTCCCCGGCGGATGGCATGCTCGCGACGGGGGATGTCCTGCTCGGCGTCGGTGGCAAGCCGTTCGCTCACGATCCGCGCACCGAGCTCGGCAAGGCCATCAGCGCCGCCGAATCGGAGCTCGGCGGCGGCAAGCTACGTTTGCTTCGTTGGCGGGCGGGCAAGACGGAAGATGTCGTCGTCGAGTTGCCGGTGCTCGGCAGCTACGCCGCTACCGCACCCTACGCCTGCGCGAAGTCGAAGCGCATCCTCGAGCAGGGCTGCACCGCACTCGCCGCGCGCCTTGCGGATCCCGCCTACGGCCGCGGCCATGATCCCATTCCGCGCTCCCTCAATGCGCTCGCACTCTTGGCGAGCGGCAATGCGACGTACCGCCCGCTGCTCGAGCGCGAGGCCCGATGGGCGGCCGACTTCGCGGCCGACTCGATGCAGACCTGGCACTACGGCTACGTGATGATGTTCCTCGCCGAGTACGTCATGGCGACCGGCGACAAGGCGGTGCTGCCGGGGCTGCGGCGACTGGCGATGGCAGCCGCCGGCGGGCAGAGCGCCGTCGGGTCGTGGGGGCACGGCTTCGCGAAGCCCAGTGGCCGCCTCGGTGGCTATGGCATGATGAACTCACCGGGAGTGCCGTTGACCATTGCCTTGGTCATGGCGCAGCAGGCCGGGGTGACGGACCCAGTGATCGCAGTCGCGATCGAGCGCAGCGCCAAACTGTTGCGGTTCTACATCGGCAAGGGGGCGATCCCCTACGGCGACCATCACCCGTGGATCGAGACTCACGACGACAACGGCAAGTGCGGCATGGCGGCGGTGCTGTTCAACTTGCTGGGTGAAGTCGACGGTGCCGAGTTCTTCTCGCGCATGAGCCTCGCCTCGCACGGGGCGGAGCGGGACACCGGTCACACCGGCAACTACTTCAACATCCTCTGGGCGTTGCCTGGCGTGGCCCGCTCGGGGCCCCAGGCCACGGGAGCGTGGATGCGCGAATTCGGCGCCTGGTACTTGGACCTGGCGAGGTGCAGGGACGGCACGTTCGTTCACCAAGGTCCGCCGGAACGGGAGGACGACAGCTACGCCGGATGGGATTGCACCGGCGTCTATCTCCTGGCCCTCGCGACGCCGCTCGCGAATCTCATGCTGACGGGCAAGCGGCCGTCGGTGGCCCCGCAGCTCACCGCCGCTGACGCCGAGGCCTTGATCCGCGACGGGCGTGGCTGGGACAACAAGAACCGCAACGGGGCCTACGACGAGATGACCGCTGAGCAGTTGGTCGAACGCCTCGCCAGTTGGTCGCCCGTGGTGCGCGAGCGCGCCGCGATGGCGCTGGCTCGCCGCCAAGCGCCGGTGGTCCCGACCCTGGTGGGCCTGCTCGCGGCGCCCGCGCTGTCGACCCGCTACGGCGCTTGCCAGGCGTTGATCGCGATGCGCGGACGCGCGGCGCCGGCCATCGACGCGCTGCGGCAAGCACTGGCAGCGGACGATCTCTGGTTGCGGATCAAGGCCGCCGAAGCCTTGGCGAGCATCGGTGCGCCAGCCCACAGCGCGGTGCCGCAACTGCTCGAGTTGCTGGCGCAGGTCGATCCCGAACGCGACCCGCGCGGCATGCAACAGCGCTATCTGACGTTCGCCCTGTTCGACCGTGAGTTCGGCGGCATGCTCAGCCGGTCGCTCGATGGCATAGCACCCGAAGCACTCCACAAGGCGGTGCGGGCGGGGCTGCAGAACCAGGACGGGCGTGCCCGCAGCAGCATGGGCTCCGTCTATCGCAATCTGTCCGCGGCCGCCATCGCGCCCCTGTTGCCGGCGATCCACCAGGCGGTGATCGAGCCAGCCCCCAGCGGCGAGATGTTCGCTGACGGCATCCGCGTGGAAGGGTTGCGAGTGCTCGCCAAGAACCGGGTCGAGGAGGGGATCCGCGCCTGCATGCAGTACGCGCGCGACCAGAATCCGTGGGCCAGTGAGAAGCGCACCCCGGAACTGATGAAGATCCTGCTCAGCTACGGAGCGCGGGCGAAGCTGGTTGTGCCCGAGCTGCGGCAGCTCGCCGACTACTTCGAGAAGGACGAGCCGAACTTTCCCCGCGAGCTGATGTTGGGCAAGGCTCGGTGCGTCCGCGAGACGATCCTGGCCATCGAAGCCGCGACGGATGCGCCCGAGTTGGTCAGGCTGCGAGTGCAGTGACGCGTTGTGCTTGGTGCTTGCGGGCTGAGCGCGCGGTCAGAGCGAACCGACGGTCATGTGCAGACCGTTGCTGCTGCTGATCGCGAAGCTGCCGCCGAGCGGTTCGAATTGCACCACCTGCGCATTGAGCTGGAAACCGATCAACGCCGCGGTGAGCGGCACCGCCGAACCGAAGGTGAGCACGCCCAGAGTCGGGAATGCAACGGTGAGGCTGTCTGGCGTCACCAGGCCAAGGCAACCCGGCAGGGCGCCGGGCAGCAGCGGCGGCAGCGGTAACGACAACTGTGCGAGCCCCAGGGCTTGCACCGCGAAGCCCGTCGGCCCGAACGTCGACGCGCGCAATCGGTAGCTGCCGCCGATCCAGGGCGCCTCGAGCGATGCCAGCGAAAGCGGCGCTGCCAGGCCCGAGCAGCCAGCCCCGTAGCTGGTCGCCGTCGCGGCACACGGCGTGTGGTAGCGGGCGACGTTGACCGAGACGACGGCGCCCATGCTGGTGAACTGGCCGCCGATCGCCACATCGCCGCTCGGGAGCGCGATGCCCCGCACCGTCACTCCCGCGACGCCCATCGACCACAGCGTGCCGCTGGGGGAGATGCGCACCAGGTTGGAATACCAGCTGCCGAACGGGCCGAACGAAAACGAGAACACGCCGCCGCCGACGAACAGATGGCCGTTCGCGTGCACCGCGAGCGCCAACACGTCGGTGTTGATGCCGATGGCGGTCACGGGCGACCACGTGCCATTGCTCCAACTGACTAGTCTGCTGGCGGCGGCGCCGGCTGCGGTGAAGCGACCGCCGGCATACAGCACGCCGTTCGGTGCCGTCGCCAGCGCGTAGACGCTGTCATTGCAGCCAGAGCCGAGAGCGAACCACGTCGAGCCGTTCCACCGCGCGATGCGATTTACGGGCACCACGCCAGCTTGCAGAAAGTCGCCGCCCGCGACGATGTCGCCGTTCTGCAGTTGGGCCAGGGCATTGACGCGCGCGCTCAGACCCAGGCCGAGCGCGGTCCAGGTCGAACCGTTCCAGCGGGCGATTCGACTCGCAGGCACGCCGCCAGCGGACGTGAAGTCGCCGGCCGCGAGGATGTCGCCGCCGGGCAATGCGAGCAGGGCGGTCACGGTTGCGTCGAGGCCGGTGCCGAGCGGTGCCCACGCGACGCCGTTCCAGCGCGCGATGCGGTTGGCGGGCAGCCCGCCGGCGGTGGTGAAGTCGCCGCCGGCAACGACGTCGCCGTTCTGCGCCGTGGCGAGTGCGAACACGCCAAGGCCGCCAGTCATGCCGGTGCCGAGCGGCGTCCAGGCGTTGGCGGATCCACGCGCGATGCCGTTCATCGCGACACCGCCGATCGTTGCGAAGGCGCCGCCGATGACGATGTCATTACCACTCGGTTCGACAGCGTACACGGTGCCGAGGATGCCCTGACCATTGACGTCGAGCCACTGCGTGCCATCCCACGAGCGCACCGCGTGCGTCGAGGTGCTGATGCCGATCGTGTGGCGGCCGCCAAAGAACGTGATGGTCGCGGGGTGCACGTTGTAGGCCTCGTTCGGGAGCGTGCCCATCGGCGTCCACACGCCGGCGTTGAGTCGGAACGCGTGCTGCGCGCTGTTAGCGTCTTCGACGCCGGCGATGACTTCGTAGCTGCTGAGTCCGAGGTTGCGCGCGAACAAGGCCGTGCAGCGAGTCCCGGGCACGCCGGTGCCGAC
>CANEYR010000155.1 GCA_947444055.1 Planctomycetota bacterium
CATGGCCAAGCTCGGTGACTCCCTGGCCGAGAACCCGCTCGAGATCGTGCAGTCAGGACTGGGCTACGCGTCGTCGTTCTTGCTGTCGCTGCTCTTCTCGTTCTTGATCGTGCTGGACCTGTCCAAGCTCAAGCGCGCCATCGAAGCTCTCTCGCGCACGAAGATCGGCTTCATCTACGACGAGGTCGCTGACAACATCGCCGGTTTTGGCCGCGTGCTCGGCCGCGCGCTCGAAGCGCAGCTGTTCATCGCGATCGTCAACACGATCCTGACCACGATCGGGGTCTGGATGATGGGCCTCGACAACATCCTGGTGCTGTCGACCATCGTGTTCTTCTGCAGCTTCATCCCGGTGGTCGGCACGTTCATCAGCTCGACGCCGATTTGCTTGCTGGCGCTGCAGTCTGGTGGCGTCGGCACCATGGTGATCGCGATCGTGATGATCTGCGTCGTGCACGCGCTTGAGACCTATGTGCTGAACCCGCAGATCTACGGGCATCACATGCACATGAACCCAGTGCTCGTGCTGATCGTGCTGACGATCGGTGGCAAGCTGTTTGGTGTATGGGGCCTCGTGCTCGGCATCCCGATCGTCAACTACGTCTTCCGCCACGGCATTCGCCGCGCGGAAGAACGACCGAACGAGACCTGAGGCCCCGGCCGCGCGTGCCGCGCGCCTACAGCGTGCCGACGACGCACTTCACCCCATTGCTGACCCGTGTCGTCGGCCCGATGCCCGACGCCGTGAACGTCGCCGATTGGCAGTTGAAGGCGAACCCGCTGAACGACGGTGGCAGCGCCGGCAGCGTCACCGCATTCCACGGCTGGATCGGGCCGGGGAACAGGTGCGGGCCCACGATCACATCGAGCGTCGAATACAGGAAGCAGTCGTTCGGCAGCCCGAGGCCACTGAGAGGAATGCCTGGCCGACCGATGCCGACGATGCCGATGTGCATGAGTGCGGTCGAATCGATGTTGGTGGTGATGAGGTTGAAGGGCGAAGCCGTGACGCCTTGCAGCGGCCGTCCCACCGGCGTCAACGTCAGCGGCAACGTGTCGAAGAGATCGAGCGCCAGTGGCGAACCGCCGAACGTGGAGATGTCGGACGGGCCCGGATCCGCACTTTGCCCCGCCGGCGAGTAGCCCGTCAGCCAGACGTGCGGCAGGCCGAGCGTGATCACGCCGTACTCCATCGACCAATCATTCGTGTTGGTGTCCCACGTGATCTGCACGTCGTTGGGCCACGCGGTGCCCTTGTAGAAGACGCCCGAGTAGGTCGCGCGGCCCACGCCAGGCGCCGGTTCGTCGTAGTAGACGCGGCCACCGTTGGGGTCGCTCGGATCCAAGTCGGTCCACGCACTCAGCTGCGCGCTCACTTGGTTGAGGAACATCGGCACCGTCGGCACCGGCGCACTGCTGTTGCCAGGGCCACGCGCCAGCCAGCCATTGCTGCCGACGTGGAAGCCGAGCGTTCCCGCCGCCACCTGCGTGTCATCGCCGAGCAGCAGCGGTGCTAAGCCAATGGGCAAGAACCAACCCGTGCCAGGCACGGTCGTGACGACGTAGCCATTGCCGGTGAACGTGCCGACGACCTTCATGCCAGAGAGGTCCTGCAAGGCCGAGACTCTGGCGTTCATAGAACGACGCGAAGCGCGTGACGCAGCCCTTGCCTTGAATGGCGACCGTCGCGCAATTGCGCGGGTCGAAGGCCAGCGCCCAAATGCCGTTCATGCCCGTCAGCGGTCCAACCGCAGCCACCGCACCGGTCGACGTGTTGACCTTCGACAGGTTGGCGCCAGGAACACCCGCCGCGAGATAGCACGTTCCCGTGCCACCATCGAAGGCCATGCCGCCGATCTGGCCGCCCGGTGACGGCGCCATGGGCACGGTGCTCTGGATGGCGGCGGTCAACTTGTTGACCTTGCGCACCACTTGCCCAAACGAGCTCCAAACGAACATCTGGCCAAAGCTGGTGAAGGCGAGGGCCGAGTAGTCCGCACCGCCGGGCAGATCCAACGGCAGCGAACCGACACTGGTGCCGACACCCGTGATCGTGTTGATGCGGAACAGCGGGCCGATGCCATCCACCGCGTAGAGGAAGCCAGTGGTCGGATCGACGGCGATGTCCCCTTCGACACCGATGAACTGCGTCATCGTCGCGACCAGCGTCGGCGTCCCCGTCGCCACATGGATGGTGTAGAGCTTGCCCGACGACGGCACGTCCCCCGGCTGGCCCTGCGACACGCCATACAGCACGCCCGTCGGCGAGAACGCCATCGTGGTGATGCAGCGATTGGGCGCGGTGTTGACGGTGCGCGGATTCGACGGCACGCCGGTGGTGGTGTTGATGTCCCACAGGATCGACGTGGTGAGGCCGGCGTCGGAGAGGCCGAGCAGGGGGCAGGTATTCTGCGCGGTGGCCAGGCTGGCGAGCAGTACGGTCGCCGCCAGGGCCAGCGCGCTGCGGGAAAGGGTGCGGAGGGTGTTCATGGGCTTCCGTGCGTGGGTGTGGGTTCACCCTGGGAAGAACCAGGAGGCCTCGCAGTGCACGCGGAATGGGCCGTTCGCACCCGCGGCGCGATCGCAAGTTGCCGATCGCGATCGCCTCGGCTTAGTAAAACGCCGACGCCAAGTCCGTCAGGTAGCCGTAGTTCACGACAGACACATCGGTCGTCAGCTCGATCGTGATGGTGTTGCCTGGGATGTAGCACCAGCCGTCGGTGCGGCCGAACGCCGAGCCCGTGCCATTCGTGATCGGACTGCCCGACACCGAATACAGCACCGTGCCCGCCGCGTTCTTGATGCGCAGGAAGTCATAACCAGACTCCGTCGCGATGCGGTTGAAGTGCACGCCCACCTGCGTGGCTCCGGCCAAGGTGTAGGTGTAGCTGTAGACCTGATTGTTGGCGTAGTTGTGCGGCGTTTGGCGCACCCAGCTCACGTTGTGCCAGGTACCACTCGTGCCCACCGTCCACGACGCGCGGATCGTTCCCGAGGCAGCCGCGTAGCCGTGCACCAGCACGTTCCACGTCGCGGCAGCGGGTGCGGCGAAGGTGACACTCTCCGCACTGCCCCCGATGTACTGCGACTTGAACTCGGCGTCGTTGTGCGCGCCCTGTTCGGTCGGCCAAACGATCGCCGTGCGCTTCACGTAGAGGTCGGCGTCACCGGTGCCAGTGATCGTGACCGTGAAGTTGGTCGCGTTCGCTGGGATGACGACCTGGTAGTTGACCACGGCGCCGGTCGCGGCCGAGTAGTTGTAGGTCGTGCCGTTGGCGAGCTGCGTCGGGCCGCCGCCGCCGCCCGAATTGGCAATCGCTGCCGTCAGGTTGACGCGGCGCTTGCTGGTGTCGCCGGTGACGGTCGCCCCCGAGCTTTGGTAGAGGCTGACGAGCCCCGCGCGATTGCCGGCGTAGGTGGCGCGCACCTGCAGGAACTGCGCCGTCAAGCCAGCCGCTGCGGGCGTTGCCGACGAGGTGCCGCCGAGTGCGAACGTGCCGCCGCCGCATTGCGCGCAGATGACCTGTTCGGACGGGCAGTAGATCGACAGGAACGACGCGGTGTCGCTGTAGCACGTGCGTTCATCGACGCTGCGGCTGGTGTCAGCGCAGTTGGCCGGCGGGAACGGCGAGTAGGCGGCGCCATTGGCGTCCCAAGTCGAACCGACCGAGATGCAGTTGGTGGAGGCGGCAGGGGAACCCATCGAATCGGTCCAGCCGTCGTTGCCCGAAGCCGCGAAGCAGAGGATGCCGTTGCTCACCGCCGTGCCACACGCCGTGTGCAGCGTGCCCGACGTCACCGCCGCGTAGTAGCGACCACCGCCGAGCGACATGCTGATGACCTTGATCGGCGACCCGCCGCCGGTGCCGTTCTTGTTGGTGACGCACCAGTTGATCGCATTGGCGATCGTGCTGTCGTAAGCGTTGGGGAAGACGACGAGCGTGTAGAGATGGCAGCCCGGCGCGTAGCGACGCACGATCGAGGCGGTGCCAGTGCCGTGGTAGCAATCGTTGAAGGTGCGCGAATGGATGGCCGCACCGGGCGTGCTGTAGTTGTAGCCACCCTTGACGATGCTGTTGGGCAGCGTGGTCGAGGCGCCGAGTTCTGCGTGCAGCAGGTCGAAGTTGCTGTCGATGACGGCGACGCCAATGCCAGCACCCGTGTAGCCGGCGGCGGCTTGCGTGGCCGAACCGGTGACGACGCGCCCTTCGTTGGTCAGCAACTTGTTGAGGTTGTCCTTCCAGACGTACTTCACGTCGGGCAAGGCGGCGAGCGCGCGCAGCGTGTTCAAGTCGACGATCTCGGCGGCGAGCATGTACTGCAGTTCGAGCGGGAACAGCACGTTGATGCCGGCGCGCTCGATCGGAACCAAGGCGCGGTCGATGGTGCCAAGGAACAGGGCCTGGCGGTTGATGACCGCGGCCTGCACGTCGGCGAGCGGATCGCGGGCGATGCTGGTTTCGAAGGTGACGTCGCCACGTTGGCGCACGATCTCGATGACGACGCGCAGGTTGGTGCGCGCCTGGTCCTGTTCGCGCACGAAGCCGTTCGTGGCGAGCTGGGCGGCGTCGACGAGCAGCAACGGATCGATGCGCTCGTCAGCGGGGTGCGCCTGAAACTCGCGCGATGGCGCGAGGTCCTGGGCGAACGCTGGGGCAGTGGCCAGCAGGGAAAGGGTGAACGCACAAAAGGCCGCACTGAGGCGGCCGCGCGATCGCACGGTCATGGAAACTCCTTCAAGAAGAGACGAGGGAAGCGTCCTGCGAGGCGTTTGCATGGAACCCCGCTGACGCCGCTCGGGATCATTGGCGGCCATTGCGGCGGATGCAATGCGGCGGTGTCCAACCTCCGAGGGAACCGGCTGGAGGCGGCCCGCTGATCGACTCGCTACACAACCACGAACGGATCGCGGTCGGCCTTGGCGACGCGCACGTCGAGGTCGCCGTCGAACGACGACCGCAGCCGCTTCTGCAGCACCTTCAAGAACCCGCGCTCGGTGTTGCTGTGGCCCGCGAGTACGACCGAACGGCCGGCGGCGACGGCAGCGAGCGCGTCGTGATGCGACAGTTCGCCGGTGACCAGCACGTCGGCGGCAACGCCGCGCAAGATGCTGCCGCCAGCACCGGCCGCCACCGCGATCGAACGCACACTCGCCGCGGCCCGCGCCGGTCGCGCCACCTGCAACGACCGCACGGAGAGCTTGCGCTTGCAGCGCTGCAACAACGTGCGGAACGCCAGCGGCCGCGCCAGCGTCACCACGCGCCCGAACTCGCCGTCGCCACAGGGCCGAAGTTCTTTCGGGGTGTCGCCGCCGAGCACACATCCCACCAGCCAATCCGCCAAGCCACTGGGCGCGGCATCGAGCGCCGTGTGCGGCGAATAGACCGCGATCCCGGCGGCGGCGGCCCGCAGCAGCGCTTCCTGCGCGCCACCGTCGGCGTGCAGCCGTTTCAACGGTTGGAAGATCGGCGGGTGGTAGCTGACGACGAGATCCGCGCGCGCCGCCATCGCTTCCGCCACGACCGCCACCGTCAGGTCGATCGTCAGCAGCGCCCGCGCCACTTTGCGCGGACGCGCGTTGGGCTGCAGCAGCACGCCGACGTTGTCCCACTCGGCAGCGAGCTCGAGCGGCGCGATCTCATGCAGGATGTCGACAACTTCGGCGAGCGACGGGGCAGCCATGACGCCTCACGAAGCTCCCGCGCTGATGGCGACGAGTCGGTCTGGATGCAGATGCCGTTCGGCCGCTTCGCGAACCTGCTCGACGGTGATCGCGCGGATGATGTCCGGGTAACGCTGGATGAAGTCGAAGCCCAGCCCAAAGCGGCGGGCGCGGATCGCGTAGGCGGCGAGGTTACTGTTGCGCTCAAGGCCGAACACAAAGCTGCCGGTCAGGTAGTCCTTCACGTCCTGCAGTTCTGCCGCACTCACCGGCTCCTCGCGGATGCGGCGGATCTCGTCGAGAAAGCCATCGATCGCGCGCTGCCGATGCTCGGGGGACGTGCCGATGTAGGCAGTGAATGTGCCTGGCTCTTCGCCGGCACTGCCGGTGATCCCCGCACTCACTGCGTAGCAAAGGCCTTGTTCATCGCGCAGCTTGCGCGAGCAGCGGGAAGTGAACCCCGGCCCCGTGCCGAGCACGTGATCCATGACGGACAGCAGGTAGTAGTCCGGGTGCGTGCGGCGAATGCCGACGTGCCCAAGGAACACATGAACCTGCTCGCGCGACATCGGGATGTGCGCATCGCGTCCGGCCGCCGGCAACTTCACGTCGGGCGGTGTCGTGTGCTTTGGCATCTTGCCGCGCAGGTCACGAAACACCTTCTGCACGCGATCGAGCGCCTTCTCTGGCTCTTCCGGTCCCGACACCGCGATGTAGCCGCCAGCTGGCCGAAACCACGTCTCGTGGAAGGCGCGCAGGTCCTTGGGCTTCAGCTTGGCAACACCCTTCGCGGTGCCCTGCGTCGGCCGGCCGAGCGGATGCTCGCCGTAGACCTCCTTGCGAAAGCGCCGGGCTGCCACCCCCCGCGGGTCATCGTCTTCGGCTTTGATCTCGCTCAGCACCTCGGCCTGCACGCGGCGCACTTCGCGACCGGGGAACTCAGGGCTGAGCAGCATCTCGCGCAGCAACGCCATCGCTTCTTTGTGCGCGACGGCGGGGCACATGACGACGCCGCCGCGATGGTTGCCTTCCATCATGGCGCCGAGACTCTCAACCGCCGCCGACAGCTCCAGCGCGTCGTAGCGCTTGGTGCCTTCGTCGAGGCACTCGCCCATGAGGTGCTGTAGGCCAGGCTGGTCCGCCGGCTCGTCACCGGCGCGCACATCGAGCGAGACGGCGCACGCGAACGTCTGCACGCCCGGGTTGTGCACCGCGAGCAGCGTGAGACCGGAGTCGAGCTCGCGCTCGGCAATCGACAGACGGAGCGGAACACTCATGCGCGCTTGCCCTTCTTCTGAACCTGGACCTTCGTGCTCTTCTTGCCCTGCTTCACGACCTTGCCTTTGCTGACGCGCTTGACGCGCTTCTTCTTGCTCGCCGTCTTGGCGGGGCCGGCGCTCTTCGCGGCACTCGCGGGCATGCCCCAAACGACGGCGGCGCGGTCGAAGTCGAAGTACTTGGCGGCCACTGCGCGCAGTTCTTTCTGCGTCAGCGACTCGTAGGTCGGCAGCACGGTGGCGAGGGTGCGATAGCCGCCGGGCGTGCCCGCTTCGAAGCGACCGAGCTTCATCGCCATGTCCAGCACGGCTTCGTCTTGGAACAGGAACGACGAACGGATCTGTGCCTGAATGCGCGCCAGATCCTTCTTGGCGACGCCCTCGGTGATCTGTCGGCGCACTTCCTCGCGGACCGCCATCTCCACCCGCGCCGGGGTGACGCCATCGCGCAGCTCGCACAGGATCATCAGCGAGCCCGGGTCTTGCCGCGTCTCGTTCATCACGTTGACGTCGGTGACCAACTCCTCTTCCAACACTAGGCGGCGGTAGAGGCGGCTGTTCTTGCTGTTGCCGAGATCGTGCGCCAGCAAATCGAGCGCGTAGTCATCGCGTTCGCCCATGCGGCAGGTTGGGAAGCCGATGCACATGCGCGTCACGGAGTGCGGCGTGCGCATCGTCGCGCGGCGCTCGCCAAGCGCGGGTGGCTCGGCCAGCGGCGACTCGCGTTCGGCCGCGCGCGGCAACGGGCCGAACAGCTCGCGAATGCGTTGCGCGGCGCGGGCCTTGTCGATGTTGCCGACCACGACGAGGAAGGCTCGATTCGGTCCGTAGTGCCGGGCGTAGTAGTCGCGCATGCGTTGCGCGGACAACCGCTCGAGATCTTCGCGGTAGCCGATCACTGGGCGATGGTACGGGTGCACCTGATACAGCAGCGCTTCGGCCGCTTGGTAGAGCGGGCGCCACGGATCGTCTTCTCCCATCGCCAACTCTTCGAGCACCACGTTCTTCTCGCTGGCGAACTCTTGCGGGTCGAGCAAGCAGCTGCGCATGCGACTGGCTTCGATCTCGAGCGCCGTCTCCCAGCGATCGGCGGCCAGCGTGAAGTAGTAAGCGGTGCCGTCGTTGTCGGTGAACGCGTTGTTGCTGCCGCCCATCTTGCTGGTCTGCAGATCGATCTGCCCCTTGGCGAAATGTTCGGTGCCCTTGAACATCATGTGTTCGAGGAAGTGCGACACGCCGGATTCGCCGGTGTGTTCGTCGCGCGAACCGACGCGATACCAAAGCACGGAGGCGACCACCGGCAACGGCCCGCGCTCGACTAGCAGCGCTTTGAAGCCGTTCTCCAGCTCGACCACCTCAACGTCAGGCAACATCATCGTCGTCATCGCTCTCCCTCTCCCGGGTTCGGTTGGTCTTGGGTGCGCGCCACCGTGCGCAGCCCTTCGATTTCGTGGCGCTGCAAGAACCGCCATTCGCCAACGCCCAACCCGTGCAGGGTGAGATCGCCGATGCGAATGCGTTTCAGTTCGATCACTGGAAAGCCGAGCTTGGCGAAGACGCGACGGATCTCGCGGTTCTTGCCTTCGCGCAGCGTCACCTTCATGAAGGTGCGGTCCTTGCCGGTGCGCTCGACCTTGACGTTCATGCCGGTGGTCGGGCCTTCGGCGAGCCACACGCCACCGCGCGCCTTGTCGATGTCGACCTGCTCGACGCGACCGCGCACCAACAGCGAGTAGAGCTTGGGCACGCCAAAGCGCGGGTGCGTCATCTCGAGCGCGAAGCTGCCGTCGTTGGTCAGCAGGATGAGGCCTTCGCTGTCGAGGTCGAGACGACCAACCGTGAACAAACGGCCCTTCACCTGCGGCAGGTAGTCGATGACACGCTTCTTCTGCTCGTGGCGGGCGTTGGTGCAAACGACGCCGGCGGGCTTGTTGAACAGCACGTAGGTCGGCCGCTCGGGCTGCACGCGGCTGCCGTCGAAGCGCACGTCATCGTCTTGGGGATCGACGCGCACGCCGAGCTCCGTGACGAGCTTGCCGTTGACCTCGACGCGGCCACTCAGAATGAGTTCGTCGGCGGCGCGGCGACTGCACACACCACCCATGGCCAAGAAGTGGTTGAGGCGGACCTTGCCGTCCTTGAGCGTCGCATCCGGCTTGCCGGTCGGCGTGACGACGAGGCCTTGCACGCGCCGCTTGCTGGTGCG
>CANEYR010000156.1 GCA_947444055.1 Planctomycetota bacterium
GCGTTGAAGGAACTGCTCGCCGATCCGGCCCAGCAGGTCTCTTCCCAGCGGGTCTCTTCCCAGCGGGTCTCTTCCCAGCGGGTTTCATCGCAGCAGGTTTCATCGCCGCATGAGCGTCGTGCGCCCAAGGGGCCGCACCTGCGCGCTGGAGGCTCGGCGTGAGCGAGCAGGACGACGGCCCGACGGCGATGCAGCCGATCGACATGCTGCTCCAGCAAGGCTCGGCCGCGGAGCGCGCCGAGCTGCGCGAACGCATGTCGACCGACCCGACGACGATGCTCGAAGTCGCCGACACGGTGACCTTCTTGGAGTCATTCCGCCAACTGCGCACGGAAGCGAGTGCGGAGTTGCCGGCCAAGTTGGCGCTGCTGGTTCGGCGCGCGCAACGCCGCTTGCGACCAGCACCCTGGCCCTGGAAGGCGCCGCTGCTTGGACTGGCGGCGGCGGCGCTGGTGTGCACCTTGCTGTGGCGCTTGCAACCCGAAGCACCGACGGTGCAGAAGACGGTGCAGACGCCGGTGGTTGAGAAGGCGGTGGTCACACTGCCAGGCGGCGCTTCGATCCTGGTGTCGACGCAGAGTGCGGTCGCGAGTGACCTGCCCGATCCCGATGACCTCGCTTGGCAGCAGGCGGTGCAGTTGATGCGGCTGCGTTTGGGCATGCAGCCAACGCCGCAGATGAGCGACGCCTTCGAAGTTGGCCTCGACGACCCGACGGATGCCCTCAGTCGCTGGCTTGAGCCGCGCAACGCCCTGCTCTTGATGCGGCTCGACCACCAGCTGCGCGCGAGTTCGGCGATTCGCCAAGAAGTGGTGCGGCAACACGGTGGCCTGCCAGCGGTCGATGATCGCGTGCAGCAACTCGCCGATGCGCTGGCCACACAAATGCTGGCGGCGGGCGCCGAGTCGGGCGCCGAGTCGATCGAGCTGCCCGCGATGGCGATGGCAGTGCGGGCGTTGATTGCGGCAGGTCCCGGCAATTCCTCAGTCAGGACCACGCGCCACGCCGCGTTGACGGCCGCCAGCGCTTGGTTGGCGCAACGCTTGCCGCACACCACGAGCCTTGAGTTGGTGGCGGGCTTGGCGGCGATGGTCGAAGTCACCGCCGTCGTCGGCACCCACAGCGAACTGGTTTGCACGCAAAGCACACGCTTGCTCGACCTGGTGCTCAAGCCAGACACCGATACCTGGGCCCGCCGGCTGCCCGATTTGCTGTTGCCGCGCATTTCCCCGTTGGTGCTCGCCGATGCCAGCCGCGTCTTGCATCGCGTGCCTGGCCTCGGCGTCGACGCCACCCGTTGCCGACTCGTGCGCCAACTGCTGCTTGGCCAGCTGCGCGAACGGCGAGCGAACGGCGACGACAGCCCGGAGCTGGTCAGCGGCATGTTGTTCGGCTCGTCAGACTTGCTTGGCGAGTCCGAACGTGACGCACTCGAACGGCGGTTGCGACGGTGGAAGCCCTCGCGGTTGGTGCCGGACTTCGGGACCGTTCACCAAATGGCTTGGGCGCTGGCGCCGGGTCGGCGAGGTTTCACCCGCCAGCAGGGCGAACTGCGGCAGTTGGCCGTGTGCCCAGACCCCCTGGTGCTCGCCGACCGGGCGAAGTTCTGCTTGTGCCTCGCCACCAACTACGCGGCGTTCGGTGGCGACGTCTTGCAGCGCGTCGCGGCCGGCAGCTGATCGCGGCCCGCACCAAACCTTTTCGCTGGGCTTCGACGACAGGCTCGGGTACCAACTTGCCCACGCCTGTGCGCTGTATGCATCCAACGGCCTCGCCACGTTCCCGTTCGCTCCTCTGGCTAGCTTGTCTGTGCCCCGCTGCCTTGCTGTCGGCACAGGTCAACCAAGCACAGGGCAACCAAGCACAGGGCAACCAAGCACAGGGCAACCAACCGGCCGAACAGGCCCCTGAGGTCGCCAACCCAGTGGACTTGCGCGCCGAGCAACGGGGGGCGCCCGTGCGCCAGTTGACTCTGGGCGAAGCCCTGCGGCTCGGCCGTCTGCACAACGTCAGCCTGCGCGCCGCCGAACTCGTGCCGCAACAGGCCCGACTCGATCTGCTGTTCGAAGAGGCCGGGTTCGAGCCTGAGGTCTACGGCAGCACGGGCTACGCCGAACGCGAATCCCCGCAGCGCAACGCCTTCAGCCCTTCGATCGCCAGCACCACGATCGACGCGCAGGTGGGCTGGCGGCAGCGCGTGATCACCGGCGGTCTCTTCGACCTAGCGTTCGAGCCGACGCGTTTTCAGAGCTCGGGATCGTCGGCCTTTCCGGACCAGCAGTTCACCTCGCAATGGACGGCTTCGTTCCGGCAGCCCTTGCTGGCCGGCGCCTGGACCGACTACGGCTTGGCCCCAGTCAACGCCGCGCGTTATCGCCTGAGCCAAGCCGGGCACGACTATGAACGCGCCGTGCAGGACACCTTGCTCGGCATTGTGCAGGCCTACTGGGAATTGGTGTTCGCGCGCGAGAACTGGCGCGTCGTCAACACCGCCCTCGATGTGGCGCGCGAGCAACTGCGCATCACCGAGGAACGCATCCGCGTGCAGGCTTTAGCCCCGCGCGACCGCATCGCCGATGAAGCCGAAGTGGCGCGCCGACGCGAAGACTTGATCGTCGCCGAGAACGCCATCGCCGGTCGCGAGGATGACCTGCGCCGGTTGCTCTTCGACGGCTCCGACCGCGTGCTGTGGCAAGTCAACCTGCGACCGACGTCGCCGATTCCGCAAGAGGTGGCCCTCGGCGAGCAGCCGTTTGAACCCCTGGTGGGCGTCGCCATCGAGCATCGCCCCGACCTGCGCAGCCTGCGCAGCAGCGTCGCCACCGCCGAAGTCGCGTTGCTGCAGGCCCAGCGCGACACCCTACCGAACCTCGATCTCGTCAGCGCCTACTCGAGCGATGGCGTGCGCGATCAGTTCCATCTCGCCTTTGGTGACTCGCTCGACCAGCAGTATCCCGATTGGTCGGTGCGTCTTGAGTTCGTGATCCCGATTGGCAACCATGCGGCGCGCGCGCGCGAACAGCGGGCGCGCCTGGAAGTCGAACGCCAACGTCGACTGTTACACGCCCTCAGCTTCGAGGTCGGCACGCAAGTCCGCGAGGCCGTGCGCAATCTCGCCAGTCTGGCGCAGAGCCTCAACGCCAGCACCGAATCCGTGCGTCTGGCCGCCACCAACCTGGAAACTGAGCAGGTCAAACTGCGAGTGGGCGCGTCCACCACGTTCGAAGTCCAGCGCCGCAACCAAGAACTGCGGCAAGCGAAGAGTCGCCAACTGCGCAATCAGCTCGACTACCGCACGGCGGAAAGTCGATTGTTGCATGCCCAAGGCCTGCTGCAGACCAACGTCGAATGAGTCGGATGTTGGCGCAACCGGCGTGACGAACCGCCAGACCGGTGCTAGCTAGCGTGATGCCGATCAGGACCAGACACCTCTCGTTCCCATTCCCGGTGCTCGCCTTCATGGTCGGCTGCGGGCTCGCCCAGCCGGTGGCGACCCAAGCCGCGGCAGGACAAGGGCAAGAAGCCACCTCGGGAAGTGCCCTGGCATCGGCGCCAGCCGGGGCCGCCAACCCGTTCCGCCTGGAACCCTTCTTCGCCGACTTTCCGGTCGAGCTGGACTACCCGCCGCACCTTGGGCTCGAGTTTGCGCGCACGCGGCGTCAGATCCTCGAACGCCTGGCCAACAACCTGCAGGGCAATGTGCGGCGCGAGGCGTGGCACTTGGCGACCGAGTTCTTTTGGCGCGCCCCCGAAGACGCCGTCGAGCCGCTGACCGAAACCATGGACCGGGCCTTCGGCAATCCGGCCTACGCCGACGTCGCCAAGAACTGCGTCGAGGCCATGGGGCGCATGGCGATCGAAGCCTTCGATGTGCCGTTGCGGCGGGCGCTGCAACACAAGAGTCCGGTCGTGCAGCAGGCGGCGTTCGCCGCGCTCGCCACCTGTGGCAAACTGGCGACCCTCAAGGAGCTAGCGGGCGCCTTCGAACAAATGGACGGTCGGGCCCGCACTGCTTGGTTGCGATCCGTGCGTTTGCGGCTGGGCGACGAAGCGGTGCCGCTGCTGAAGGCGGTGATGATGGGGGCCTATCCCGTGCACGTGCGCGACCAAGTGCTGCGCGAAGCGCTGCAGTTGCCGCCCGCCGCGGCGGCCGAAGTGTTGCGCGGCCGGTGGGAAGAAGCCGTCGCCGAGTTCAAGGCGATCATCGCCGGTGTGCTGCACGCGGCCGGCGATACCGCCGGTACGACGTGGTTGCGCGAAGGCCTGGTTAGCGAAGACCTCGGCTACTTGACCATGGCGGTGCGGCACTGTGCGATCGGCGAGCCGGGCATCCTGCGCGAACCGCTACTGCGCGCTTCGACCCATCTGCGGCCGGAAGTGCGGCTCGAAGTCGCCAAAGTGCTGACGCGCATTCCTGGCGAGGATGTCGCGGACATCTACGAGGTCTTGGTCGCGCCCGATGAGCCATGGGAGATCCGCTCCATCGCCGTGCGCGAATTGACTCGCCGTGGCCGCGATCGCGTGGTCTCGGTGCTGCTCGAAGAAGTGCCGACGGCGGGCGGCACGCGACTGCAATTGCTGATCAACCAGTTGTCCGCCAGCGGCGACGCGCGAGCCGTGCCAGTGTTGCTGGAACGGTTTGAGCTCGCCCCCGAAGGCGAAGGACGGCCGTTTGTGCAGGGCCTCGCCCAGAACGCCAGCGACGCGGCGGCGAAGGCTCTGTTCGCGCTGTTCGTCGGCAAGGAACGCGTGCTCGGCCGCGGTAGCAACGGCGACCTGACGACGCGCAACTACCTGCCGACGCTGCTACTCAACCTGCGCGGCAGCGAACGCGTGTTGCTGGCCGAGTTCCTCGCCTTGCCCGTCACCGATTGGAAATCGCGCGCGGCCCTGCTGCCAACGCTGTCCGGCATCGCCGCTGACCGCAGCGACAAGGCCTTGCAGGCCGACTGCATCGCGCCGCTGCGCACGATCCTGTTCGATCGCACGCAGCCACCGCAACTTCGCGTGCTCGCCCTCAACCTGTTGGCCCGCCGCTGGCTTCTGATCGAGGACGTGCTGCGCCTCAAGAACACGTTGCGCGACGAGCAACCGAGCCTGCGCGCCCTGTTCGCCGACTTCCTGAACGACAGCTTCTGACCGGCAGGCCGGCAAGTGGGCCACGCCGCTACAGGCGATCAGAACAACACCCAGCGTTCATCGCCTTCGCTGCGATACGCGACCTGCCCGTCGAGCATCGCTTGCGAGCGGCGCTGGCCAGCCCCGGGCGCGGGACGAGCCTCTTGCCAACCGACGTAGTTGGCGGTGAGGTTGCGGGTGTAGGCGCGGCTGGCGTTCTCGGGGTAGTAGTAGCAACTGTGCGCGGGGCCAGCGTCGGCAAGCGGCCAGGCGATGACTTCGAGGGCTGGCACCGTGCCGCGGCCCGCCGTGGCCCGCACGTCGATGGGGGACGCCGAGAGCTGGAAGGCGTAGTGCTTGTTGGTGAGCCACAACAGGCCTTCGGCAGGCTGTGGCTCCACCAACTCGAGATCACCAACGAACACCTCCGAACTCGCGGCCAGCGCCAGCAGACGTGCCAACACGTGTTCGCGCGCGGCCGCGTCCGGTGGCCAAGGTTGCTGGCTCGACGCGGCTAACAGGCACTCCGCGATGCGATCGGCGCGCATCTCGATACGCGCCGTACGGGCAGCAGTCAGCCACGGCACCCACAGAGTGAACGCGATCAATACGAGCCCGAGCAACAGGTACCAGTTCGCTGGATTGCCGACAGCACTGCGGTTCCACACGCGCATCAGAGCAGTATCTTGCCAGCCCATGCCCCCTGCCAAGATCGATCTCGCGAGCCTGCCACCACAGGTGCGCATGGTGGCCGCGGCTCTGGCCGCCGCCAAGGGGCGTTCCTGGTTGGTTGGCGGCACCGTGCGCGACCTTCTGCAAGGGCGGCCGCCGCGGGATTTCGACATCGCGACCGATCTGCTGCCGGACGCCGTGCTGCGCGCGTTGCCCGCAAGCGATGGTCGCGACGCGCGGTATGGCACCTGTCGTTGGCCCGATGCCAAGCTGCCGATCTCGATCACGACGTTGCGCGCCGAGGCTGGCTACCGCGACCACCGCCACCCGGATCACGTGGTGTTCGTCGACACCGTGGCCGCCGACGCTCGACGACGCGACTTCACGGTGAACGCCATCTACGCCGACTTGACGACGGGTGCGCTGCTAGATCCCGTCGGTGGCGGCGCCGATCTCGCGGCGGCCCGCTTGCAGACGATTGGCGAACCTGCCGTGCGGTTTGCTGAGGATCCGTTGCGTCTGCTGCGACTCGTTCGCTTCGCAGCCAAGTGCCAACTGCAAATCGAACCGGCAACGCAGGCGGCCGCGGTGGCGGCAGCGACCGGCCTGACCACCCTCTCGGCCGAGCGCCTCTTTGGCGAACTCACCTTAGCCTTCACCAGTTTTGGTCGTGGCCGCGCCCTGCGGTTGTTGGTCGACCTTGGCCTTTTGGCGGTGGTCTTGCCTGAGGTGGCCGCGATGGACGGCGTCACGCAGCCGCCCGAGTACCACCCCGAGGGCGATGTGCTGACCCATGTCTGCATGGTGCTCGACCACGTCCCTGACGACCATGCGTTGCTGGCGTGGAGTGCGGTGCTGCACGACGTCGGCAAGCCACCGACCTGGCGCCGCGCCGAGGACCGCATTCGTTTCGATGGCCACGACACGCTGTCGGCCAAGATGTCGACGGCGATCTTGCGTCGCTTGCACGCACCGAACGAACTGCAAGAAGCGGTCGCGGATGTCTGTCTGCAGCACATTCGTTTCGCGGCACTGCCTGGCATGCGCCCGGTCAAGGCCGAACGCTGGCTGCGCACGCCGGCCTTTCCGTTGCACCTCGCGTTCCATCGAGCCGATTGCCTTGGCAGCCACGGCAAGCTCGACATCTTCCACTTCGCGGAGCAACGCTTGGCGGCGCTGCCGCCGCTGGTGCAGCCACTGCTACAGGGCAAAGACGTGCTGGCCTTGGGCATTGCCCCCGGTCCTGAGGTTGGCGATCTGCTGCGCCTTGCCAACGATGCGATCGACGAATCGCCGACGCCAATGGACCGAGCCGCGGCGCTGGTCTTGTTGCGAGACCTGGCGAAGCGGCGGCATCAAGGCTAGCTGCGCACCACCCGATAGTGGGCGGCGTGGCCGGCTGCGTCGTGCCACCGAGGAGACCACATGACCATCCGCAACATGGCAGATCAGGGCTTCGACGACTTTCGCAAGGAGCGCAAGCGTCTGCAGAACAGACTCGGGCCGCAGGCATCCGCACTTGGCTACGAGAACCACGCACTGCGTGAACTCGAACAGGCCGAGGCGCAAGAGGTGCGCGACCAGCAGCTGACGCGCGAAGTTCACGACTTCTTCGCGGCGGCAACGCGCCAGGCCGCGGCCATCGTCAACCGGGTCTCGCGCGATGTCATCCAGGAGACGGGGGCGAAGGTCGAACAGGAGATGGAGTCGTTCCTGATCGACTCGCTAGCGCGCATGAACACCTTCGTGCTGACCGTGCTGCACCAGCGCCGCGGGCCGGTCGCCGAGACCCACGTGGAGCCACGCATCGGCAACCTCGTCGGCGAGACCCTCGATGAGTTTCGCTGGGCTGGCACCGCAGAAGTGGGCGACAAGCACATCGGCCAGGATCCGTTCGCGACGGCCGTCGATGACGTGCGGCGAGAGTTCCGGCAACAGGTGAGTGCCGCGGCCGTGATGGCGGGAGACGCGGCGGTGCCGATCGACGAACACTTGGTCGCGACGGTGCAAGGCACGCCGGCAGCCGAGCCCGTGCCAACGACGCTCGCGGCGGCCATGCCGTCACCGCCAGAACCGATGGCGCGCACGACGGCGGCGATGCCGCCGCCCGCGCCCGCGCCCGCGCCCGCCCCAACGGCCACCGCCGCCGCCGCCGACCTCGAACGGTTCAAGGGTGCCTTGAAGGCCCTCGTTCGCCAAGGCGTGATGTCGCGCGAGGAAGCCACCGCAGCCTGGCAGACGCGCCTGCAGACGGTCGCCGCCAAGGCCTAAGCACGCTCACGTCAGCGCGATGCGCCGTGCAATCCAGCGGGCTGGCAAGATCGCCGCGGCGATCGCGGCGGCTGCCCACGTGGCACCCGCAGCCAACGACAGCAGGGCGGTGTAGAGCATCGTGCCAAGCAACAAGAACATCATCGAACGCCGGATCGTTGCCTGCTGCCACGTGGTGACGCGGTAACACCGCCACAGAAACCACCCGATCGGCAGACACGCAATCGCCGGGGCCGGCCACGGCGCTGCCTGCACGACCAGGATGCCAAGCAACGCCACGATCGGTGGCACGGTCTGCACCGCGACGACGACGCGACCGCGCACCGGTTGGTGGTCTTCGCAGATACCGAGCACCGTCACCGCCGCGATGTAGATGCCGTAGCAGATCGCGGCGCCCAGCAGGTTCTGGCTGCGCCCGGCGTCGAGCGCCAACGGCATCGCCAGCGCCGTGCCGAGATTGAGCCCGCGCAAACTGCCCATCAGCGGCACCGACAGCCACGACAGCGCCTTGCTGCCAAAGTCGTAGGTCAGCACGAGCGCGGCAATCAGGCCGTGATGCCAGCGACACGGTGACAGCCCGATGCCAAGCACCAACAACAACGCGCCGAGCGTCATCGCGAAGGGCAGCGACACGTCGCCGCGCACCAACGGTCGTTCCGGTCGTTGCACGCGGTCGACGCGCCGATCGGCAATGTCATTCCACACCATGCCGGCGGCATACAAACAGACACTGCTGGCCATGGCGCGCGCGACGCTGCTATCGAACGGCAGTCCGGCGACCGCCGCCGACGCCAGCACATCCGCGGCGGGGGAGAACAGCGTGCCAACGCGCAGCAGACGCAGGATCGGCAGAAGGCGAGGCACGGCTCGCATTCGAGCCTGTGACGGCAGCTACAGCAACTGCAGGATGTCGTTGTAGGTGACGAACAACACCAGCATCAGCACGAACACGAGCCC
>CANEYR010000157.1 GCA_947444055.1 Planctomycetota bacterium
CAATACCCAGGGAGCAAGACGGCATGAACAAGACCATCGGTCAGCCGTGTGCGGGAAAATCGCACGCACGGTTGGAAAGGGGGGCTTGGTTGCTCGGGGCTTGTTTCTTCAACAAGGTCCAGTAACCAAGCTCTACCAATGGTCAGGTTCATGGCACCACGCTGCCGCCGATCGAAGTCGGCCTCGGCTTGCTGACGGCTGTCGGTGCGAGTACCGAGCGGGACGCGGTCTTGGCGGAGCTCGCCGGCGGGGCGCACGATCCGCGGCAACGCGGGTTCACGTTCCAGCAGGCGGAACTGTCATTCGCCGGCGAACTCACTCCATGGCTTGCCGCCAAGGCGTTCCTGGTGGCGGCCATCGAACCCGCGAGCGGCGAGACCATCGTCGAACTCGAAGAAGCCTTCTTGTCGACGCCCGACGTGCGGTCGGGGCTGCAAGTGCGAGCGGGCACCTTTCTCACCGAGTTCGGATTGATCAACCCAGCCCATCCCCATGCTTGGCAGTGGCTGAACCAGCCGGTCATGCACACCCGCGTGTTTGGTGGGGATGGCATGCGTGGGCCTGGCTTGCGGGTGGCGGCGAGTGGTCGTCTTGGCCAGCTGTTGTTCGCGGCGCAGAATGCGAGCGGCGAGACGATGCCGAGCTTTCTCGCCAACGCCGAGGTCTACGACGAACGGGCGATCGGTGGTCGGGCCTTCGTCGCTCGGGACGTGCGC
This sequence comes from Planctomycetota bacterium, assembly GCA_947444055.1. Taxonomy (GTDB): domain Bacteria; phylum Planctomycetota; class UBA1135; order UBA1135; family UBA2386; genus UBA2386. Next base: position 717 of record CANEYR010000157.1, read on the forward strand.
AGTCTCGGTGATGTGGTCTACACGCTGCGCGCCGCGTGCACGTTGGCGGCCGATCATGAGCCAACGTTGGTGCTCGGGGCGTCGACGTCGTTGGGTCCCAACGCCACGGGCGAGCACGCGCACACCTGGCTCTACGGTGTCGATCTGCGCTGGCTGGTGCCTCGCCCTGGCCACGAGGATGGTTTCGAAGTGCCGGCGTGGTTGCTGCAGGCGGAGGGCATTGGCCGCGCCTTTGCCGCCAGTGGGCAAGTGGACGGCGCCGATCCGTTGGCTCCCGTCGTGGTGCCACGCTCGACGTTGCGCGACCATGGCGGCTATGTGCAAGCGCTCGCGGGTTGCTCGGCGACCATCGCGGTCGGTTTGCGGGTCGAGTTCGCGGGCGGCAGTGGCGGCAGCTACCGCGGCAATGGGGAGTTTGCGCGTTCGCAGGACGCGTTCCGCGCCGATCGACTGCGCGTGTCGCCACTGTGCTCGTGGCAGCCGTCGCACGCGACCAGCGTGCGGCTGCAATACGACTTCGACGACAGCGACCACTTGGCATCTTCGTCCCACTCGCTGTGGCTCGGCTTCGAAGTGCTGCTCGGTGCGCATGCCGCGCACTGATCGCAGCTAGACCGATCGCAGCCAGCGATCTCGACGAGACCGATCGAGCTAACCCACGGTGGTGACGCCGTGCGCCTTCACCTTCGCCACCATGCGCGCCGCGCGGGCAGTGATCGCCTCAAACCGACGCAGCTTGATGTCGTCGGCATCGAACAGCGAGGCGACGAAGCCAACGGCGAACGCCCCGGCAGCAAACCACGCATCGACGTTCTCTTCGGTGACGCCACTGGTCGGCACGATGCGCAGGAACGGCAGGGGGCCGCGCACCATGCGCAAGAAATCAGGCCCGTTGGCTGGGCCAGGAAACAACTTGATGAGGTCGGCGCCCGCGCGATGGGCCGTCATCATCTCGGTCGGGGTGAAAGTGCCCGGCATGGACACCAAGTCGTGCTGACGGCAGAAGGTGATGATCTGCGCGTCGACGACTGGCGAGACCAAGAACCGCGCGCCGGCTGCCATCGCTTCCTTGGCGTCGTCGACGGAGAGCACCGTGCCGGCGCCGACGACCAAGCCATGGCGTTCGCCCAGCGCACTGATGTGCTCAAGGCAATCGGGCGTTGTCATCGTCACTTCGATGATGCGAAAGCCACCAGCAATGGCGGCCTCCAACGCGGGGCGAACGGCGTCCCGATCGGCCGTGCGCAGAATGGCGGAGCAGCGGTGCTGGGCAAAGGCAGAGAGTACGGCAGCGCGGGTGGGGGGCATGGGCGACCGGTGCTAACGAGAGAGAGAACGGCCGCGACCAACTCGTCCGCGGCAGCGCGAGCATAGGGCGCAGCTTTGGCTGGTGCGAACGGTTGTCGATGCCTAGCCTGCCCGTGCACCTCATGACGCCGTTCCTCGCCGCCGTCTCGATCACCGCGCTCGCGGTGTGCCTTCGTTGCCAAGGCGAGCAGCCGCCCGCGGCGCCGCCGCTCGGCGACACCGCCGGCGTCGCCGCCGCCGCCGACCAAATCGTTCGTCACGGCATCACGTGGCGGTTCGATCAGAAGTACGTCGTCGGCGCGTTCGCGAATGGCGATCCGTGGGTGCTCGGGCCCGTGCGCATCGTCGAGATCCTGCCCGCGTGTGTCGAAGTGGACGGTCGCGTGCGCCACGGTTCGATGATCGACCCCGATCCGGCGAGCACCCTGCAGGGCTACGACAGCTCGATGTTCGATGACCCCAAGCGTGAGCGCTATCGCCACGAACTCAACGTCGCGATCGGCATTCGGGCGGGGCGTGCGCTGCAACTGGAGCCAGGCAAGAGCCTCGTCTCCGTCGAAAGCCGCGGCAGCGATCCGAAGTTGTCGCCCAACCTAAAGACGGCCGCGGTGCTCACGTGTTTGGCGACGACACCGCCACCGGATGCGTTCCGACCACCCTACGTGCGCGGCGACAAGACCGTTCGCCATCGCGTCGTCGACCTCGACTTCGCCGTGTTGCAACGCGTGAAGCCGGTGCTCGAGACGCCGCCGATCGAAGTCGTGGCGAAGGGCTTCGAACGCTTGTGGCTCGATCACTTCCCGGAGTGGCCGGTGCGCTATTCGCATCCGCTCGACAACATGCCGGACTATGGGCGCGACATGGCGGCCTTGGTTGGCAGCGGCGCCCTGGCGTTGCAGCTCGATGTGCCAAACGACAAGAAGCGTGAGCTGTATGTGCGGCTCGTGCAGATGGGGATCGACCTGCATGCGTGCTTGCGCGGCGGCTGCCGTTGGCAAGGCATTGGCGGCCATGGCAGCGGCCGCAAGTTTCCGATCCTGTTGGCGGGCAAGGCACTCGCGGACGAACGCATGCTGGCGATCGGTCGCGACTACGTGTCGAAGCTGCGCGATGGCGATTCGATCGGCGCCTACTTCGCCGAGGATGGGCAGACGTTCTACGTCACGGAGACTTCGGTGGGCGTGTGGAACGGCGGCCATGGCGGCTACACCCGCGAGCACGACGGCCTGCCCGAATGGGGCTTCTCGCACTGCGATCATCCGGAGTCGGACAACGCCAAGTGGGACGCGGATCCGTACCGGCGCTGCTGCACCGCGAACGGTTGGCTCGGGTCGACCTTGGCGGCTCGCATGATGGGGCTGCGGGAGGTGTGGAATCACCAAGCGCACTTCGACTACCTGGACCGCTACATGCAGGTGAAGCACAGCGACGGCTGGCACCGGGCTTGGTTTGGCTGGCACGCGGCGATGTGGGACGCGTATCGCAGCAACTTCTGAACGCGGCGGTTCAGCCATCGCCGTCGACGGCGCGATCGCGACCCAATGGATGCGCGTGGTCGTAGACGTCGCGCAAGCGACCGATCGATACGTGCGTGTAGATCTCGGTGGTGACCAGCCGCGCATGCCCGAGCAGTTCTTGCACCGTGCGCAGGTCGGCGCCGCGGTCGAGCAGGTGGGTGGCGAACGAATGCCGCAGCCCGTGCGGCGTTAGCGAGGACTGCAAGCCCGCGGCGCGCGCGCAATCGACGACCGTCTGGAACACCCACCGCGACGACAAGGGCCGTCCATAGCGGTTGAGCCACAGCGTGCCGGGGTCGAGGCACTTCGCGTCTCGCAGCAGGCGCGTTCGTAGAGGCAACCACAAGGCGATCGCCGCACACGCGGGCTTGCCGAGCATGGCGAGCCGTTCCTTCTGGCCCTTGCCGAGCACGCGCACAATGCCCTCTTCCAGGTCGAGCGTGGCGAGCGTCATGCCTGCGCATTCACTGACGCGACAGCCAGTCGAGTAGAGCACTTCGAGAATGGCGCGATCGCGGGCACCTTGCGGGGATTCGTCGAACGGCTGGCTCAACAGCAAGTCGACTTCGGGGCTAGTCAGAAAGCGCGGCACTCGCTTGGGGCTCTTTGGGCCCTTCAGCAGCTTGCCAGGATCCTTCTCGATGCGATGCGTCAGTTGCAACCAGCGGAACAGTCCGCGCAGGCTCGCCAGCTTGCGTTGCACGGAGGTGGCGACGAGGCCTTGTTGTTCGAGCTCGACGAGGTAGCGGCGCAGTTGCAGGCGCGAGACTGCGACCAGCGGCAGCGACTGGGTCGCCAGCCACGCGACGAAGGCGCGCAGGTCGCTGCCGTAGGCGCGCAGGGTCGCGGTGCTCTTGCGCCGTTCGCTGGCGAGCCAATGCAGATAGTCGTCGACAACGTCGTTCACGTTTGTGCAGCCTCTTCTAGGGTGGCACAGTGCGCGGCCCTTTGCATGTCCTACCTCGGCGAGATTTGCGCGCTGCTCACCGCCGTGTGCTGGACGGCCAGCAGCACGGCGTTCGCCGTCGCCAGCCGGGCCGTCGGGCCGTTGCCGGCGAACCAGTTTCGTTTGCTGGCGGCGCTGCCAGTGTTGTTCGTGCTCAGTTGCTTGGTGACGGGACAGTGGTGGCCGACGGCGGCAACGAGTGAGCAGCTGTGGCTGCTGGTCGCCTCGGGACTCGCCGGGCTAGTGATCGGCGACATCGGCTACTTCTATGCGTTGGCGAAGATCGGGCCGCGACTCTGCTCCGTGATCATGGCGTCGTGGCCGGTGTGCACGGTGGCGATGGAAGCGCTGGCGGGTCGGCTGCCGAATGCGTTCGTGCTCGTGGGCATCGCGCTGACTTTGGTTGGGGTCGCGGTGGTGTTGCTGCGCAGCTCGGAAGGGACTTCGTGGAACGCGACGCTGTCGGCGCGGCAATGGCTGCTTGGCATCGGCGGGGCCCTGCTGGGTGCGCTTGGCCAAGCGGTGGGGTTCGTGCTGGCGGGCTACGGCATGGCGGGGAGGGACGGGGTGGCGGCGATCGATCCGTTGGCGGTGACCGTGGTCCGCATGACGACGGCGGTGGTGGGCCTGCAGTTGGTGGCGACGCTGCACCGTCAGCCGTTCGCGTTACGGGCGGTGGTCAGCCACCCGGTGGCGCTGCGGGCGGCGATGGTGGGGGCGCTGTGTGGGCCGATCGGTGGCGTCTGGCTGTCGATGATCGCGCGCAGCCGGGCGGCGGATGCGGGCGTGGCGTCGGCGCTGATGGCGACGACGCCGATCTTCATGATGCCGGTCGCGTACTTCGTCTATCGCGCGCCGATCGGTTGGTTTGGCGGGCTCGGCACGCTGCTCACCGTCGTCGGCGTCGCGGTGTGCTTGCTCGCGCGCTAACGAATCACGCGGACGTCGCCGTCATCGCTGCCAGCAAGCACTGCAGGGTGGCGAGGTCGTGATCGCCCATGTGGCCGATGCGGAACGCCTTGCCCTTCAAGGTGCCATAACCTTGGTCGATGCGAAACCCGGCGTCACTGGCGCGCTTGGCGATCGCGGCGACGTCCTGGCCGTTCGCATCGATGCAGCTGACCGAGGGTGAACGCGCGGTTTGGTCGGCAACGAACGGACGCATGCCGTGGCCGAGCGCCCACGCCAAGGTGGCGTCGCGCAGGGCGAGGTGGCGGGCCCAGCGGGTTGGTAGGCCTTCGGCGGCGATGCGTTCGAGTTGTCGCTGCAGCGCCCACACCAACGGCACACACGGCGTCGCGAGGGTCTTGCCGTCGTTGGTCTCTTGCAGCGCGCGCGGCAGGTCGAGCAGGAAGCCGCGGCCCGCGATCGTGGCGGCGCGGTCTCTGGCCCGTTCACTCAGGGCATACACACACAAGCCTGGTGGCAGCGCCAGGCACTTCTGGGTGCCGGCAAAGGCGAAGTCGAGGCCCCAGTCATCGAAGCGCAGCTCGGCACCCGCGAGGCTGGTGACGACGTCCACGAGCACCAGCGCGTGTGGTGCCACGGCGCGAATGGCCGCGACCAAGGGCTGCAGCGGTTCGATCACGCCGGTCGCGGTCTCGTTGTGGGTGATGCAGACGGCGTCGAAGGCCGGCCCCTGCAACAGGCGCTGCTGCAGGGCGGCGGGATCGTGGGCCTGGCCGAGCGGCACCGTCAGCGCTTCGGTGCTGCGGTCACAACTGGCGGCGATCTGCTGCCAACGTTCGCCAAAGGCGCCGGCGACGAGATGCAGGGAACGTCCGTTCGCCGGCACCAGGTTGCGGATGCCAGCCTCCATCAATGCTGTCGCCGGACAGGACTCGAACGCGGCCGGTTCTGCGGTCAAGAACAGCGCGCGCAACCTTTGGCAGACGTCCTGCACGACGGCGACGAACGCGGCGGAACGGTGCCCGACCAGCGGTTGTGCCAGGATGGCGCGCAGCTCGGCTTTGACCTCGGTCGGGCCGGGCAGGAACAGCACCGGGTGATCACCCATCTTTGGCAGCATCATGGCTCGGCACGCGAAAGCAACGGCGCGAAGCGAGGATCGGCGGCCAGCTGCGTGCGTTCGCTCGCGGTCAGCACGTGCGGCAATACGCCGGCCAGGCTCTTGCTGGTGACGAAGACGTCCGCTCGCGCGCGCACCTGCGGGCGGGCGATGACGCCGCCAAAGCCGACGAAGCACGCGACATGGCCTTGGGTCTCGGCGTCGGTGATGCCATCGCCGACGAACGCCAGCGGCTGGTGGTCCTTCGGCAGCGTCTGCACGACCTCGATCTTGCCGCCGTTGCGCCACAACGGGGAACGACGGTCGAAGTCGACGTAGGCGCCCGTCGCGTCGAAGTGCAGCGGCACTGCGTAGACGTTCTCCTTCGGCACGCCGAGATGCATCGCCACGTGTTGCACGGGTGTCAGCAAGCCGCCGCTGATGATGCCAACGTGTTTGCCGAGCAACTGCAGGGCTTGCACGACCAGCAAGGCGTCTGGCACCAAGTGCGCGACATACAGTTCGCCGACCCGATCGAGTTGCTCGCGACGTGGCGCCAGTTGGCGCAGGCGACGTTCGTAGACGTCCGCGAGTGGCAGCAAACCGGCCATCGCTTGCTCGGTGAGTGCGGCAATGTCGCGGCGCAAGGCCGCGGGCGCCCACTGCAGCAGTTCATCGACACCTTCGAGCGTCGACAGCGTCGAGTCGCAGTCGAAGTAGACAGCAGCGAACGGGGGCAGCACGAGCGCAGCGTAGCCGGGGGTCGGCGGGACTCTAGCGCGAGCCTTTGCGGTGCAGGATGACGTCGACCGTGCGCAAGATGATGTTCAGGTCGAACAGCAGGCTCATGTTCTTGATGTAGTAGAGGTCGTAGCGCAGCTTCTCCTGCGCATCCTCGATCGACGCCCCGTACGGATGGCGGACCTGGGCCCAACCGGTGAGGCCCGGCTTCACCGTGTGGCGCAGCGGATAGAACGGGATCGCATCTTGCAACTGCGCCACGAAGTGCGGCCGCTCGGGCCGCGGCCCGACGAACGACATGCGGCCGCTCAGGATGTTCAAGAACTGCGGGATCTCGTCGATGCGCGACAGCCGCAGAAAGCGGCCGATCGCGGTGACGCGGCTGTCGTTCTTCTGCGCCCACACCGGCCCCGATTCTTTCTCGGCGTCCGTGCGCATGGTGCGGAACTTGATGACCTTGAATGGCGCGCCGTCCTGGCCGCAGCGTTCTTGGCAGAAGAAGACCGGGCCTCGGCTCGTCAGCTTGATCGCGATCGCGGTCAGGATGCAGATCGGCAACGACACCGACAGGCCGATGGTCGCGGTGAGGATGTCGAGCACGCGCTTCATCACCATCGTCAGCGGATCCTTGGTGAAGCCGCGTCCGTAGATGAGGTAGCTCGGCCGCATGCTCTCGACCGAGAGCTTGCCGGTCAGGCGTTCGTACATCGCTTCGCGTTCTTCCACCTGCACGCCATCCATGCGGCATTCGAGCAGGCGATCGACCGGCACCTTGCCGCGGCGTTCGCGCAGCGCGACGACGACGCGGCTGATGTCTTCATCGCGGCAGAGTTGGCGCAGGTTGTCGAGCGAACCGACGAGCGGTGGATCCCCGGGGCCTTGTGGCAGCGGCGGTTGGCCTGGCTCTTCGATGATGCCGAGCATCTCGAACCCAGACATGGGGCTGTCGAGCACCATGCGCGCGAGTTGTTGCGCCTCGACCGAGCTGCCGACGACGACGACCCGTTCGCCAAAGCGCCACTTGTAGAAGAACCAGTGGAAGCCGTGGCGGAAGGCGAAGACGCCGCCGAACGCGATGCCGACCAGCACGATCAACTTCCAGGTCTCGCTGTGGATGTTGTCGAGGCCGGGCAAGAAGAACACGCTGTGCGTGACCATCGACAAGAAGCCGAGCATCACGAGCGCGTAGAACGCGGCGTGGGCCAGACGATGCGCCAGCTCGGCCCGGTTCTGGGCGGTCTTCCAGTCGTAGAGGTCGTTGTAGCTAAGCGACGCCTGACAGATGACGGCGATCGTGAAGCTGGTGAGCAAGCCGCGCAGCAAGTCGGACGACCAGCTCAGCAGCGTGAACGACTTGGTGGTCAGCGGCTCCACACTGGTGCCGATCAAGACGACGGCCATGAACAACACCGTCTCGCACAGCATCAGCAGCAGCTTGCGCCGCGGGATGATCTGTTCAGCAAGGGTTGGCATCGGCGAGAGGCGAGTCGGAACGAGTGCGTCGCAAGGATTAGTCGACCAAGAGAGGTTGTGGGCTAGAGCACGTTCGCAACGGCCTGTGCCATGGCGGCTGCCAGCAACGTGACGGACACCGGGGAAATGCAGCAATTCTGCGCCGGCGTTGGTCCAGCGCACACTGACGACATCGATGCGAAGGGCCGTTGGGCGGGGTTTGAGCCGGG
>CANEYR010000158.1 GCA_947444055.1 Planctomycetota bacterium
CTGGGTCAGGCCCGAGCGCGCTAGGGCGGTGGCCACACCGCGCGCTGCAAGTCGATCCAACTCCTCCGGAACCAAGCGGTCATCATCGAGCCAAAACTCGGCGCGCACTTCAAAGAAGGTGACGAGGTTGCGCAGGTGCGGCAGCGTGATCGCCGAGCGACCTTTGCAGATGTCAGTCGCGGTTTGCGGCGACACCCCCAATGCCCTGGCGAGATCTCTCTTCTTGAGGCGACGCTGCTCGAGCAGAGCAGTGATCTTCTCGTGGATGAGAACCATCGGCTGCCTAGGATAACGACGGCGTGCGAGTCGCTCACCATCCTTCCCACCAAAGCTGTGCCGCGATGTTCGCGTTGGCGCTGTCGTTGGCAGGTTGTGGCGCTGTCGAGTTGGTGCCGTCGATCTGGCCACCGGCGGATTTTGTCTGCGAAGTTGAAGAGGTGGCGCTGCGCGACGGCGTGGCGGCGGTGGTGCGTCGCATGCGCGTCGACGCGACGGGTCTCGTTGTCTACGGCACGGCCGCGCGATCGCTCGTCGATGCGACCACCGGCATCGCGTTGCCGGTGATGGACCGCCTGGCGATCTACCAACTCGTGCCAGCGTGTGTGCGGGCGTTCGCGCGCGACCTCGATCGGCTTGGTCTGCGCGAGCTCGATTCGCAGCAGGGCGAACGTGGTGCGACGGAGGACTCTGGGCTGGTCTTGCGGTGGCAGGCGTTCGGCAGCAAGAAAGTGGTCGTGGCCCGCGGTCGCGTGCACGGGCCCATGGCGGCGATCTTAGCCGTGGTGGCGGCTCACCTTCCCGCCGGCGAGCGCTTCGCCGTCGCGGCATTTGCCGATCGCCCGGTGGTGTCGGTGCTGCGCGGGGTGCCAGAACCGTTGACCGACGGCCGCTTGGCGCTACAGGCGCTGGAGTCGCTCCTGGCCAAGCGACCTGACGCTGGCGAGTGGCTCTTGGACGCGTTTGCGTTGGCGTGCGCAGGGGGCACACGAGCCACGGCCGAAGCCGCGCTGCGGCGCTGGGAAACATGGGTGCGCGACCGCCAAGCGATGAGCCCGTTCCCAGACCAAGCGCCGACTGGGCTCACTGCCGAAGTCCTGTGGCGGTGGGTGCCGCCACAGTGATCTCCGTTACTTGCGACGTCAGTTACTTGCCCGTCTTCGGCGTCTCGACCTTGGCGGCCGGGACGAAGTCGACCATGCCCGACATCTTGCCGAACGCGAGGTAGACGCCGGCGCCGCCCTTGTCGTTGGCGTAGAGGCACATCATCAGCTGCTTCGACTCGTGGCCGGCATCGGTCGCGAGCTCCAGCTTCGAGGTCTGGACCTTGTCGCCCGACTTGAAGTTGATGCTGATGGCGAGGTCGTCACCAACTGTGAAGTAGACCTTGTGCTCGCCCGCGGCCAGCGTCAGGTCGCCGCACTTGACGTCGATCGAGGTCGTGAACGTGGCGGCCGGGCGGCTGGAAGCGCGCTCGTTGATCATCGTGCGCATTTCGCCGCCTTCCTTGCTCATCAGCGTGGCGACGGTCTTGCCTTCGCCGAAGCTGATCGAGGTGTAGTTGAGCGACATCTTGACGTCGCCGGCGGTGATCGACTGCTCGAGCTTCGGGCCACGCTGGGCGAAGATCGGGGCGCAGAGAGCGAGAGAGAGGGCGAGTGACAGCAGCTTGTTCATGTTTATGTTCCTTCTGTTCGGAAGTGGAGAATGCGAAGGGGCGGGAGTCTACGTGCCACCCTGGGCTGCGGTCGGTACTGAGTCGGGGTTTCCTGACGAGCTGCGCAGGTAGGTCTCGTACGCGACCAGCAGATAAAGGCCATGCCCGAGGTCGGCCTTGCCGGCGCGGTGCCGGTCGATCGCGCGCGCCACGCCGCCCGGTCGCAAGTGGTGGCGCTGGCAGGTCGTCGGTTCGCGCAGCAGGTCGAGCCAGGGAAGTTCGCCACGGAACCAGCGGTCGAGCGGGAGCGCGAAGCCGGTCTTCGGCAGGCGCCGGACCTCGGGCGGGAGATCGTTGGCGAAGGCTTCGCGCAGGGGGCGCTTGCCGAGGGCCTGGCGGTCGTGGCCGAACCCGGCGCAGTCGCCTTCGAGGAACGGGGCGCGCGCTTCGATGCCGGCGGCCATGCAGGCGACGTCGAGCTTCGGTAGCAGGTCGAAGCGCAGGTAGCCATTGAGGTCGGCCTGGCGGGCGGCGAGCACGCGGTCGCCGGTGGGGCCGGGGCGGGCGGGTTCGTCGCGCCAGCAGCGGCGCTGCGCGAATTCGGGCGCGAGCACTTCGACGCCGAAGGCGGGCGGCGTCACCGCGAGCAGGGCAATCGCCGGATCGGGAGCCGTGACGGCGCGCAGCCAGCGCGCCCAGTAGCGCATCGACCACTGCGGGACGAAACGGCGCAGCCACGGCGCGTGCGGCAGGTGAGCCAGCGCCTGGTAGCGGCGGTATCCGAGCAACAGTTCGTCGGCGCCTTCGCCGCTCAGCAGGACCCGAATGCCGTCGTTGGCGGCGGCGCGGGCGAGCGCGTGCACCGCGAGCATCGACGGATCGCCGAGCGGCAGCCCGGCGCAGGTAGTGAGGAACGGCAGCGCCGCACAGACCTCGGGACCGGCATCGACGTGGCGCAGTTCGAGCTGCGCGTGGGCGGCGACGGCGGTGGCGGCGTCGCGTTCGTCGGCGCGCGCGCCAGTGGCCTGCAGTTGGTAGGCGGGCACCCGCTTGCCGTTCGCGTGCAGCGCCATGGCGAGGCAGCTGCTGTCGAGGCCGCCTGAGAGCGACAAGGCGACGGGGACGTGGGTGTCGACGCAGCGCGCGACGCTGGTCACGAGCGCGGTGCGCAGGTCGGGGGACTTGTGGCGGCGAACGCGTTCGACCTTCTGCAGCATCAGTCCCTTCGGCGTTGCTTCCCTCAGCCAAGGTTCTTTGCGCCGTGCCCACCCAAAGCGGAACCACTCGGCGAGGCGGCCCTTCACGTAGGGCGGCGTGCCGCGGACTCGCTGCAAAGCGACCGGCGTCGACGCGAACGCGACGAGAGTGCGGGCGCCAGCGAAGTGCTCGACCGCCTGGAAGAACGGCTTCTCCCCATACCAATCGAGGCCGGTGACGAGTTCGCCCGTGTGCGTGTCGACGACCGCGAACGCGTGGTGCCCGCGCAACTGGCCGAGCACGTCGAGTTCACCGCGTTCGATCGCGAGCAGCGGCAGCCAGGCGTCGTTCGGCAGTTCGCGGCGCTGCTCGACGCCGGGTAGGAATCGCGCCCACAGTTCGCGGGCGTTGGTGATGGCGCCGTTCATGACGCCGACGAAACGACCGCCGCGCCGCACGACCGGTTGCCGGCTGCGGGCCGGTCCGATCGCGAGCCGCGCGCAGCCCAGCCACCAGGCACCCGCGCGCACCACGCCTTGCCCGTCCGGGCCGCGCCACGCCATGGCGGCGACCGCCTCGCGCATCGCGGTCACTGGGTCGAGGCCGTTCGCGACCAGCCACTCATGACGCGCGCCGACGATGCCGCACATGCGGGCCCTACGTCAGCGCGCCCGTTCGCTGCGCACGCGTTCGAGGTAGCCCACCAACATCTGCCATTGGTGATGCAGGTCGTGTTCGGCGACGCCGATCGGCTGTTTGAAGAAGCAGGCGAGGTGTGGCATCGAGCCCACTTCACCGCGGCGTTTGGCAAGGTCGGCGAAGCGCACGAGGTCGAGCACCAACGGCGCGGCGAGGATTGCATCGCAACCCTGCCAGATGAACTGCAACGACATCTTGAAGCCGAGGAAGCCTTCGAAGTGCACGAAGTCCCACGCCGTCTTCAGGTCGTGCAGCGACGGCACGTAGTCGATGCCGACGTGCGTGTGCAGCGGGTAGCCGAGGATCGAAGGCAGCAGCGCGTCTTTGGTCGCGACCTTGGTCTTCTTGTTGGCGGCGTTGGCGAGCACGCGGCCGTCGCGGTCACCGAGGATGTTGTAGCCCTGCCAGCTCAGCACGCGCAGGTTGCGGTACTTGAACATCGGCGCCAGCGCGGACTTCACCAAGGTCTCGCCGGTCTTGCCGTCGCGCCCCATCCACGGCGTGTTGCTCTTTGCGAACGCTTCTTGGATCGCTGGCACCAGGGCTGAGTCGCTTGGGGTGAAGTGCACGAACGGCAGCCCGAGCGTGGCGGCGACGTAGGCGTAGATGGCGGAGGGTCGCACGGCGCGCACGTCGTTCTTATCGAGGGCCTTTTCGAAAGCCGCCAGCGAACGATGGGCGGCGGTCATCTTCAGTTGGGGTTCGGTCGACGTCAGATTGACGCAGACAACGCGGTCGAGCCGGTGTTGGCGTTGCCACGCGCGAATGTCGCGCTGGATCTGTTCGACTTGTGCCCGCAGCGAGGTCGCGGCCTTTGGCTTGCGATCGGCGAGGCTCTCGATCGTGCGACCAGCGTTGGGCATGACGCCGGCGACGACGTTCTTGCTGGCCGCGGCCAAGTCCTTGCGCAGTGCATGCACGAGCGAGGGCGCCAGCGTGCCGGTTTTGGCGTGGATCTCGGCCGCGGCACTGACGTAATCGCCGGTGCGGATCTCGTGGCCGCCGAACACGATGTCCGCGAGCCCTTGCCACGGAATGCCGACCGCGATTGGCAGCTCGGTGGCGAGGCCGCGCGGTTCGGCGAGACCGCGGGCGATGGCGCGGGTGCCGACAACGAGGGTGGTTGCGAGGCCGCCGTAGGCGCCGAACAACCAGACGCCGAGGCGTCCGGGCGAGGGGTTCTGCTTGGTCTTGGACAAAGGAGGGCGCGGGAGGATAGCGGAACGTTCGCTTCGTGCGCAGGTTCGCTCGACTTCGTGAAGGAGGCTGCGATGGACAGTGCGCCGCCCGCTGGTCATAACCATGCCGTGAACCGCACACGGCTGTGGATGTTGCCGTTGCTGCTGGCCGTGCTGGTCGGTGGCTGCTGGTACTTCGGTTTTCGGGCCAAGGGCGACGACCGCGAGCTGCCGGTCTACGTGATGGGTGGCGAACGTATGGCTGCGGGCGAGGAGATCTACCGCCGTGGCACCGACGCCAAGCCGTTCACGTACCCGCCGTTCGCAGCGGTGCCGTTCGTGCCGTTCGCGAAACTGCCCAAGGACTGGCAGGCGCCGGCGTGGTTCGCGGTCAATTACGTGATCTTGCTGCTGCTGGTGCGGTGGCTGCACAGCTATGGGAGCCAACCACGACCAGGGGTCGCACCACCGCGGGTGCTGTGGTTTTGGTTGGTGACGGCGATCGTCGGTGGGCGCCACGTGGCGTCGGTGCTGACCAACCAGAGCCACGACCTGTTTCTCGCGGGGCTCATCGGCATGACCGCGGCGTCGTGGGGGCGCGGACGCACTTGGGCTGCGATCTGGGTTGGGCTTGGCGGGGCGATCAAAGCGACGCCGCTGTTGTTCCTTGGGTTGTTTGGTCTGCGCGCGCGCGTCGGCGCGACGGTGCTGCTGCTGGTGGTGTTCGTGGCGGCAACGGCCTTGCCGGACTTGCTCTTCCCACGGACCGACGGCGTGTTCTGGTGGCAGGCTTGGTTCGACGTCAACCTGCGCGGCCTGGATGGGGGGGCCGCCAGTGCTGCTGGCGCTTGGAACTCGCACAGCATTCTCAACCAGAGTCTCGGCGGCACGCTCGTTCGCCTGTTCACGCCAGTGCAGACGGCGGATGCGAGCTTCGTGCTCGGCGATCGCGGCGCGGTGTTGGCGATCGAATTGTCACCGACACTGTTCACCGTCGTGCGGATCGCTTTGCAGTTGGCGGTGCTGGCGGTGATCACCCTCGGCGTGCGCGCCGCGGCGCGTTGTGTGCGAGCCGCCAGCGATCCCACGGCGGCGCAGAGTTGGGTCGGGTTGGGGGAAGTGGCGGCCTTCGCCTGCGGCATGGTGTTGCTGTCGCCGCAGAGCAGCAAGTCGCACTTCTGCATCTGGTTGTTTCCCGTCGCCTTCGTGATCGATCGCTTGCTGCGTCGGCGCGATCGCGTGGCCTGCGTGCTGTTCGTGGCCGCCGCGGTGGTCGGTCTTTTGGCGAAGGACTTGCTCGGGCGCGAACTCGGCAATCGCTTGCTCGGCTACGGCAATGTCACGTGGGCGACCGTGCTGTTGCTGCTGGCGACCGTTCGTTGTTTGTGCACGACGAAGTGCGACGGTGGGCGATGACGCGCAGCGCTCTGTTTGCCTTCGCGTTCGCCGCGTGTGGGGGCGTCAGCGGTGATGATCTGGGCGACGGCATGATGGAACTGCCGCCGCTCTTGCAAGAAGTGTCCGGCGTGGTCGCCGTCGACGCGCAGACGCTGGCGTGCGTGCAGGACGAGAAGGGAGTGATCGTCTTGGTTGATCTGACCGCACGTTCAAAACCGCGTGCCATCGTCTTCGGCGAACGCGGCGACTACGAAGGCGTGGCGCGTGTTGGCGACGACTATTGGGTGCTGCGCAGCGACGGTCGCTTGCTGCAGATTCGCGAGCAGGCTGGCGAATGGCGCATCGTGGCGACTGTGCGAGTGTCCGAGCATCGACAGGAATGGGAGTCGCTGTGCTACGACGCCCAGCGCGGGCGCTTGTTGGTGTTGCCGAAGGACGGTGTTGGCAAGGACAAGGACGCTCGCGATCTCCGGCCAATGCTTGCCATCGATCCGGCCAATACGGCCGTTGCACCAGAGGTCATCGCGACCCTGAGTCGGCGCGTGTTCCAGAAGCAGGCGGAAACGAATGGCATCGACCTGCCGAAACGGACGACGGACAAGGGCAAGGTGCATGTCGAGCTCGACCTCGCTTGCAGCGAACTGCTGGCCTTGCCGGATCGTCGCGGGTTTCTCGTCTTGTCAGCTAGCGATGGTGTGTTGCTTCGCGTCGACGTGGACGGCCGGTTGCTGGCCTGTCGTCAACTCGATCGCACGTTGTTGCCGCAGCCTGAGGGCATGGCGTGGCTCGCGGACGGCCGCCTGGTGATTGCCAGCGAAGGTGGGGCCGGTGGGACAGGTCGGGCTCGCTTGCTCGTGGTCGCGGTGCCGTGAGCCTGCGCGCGGTCCTGTCATCACGGGGTCCGGTAGCGTTCGATCGCGCTGCGCAACAGACTCTCCCAGTTGGCGGGTGCGTGTGGCTCCGCTTCGCGCAGGCGCAGGCCGCGTTCGGCCGTGGTCATCGCGGTCGCTCGGTCGCCATTGGCAAAGGCAACTTCGGCGCGCACGAGTTGCGTCCATGGGCCGTTGAAGGCGCGCGGACTCTTCTTGGCAATGTCGTCGAAGGCCGCGATGCGGGCTTTGGCCAAGGCCGGGTCGCGACGCGCTGCGGTGGCCGTTGGCTCAACACGCAACCAGGCGTCTTCGAGCAGGGCATGGCCATACCACTGCAGTGGACTCGGCGCGCTGATCGCCGCGGTCAGTCGTGGGGCGGCGCTGTCGCTGCGGTCCGTGCGCAGTTCGGCCAACGCTAGGTAGTAGTTCGATTCTGGTCGACTGCCTTCGTTCGCCAAACTTAGCCAACGTCGCGCACAGGCATCGAGGGCTTCCCAATCGCCGGCGGTGGTAAAGGTGCTGCAGAACAACCGCCATCGATTCGCAGTGGCGGCGCGTGGCACCACGAGTTCGCGCGCCAGTTTAGCGGCGCCGTGCAGGTCGCGCTGCGCCCATAGGTCGCCGCACCGTGTGTCGTGCAGGGCCACGCGAGCGGGATGGTGCTTGCACCAGAGTTGCCATGCTTGCTCGACGTGGTCGGCGTCTTTGGTTGCGCGCGCGTCGCGAAACAAGGCCTTGATGACAAGCGGCGATGTTGGCGCGCCAGCCAGCAACTGACTGCGTTCGCGATCGACTCGCTCGCTGTTGATGTGGCGCAAGAGTCTGAGTTTGCGAGACACGGAGAGGTCGTCGGGCGGCAGCTGTGCCAGGATCTGGTCGGCGGCGGCACTGTCGCTGGAGTGTGCGACCGACAAGGCGCGCAGGGTTTCAAGCTCGCGCGAAGTGACCCCGGCTGGCGCCTGATCGAGGCGACGCAGTGCTTCGTCGAAGCGTCGGGCGCGGAACGCTTCCCCGACGCTCAGCTCGTAGCCGCGCGCGTGGCGTGGGTGTGCGTCCTGGATTTCTTTGGCGATCGCGAGTGCAGCTGCCGCATCGACCTGCTCGAGGGCGAGGTAGAGCCACGCCAGCAAGTCGATGTCGCCTGGCCACCGATTGCGCACGGCCCGCGAGACTGCCGCGAACGAGTCCTGGCGACCAGCGCGCAGGGCAACCCATGCGCGCAACCCGAACAGCAGCGGATCCGCGTTGGTCGTCATCGCGGCTTCATCGAGGCTCATCTCGGCGGCTTCGTAGGCCTCTTCGTGACCGCGGTCCTCGGCCCAAAACACTCGATCCAGGGCCAACACGTACTTGTCGAGGTCGTCGGTGCCGGTGCGCAACTGTCCGACCTCCGCATCCGTGAAGAACGGGCGGCGCTCGCGCACTTTGGTGGCGAACAGGCGCAGTCCAAGGCTCTTCTCGACGGTGGCGGCGTGCAACGCCAGCGTCTGCGCCGCGAGCGGCTCCGCCTCTTCGTGGGCCATTGCCAACAAGCAAACGAGCGAGCTGGCCCCAGGATCGATCGCCATCGCCTCCTCCAGGGTGCGCGTCGACGAGCCGTTGATGTTCTGGTTGATGAAGTACGCCTGGAATGACGCCTGCTTGAGGCCGTTCACTTGCGCCTGACGGTCCTCCA
>CANEYR010000159.1 GCA_947444055.1 Planctomycetota bacterium
CCGTCGACGCCATTCTGCGTTGGCAGCCCTTGGCGGTCCGCCTGTCCGAACATCGCCGCGGCAAGGATGTGCTGTTCGCGCTACTCTCGTGGTTCCTGGCTGGATCTCCGGCCAACCACGAGACCCTGCGCACCGTCATGACCAAGATTTACGAGGAGACTCCGATGCGAAGTGCGCTCGATTTGTTGTTGGACATGGGGCACGAACGGGGAATGCAGCAAGGAATGCAGCAAGGGGTGCAGCAAGGACTTCTCGCCGGGCTGCGCACCTTGCTGGAACGGCTTCTGCGGGAGCGTTTTGGCGAGCTGCCGCGAGCGATCGGCGATCGCCTTGCTTTGGCCGATGCCGAAGCCCTGCAGGATTGGGGTTGCCGCGTGCTCACGGCGGCGCACTTGGACGACGTCTTCTCCCCGTGAATGAGTAGAGCGCGACCGGCAGCTCGACACGGTGCCGTCGCGGGCTTCTCGCAGGCTTGCTGGGCGAACGGTGGCCGCCGTCCCGACCGTTCGCTACAACCTTCGCCCCGCCACGCCATCGGACCTTCCGCTCCGCGGTCCCGGCGCTGGCACCGGCTGGGCCAAATCCGCTGCGCGCGGACGCGACGTCCAGCCGATGCTGCCTTCGCTCGCTTCACCCGAACACCAGATCCAGACCCCTCGTCAGTCATGAAGATCGCCGTCGTTGGAACCGGCTATGTCGGCCTCGTCACGGGCGCCTGCCTTGCAGACGTGGGCATGAACGTCACCTGTGTGGACGTCAATGCCCAGAAGATCGCCAACCTGCAGAATGGCATCCTGCCCATCTACGAGCCTGGCCTCGAAGCGATCGTCGAGCGCAACACCCAGTCGGGGCGACTGGAGTTCACGACGCAGTTGAAGGACGCGATCGTCGGCGCCGAGGCGGCGTTCATCGCCGTCGGCACCCCGCCCGGTGAGGACGGCAGCGCCGACCTGCGTTACGTGCTCGCGGTGGGCAGGGAGATCGGCGAGACGATGACGGACTACCTCGTCGTCATCACCAAGAGCACGGTGCCGGTTGGCACTGCCGAGAAGGTGCGCAAGGCGATCGGCGAGGCGCTGCAAAAGCGCGGTAGCAAGTTGGCGTTCGACGTCGCCAGCAACCCGGAGTTCTTGAAGGAAGGGGCCGCGATCGAGGACTTCATGAAGCCCGATCGCATCGTCTGCGGCGTCGAGAGCGAGCGCGCGCAAGAAGTGCTGGCGCGGCTCTACAAGCCGTTCACGTTGAACGGCCACCCGGTGCTGTTCATGGACGTGCCGTCCGCCGAGATGACCAAGTACGCGGCCAACGCCATGCTGGCGACCAAGATCTCGTTCATGAACGACATCGCCAACCTGTGCGAGCTGCTCGGCGCCGACGTCAATCAGGTGCGACGCGGCATCGGCAGCGACCCGCGCATCGGCAATCGCTTCATCTACCCCGGCATCGGCTACGGCGGCAGCTGCTTCCCGAAGGACGTCAAGGCGCTCGTGCGCAGCGGCAGCGACAGTGGCTACAAGTTGCGCATCCTGCAGGCGGTCGAAGACGTCAACGAAGACCAGAAGCACGTGCTGTTCAACAAGGTGAAGTTGCACTTCGGCGGCAAGCTGGCTGGCAAGCACTTCGCAATGTGGGGACTGAGTTTCAAGCCGGAGACCAACGACATGCGCGAGGCGCCGTCGCTCGTCATCTGTGAGCAACTGCTCGCCGCGGGCGCGACCGTCACGGCGTACGACCCGGTCGCTGTCGACGAGAGCAAGCACATGATCGGCGACAAGATCGGCTACGCGGCGGATGCCTATGCGGCGCTGCAGGGTGCCGACGCGCTGCTGCTCGTCACCGAATGGCGCGAGTTCCGCGTGCCCGATTGGGATCGGGTGAAGAAGGCGCTCAAGCAACCGGCGGTATTCGACGGGCGCAACATTTACAGCGGACCCGAGCTGCGGGCGCTGGGCTTCAGCTACGCCGGCATCGGCGTGAAGTGATTCGAGGAGACGAGTCGACATGCCACGCATCCTGATCACCGGCGCCGCCGGGTTTCTCGGCTCGCATCTGTGCGATCGCTTCATCCGCGAAGGCTACGAAGTCGTCGGGATGGACAACCTGATCACCGGCGACCTGCGCAATCTCGAGCACTTGTTCCCGCTCAAGCAGTTCACGTTCTACAACAAGGACGTCAGCAACTTTGTGCACGTCTCGGGACCGCTCGACTACATCCTGCACTTCGCGTCGCCGGCATCACCGATCGACTACCTGAAGATCCCGATCCAGACGCTGAAGGTCGGCTCGCTCGGCACGCACAACTGCCTTGGTTTGGCGAAGGCGAAGAACGCGCGCATCCTGGTGGCGTCGACGTCGGAGGTCTACGGCGATCCAGCCGTGCATCCGCAGACGGAGGAGTACTGGGGCAACGTCAACCCGGTGGGGCCGCGCGGCGTCTACGACGAGGCGAAGCGTTTCCAGGAGGCCATGACGATGGCCTACCACACATACCACGGCCTGCAGACGCGCATCATTCGCATCTTCAACACTTATGGCCCGCGCATGCGGTTGAACGACGGCCGCGTGCTGCCTGCGTTCATTGGCCAGGCGCTGCGTGGCGAAGACCTGACGGTGTTTGGCAAGGGCAACCAGACGCGTTCGTTCTGCTACGTCGATGACTTGGTCGAAGGCATCTACCGACTGCTGCACAGCGACTACCCGTATCCGGTCAACATCGGCAATCCCGACGAGATCACGATCCTGCAGTTCGCCGAGGAGATCATCAAACTCACCGGCACCAAGCAGAAGATCATCTTCAAGGACCTACCGAAGGACGATCCGACGCAGCGCCGGCCGGACATCACGAAGGCGCGGTCCATCCTCGGTTGGGAACCGAAGGTGTCGCGCGCCGAAGGGTTGAAGATCACCTACGCAGCGTTCAAGGCGCTGCCGACGGAAGTGCTGCACAAGCAAGAGCACCGCGATTTCCTGGGCTACGCGCGCAAATGAAGACGGTCCTGGTCACGGGCGGCCTCGGCTTCATCGGTTCGCACACGACGGTCGAGTTGCTGGCGCGTGGCTACCGCGTGCTGGTGGCCGACAACCTCGCCAACACCCGCCGCGAAGTGCTCGACGGCATCGCGTCGATCGCCGGCATCCGACCGACCTGGGCCAATGTCGACCTCGCCGATCCGGTCGCGTGCCGCTCGTTCCTCGCGGGCCATCCCGACCTCGCGGGCATCATCCACTTCGCCGCGCACAAGGCCGTCGGCGAGTCGGTGCAGAAGCCGCTCGCCTACTACCGCAACAACTTCGGCTCGCTGCTCAACCTGCTCGAGTTCACGGCTGAACATCCGCGCTGCGGGTTGATCTTCAGTTCGTCTTGCACGGTGTATGGCCAAGCCGACCAGTTGCCCGTGTGTGAGGATGCGCCGATCAAGCCTGCGGAATCGCCGTACGGCAACACCAAGCAGGTCGGCGAAGAGATCCTGCGCGACGTGGCGAAGGCGCACGGCTTTCGGGCCATCGCGCTGCGTTACTTCAATCCGATCGGTGCGCATCCGTCGGCCAAGATCGGCGAACTGCCGCTCGGCGTGCCCCAAAACCTGGTGCCGTTCATCACGCAAAGTGCCGCTGGCCTGCGCGCCGGCTTGAAAGTCTTCGGCAACGACTATGCGACGCGCGATGGCACGGCCGTGCGCGACTACATCCACGTCGTTGATGTCGCGCTGGCGCACATCGACGCGCTCGAACGACTCTTCGCGGGCAAAGGCAGTGAGGCGGTCGAAGTGTTCAACCTCGGCACTGGCACCGGTTCGACCGTGCTCGAAGTGATCGCCGCGTTTGAACGCGCGACCGGCAAGAAGCTGCAATGGGACTTCGCGCCGCGCCGTCCAGGTGACGTCGTCGCCGCCTACGCCGACACCAACAAGGCAGCCGCCGAGCTTGGCTGGCGCGCCGAACGATCGCTGGACCAGTGCATGGCCGATGCCTGGCGCTGGCAGCAGACTTTGCCTGGCAGGTAATCGGCAGTAACTGCAGTGAACAGGACCATGCGCATCGCGATCCTCAGTTTCGAGTATCCGCCGGAGACCGGCTTTGGCGGCATCGGCACCTACGCCTACTACCAGGCGCGGGCGCTGGCCAAGCTCGGCCACGACGTGCACGTCTTTGCCGGTGCCGTCAAGCCGGGCGTGTCCCACAGCGAGCACGAAGGCGTGAAGGTCACGCGCATCAAGCGGGAGGGCTGTGTGCACGGCATGCTGGACGGCGCTCGCAAGAAGCGCGCGTGGTGGTTTCAAAATCGCGTGACGACGGGCGTCGACGCGTTCGAGGGGCTGGCCAAGGCGCATGCGAAGAAGCCGTTCGACTTCGTGGAGGCGCCCGAGTGCGGGGCCGATGCGATGGTGGCGACGACGCTGTTGTCGATCCCGACGGCGGTGCGCTTTCATTCGCCGGCGCGCTTGATCATGAACATCTACGACACGCCGAAGATCGATCGCGTGTTGACGGCGTTCGCCGAGCAGCTCGGCATCAACCAAGCGGCCGTGCTGACGTCGTGCAGTCAGTTCCTCGCCGATGAGGTCGCCACCAAGATGGGTGAGCGCGATCCGATCCACGTGATCCCGAACGGCATCGACGTGCCGCTGTTCGACCGCGACGAAGGCATCGATGTGCACACGAAGTTCGGGTTGCCGAAGGACAAGAAGATCATCTTCTTCGCCAACCGCATGGAGGAGCGCAAGGGCATCCACATCGTGCAGGAGATGGTGCAGCAGACGCTCGCCAAGTACTCGGACATCGCGTTCGCGTTCGCCGGCCGCGATCTGTTCGGCTTCATGGAGAAGAAGATCCTGCCGTGGGTGAAGGACAACCAGCTGCAGTCGCGCTTCTTCTACCTCGGGCAACTGGCGCTGCCGGAAGTGCGCGCGGTGTTGAAGAAGAGCAGCATCTTCCTGATCCCGAGCCTGTGGGAGAACTGTCCCTACAGCTGCCTCGAAGCGATGACGGCGGGGCGCGCGATCGTGTCGTCCGACTGCGGCGGCATGCCAGAACTGATCGAACACGAACGCACGGGGCTGTTGGCGCGCAATGGGGATCCGGCGGCGTTCGTGCAGGCGTTGCAGCGCCTGATCGAAGACGACTCGCTGCGCGCGCGCTGCGGTGCGGCGGCGCGGGCGGAGGTTGAGAAGCGGCTGACCGATGTGGCCATCGGCAAGCGCAGCGTCGAGGTCTACCAGGGCTTCCTCGCCGGTCGGTCGGTGGCGCCAGTGCCAGTGGCGCGTCCAACGACATCGAGCCGAGGGGCGGACGCCCAGGAAATGGCCGAGATGCGCGCGCGCGTCGTCAAGCTCGAGCGCGAGCTCGCTGAGCAGAAGCGTCGCGAAGCCGAGCTGAAGAACAGCCGCCAATGGCGCTGGGGCGGCGCGTTGTTGAACGTCGCCACCCTCGGCCGCGGCAAGAAGCCGATGTGATCGCGCGGGCGCACCGCGGAGCAACCGGATGAACCGCTTTCTCGACCGGCCGGCACGCCATCGCTTCGCCGTTCTGTTGGCACCTGAGTTTCCATCGGTGGCACATGCCAGCGCGCACAGCCAGATCGTGGAACTCGCCGAACGCCTGACGGCGGCGGTCGCGGTCTTCCACACGGCGATGCCGCATCCGGCCAGCCTGCCGACGAAGCTGCGCTCGCAGATTGGCACCGGGTTCTGTGTGTCGCCGATCCCGATGATTCACGCCAACGACGCCGAGCATTGGCGCGACGTCGCACCGCAGCGGTTCGCCGCGTTGATCGACTCGTTCGTTCAGATGACGGCGATGAGTGAAGCGGCAGTGGTGCTGCGCCAGGATGTGCAGACGGCGCTCAGTTATGCGCGGTGGATGCAGGCGTGGGCGCCGGACTTGGTTTGGTCGTGCGGAGCGGGGGCGGCGGCGTTCACGGCGATGGTGGCGGCGCACTTGCTCGGCCTGCCGCGGGTGCTGCAACTCGATGCCGCCGAGCCGAGTGAATACGCGCCGCTGCTGCCGCGGCAGGTCGAGTTGGCCGACCTCGTCATCGTGCCGCCGGGGGCGTTGCGCGATGGGTTGCTGGCACAGGTTGGCGAGTCGCTGTTGCCGAAGTTGGTGTCCTGGCAAGATGGGCACCACGAACTCGCGCGGCGCGTTCACGCGGTGCTCGGCGCCAAGGCGGTTGCCGACGGCGCCCCGACGCGGACGCCGAGGGCGGCGTTCCTCACGCGGCCGCAGCGCGGGGGTGCTGCCGAACCTGGCGTTCGACCCTTCTTGCTGCTCGGGGCCGAGCGCACGGGGTCCAACCTGCTGGTCGGCGCCTTGGCTGGCCAATCGCAAATCCTGTGCGCGGACGAACTCTTCAATCCGCGCCTGCAGCGTGAGCAGCAGATGCCATGGCTGCCCGGGGTCACGGCGGCGGCGGCGGAGGTGGCGGCACTGCGGCGGTTGCGCGCGGCCGATCCCGGCGGGTTGCATGCGCGCCTGTTGGCCGATGGCAAGCGGGCAGGCGCTGCAGCGGTCGGCTTCAAGCTGCTCTACTTTCACGGCCTCGTCGACCAACGCGTGCTCGATCACTTGGCGTCGGTCGAAGACCTGCGAATCGTGCACCTGGTGCGAAGCAATCGCTTGCGTCGCTGGTTGTCGTTTCAGCAAGCGACAGCCTCGGACCGTTGGTTTGCGGCCGCCACGGCGGGAGCCACTGCGGCAGCGCAGCCGATGTCGCTCGAGGTGCCGGCGATGCTCGCTGACTTTGCGTGCCACGAAGTGATCGAGGAACGCTACCGCGCGCTGTTCGCCGGTCGGGCCACGTTGGAACTTGAGTACGGCCGCTTCGTCGCCGACCTCGCGGGTACGGCGCGTCAACTCGCGCAGTTGCTCGAATGCCCGCTGGCAACACTGCAACCACGCAGCAAGAAGACCGGAGTCGAGTCGCTGGCGCACGGCATCAGCAACTGGCACGAGGTGCGCGACGCACTGCTCGGTACGCGGTGGGCGACGTTCCTCCAGGAAGGGCCGGAAGGGGCCGAGGTGGCGGAGCGATGAGCAGTCTGTACCAACAACTCGATGCGCCGATGTTCGACTACTCGTTGGCGACGCTGGCCGACGTGCCGGAGCACGCGTTGCGCGGGCCGTTGCCGAACCTCAACGAGCCGTATGTGGCGTTCGTCGGCGGCGCCCAGACCTTTGCTCGCTTCGTCGCCGAGCCGTTTGCCAACCTCGTGGCCAAGCACTTGGGGCTCGGGTGCCTCAACCTTGGTCTGGGCGGTGCCGGCCCGCGCTGGCCGGCGGATGCGCGCGTGCTGCCGATTTTGCAGCGAGCGAAGCTCGTCGTCGTGCAGTGCTTTGCTGGGCGCAGCGCCAGCAACTCGTTGTTCGACAACGGCAGCACCGGTCGCAACAGCGGCCGCTACCTGTTCACCGGCGATTGCCTCACCTACGAGCAATTCCTCGACGAGGTGATGGCCCGTCAAGATCTGAGCCTGTTGCAGCGCGTCGTTCATGAGACGCGCGACGACTACGCCTGCAGCATGCGCCACCTCGGCCACTGCCTATCGGTGCCCACGGTCTTGCTGTGGCTCGGGCGGCGACGACCCGAGTACACGATCGATTGGCGGCACCGCCACGGCATCTTGAATCACTTCCCGCAGCTGTTGGATCGTGCGGTGGTCGATC
This sequence comes from Planctomycetota bacterium, assembly GCA_947444055.1. Taxonomy (GTDB): domain Bacteria; phylum Planctomycetota; class UBA1135; order UBA1135; family UBA2386; genus UBA2386. The sequence continues at coordinate 7,663 of CANEYR010000159.1, forward strand.
GGGTGCGGCCCTTCTTTCGCGGCTACGTCGAGTGCGCGTCCGAGCAGGGGTTGCCGCAGCGCTTGTGGCCGGCTGTGCAAGCGGTGGATGGCACGGTGCTCGGTGCCGATGGCTATCTGCGCAACGAGTACTACCCGAGTCCGGAGATGCACCAGCAGGCAGCCGACCTGTTGCTGCCGGTGTGCCGTCAGGTGCTGGCCGACGCTGCCTTGTAGAGCGCTGCGAAGTGCTCGTAGTCGCGGCGGATGCTGTGCGGCGGGCGTGGCGTCAGCCGAGCAAGCAGCGTCGCATCGGCAGCCAGCCGCTCGATCGCGGCGCGCAAGGCGAGCGCATCGCCGGCGGCGAAGAGCAGACCGTTCTCGCCGTCTCGCACGACTTCGCAGAGACCACCGAGATTCGATGCGATCACCGGCACGCCAGCGGCGAACGCTTCGAGCACGACGAACGGCGTGTTCTCGTACCAGGTGCTGGGCACGACCAGCACATCCATGTCGGCGAACACTTCTGCGGCTTCGCCTTCCCCGTAGGCGCCAGCCAAAGTGATGCGCGGATCGCCTGCGGCGAGGCTGCGCAGCCTCGCGATGTAGTCGGCAAACATCGGCTCATTGACGTTGCCGTGCACTCGCAGCGTGACGTTCGCCTGTGTCTGCCGCACCGCCTCGACGACCAGATGCGGCGCCTTCCACGGCGACAACACCCCGCAGAACGCGACGCGCAACGGCTGTCGAGGGCGCGGCGTCGGGATCGGCACGAGGCGGTGGTCGGCCAGGCCGTACGGCACCACGGTGATGCGTTCGCGCGGGAAGCCGTTCTTCGCAAACATGGCGGCGAGGAAGTGCGA
>CANEYR010000160.1 GCA_947444055.1 Planctomycetota bacterium
GACATCCGCGCCAGCGAGCGGCGCGTGTACACGCGGGTGCGAGACATCCTGGCGCTAGCCGCCGACTACGCGCCGAGCGCGGACGCGACCCAGGCAGTGTTCTTCACGATGCAGAACAAGCTGCATCATGCGGTGACCGGAATGACGGCCCCGGAGCTGATCGCAGAGCGGGCAGACGCGTCCTTGCCGAATATGGGGCTCACGACGTGGAGCGGAGCCAGGGTGAAGAAGCAGGACGTGACGGTGGCGAAGAACTATCTGCGCGAGGGCGAGATCACGCAGCTGCCCAGGAGATCCACGAACGAGTCCGACTTGCAGAAGCAGATTGTCGGATGGATCGCATGGGAGATTGCGCGGTTGGAGCAGTTGCTCACCCATTCCCAACGCGTCGACACCCTCCACCAAGACTGCCGCACCGCCCCGATCTCCGCCGCCGTGACCGGCCGAATCGACGTCACCCGCAGCCCAGAGACCAACGCATGAGCGACCACACCCAGGCGAAGACGATCCAGATCTTCCTGCCAAGCGGCGAGCCGCGCGGCCTTCGCATCGCGGAGATCACCACCCGCATTGTCCAAGTGTTCGAAGTGCCGCGCAGCCTGCTGCAGGACTTCGTCGCGATGCCGGAGAGCGAGCAGGTCGCCGTCTACTTCCTCGTCGGCCACGACGACCAAGGCGAAGGGGATCGCGTCTACATCGGCCAGTCAAGCGACGTGCGCGCCCGCCTTCAGAAGCACGACAGCGACAAGAACAAGGACTTTTGGCAGCGAGTGTTCGTGCTGGTCTCACGCACCAACAGCCTGACCCAGACCCACGCGCTGTTCCTGGAGTGGTGCTGCTTGCAGGAGGCTGGCAAGGCCGGTCGCTACGTAATCGAGAACGGCAACGCCGGCAGCAAGCCTCACACTCCGGCACCCTTGCAGGCCGACTGCCTCGAGATCTTCGCCACCGGCAGAGTGTTGCTGGCCACGCTCGGCGTGCCCCTCTTCGACCCGGTGGCTCAGGCTGGACGTCGCGCTAGCGACGACGAGTTCGGGTGCACCGCTGGAGGGGCGGAGGCGCGTGGTGTCTACACGACGGAGGGCTTCGTCGTCTTGAAGGGCAGCATCGGCAGGCTCGCGAACGTGCCGTCGATTCGCGGCACCTCCTCGGAGCGCATGCGCGACGACCTGCTCGCGAAGAAGGTGATGGAAGCTCGAGGCGACAAGGTCGTGTTCATTCAGGACCACCTGTTCGGCTCGCCGAGCATGGCGGCGATTGCGGTGCTCGGCCGTTCGGCGAACGGCTGGGTCGAGTGGAAGACCGAGGACGGGAAGACCCTGGACGAGATCAAGCGACGCCAACCATGAGTTGGGTCTCGCGCAGGACCGGCGCGAGCCCGTATCAGAGCGGCTGGGATCCGTGGCTAGACTAGGTGGTGTTGCTTCGTGCGGGCCTGGAGCCGCCCGTGATGGCGTTGGATCGCTGACGCCGATGTCTTCTGCGGTCGAGGGTTGCCGAAGATGCCTACTTGTCGCTTCGCGGAACCATGGACATGATCGCCACCATGGCTTTGCCAAAACTCGATGTCCAAGCGCTCACCCCCGAGGAGCGACTCCTGCTGATCGAGAAGCTCTGGGACAGCCTCGACAACGACCACGTTGACCTCACGGCAGCCCAGCAAGCCGAAGTGGAGCGGCGGTTGGATGACATGGACGTGAATCCGGATGACGTCATTTCGTGGTCGGAAGCGCAGCGTCGAATTCGGGAGCGCAAGCGTTGAGGCTGAGCCTCCGCCTCGCCGCCGAACAGGATCTCGACGAGGCATTCGCTTGGTATGAGTCGCAGAGCCCGGGTCTCGGAGAAGACTTCTTGCAGGCGGTGAACCGGGCACTTCAAGCAGTGACTACACATCCGCTGCGGTATCGCGTGCTGCTTCGCGACATTCGACAGGCTCTGGTCCGGCGGTTTCCGTATCGAGTGCTCTACCGCATCGTCCGCCAGGAGATCTTTGTGGTCGCCTGCCTGCACGCGAAGCACGACCCGCGGGAGTGGAAGACACGCCAGTGATGCAGCGCGCGACTGAGAGGGGAACGCAGCTATGAGCGCCCAAGAGATTGCCTTCGAAAACGACCTCTGCGCGCATCTGGCCGCGAGCAGTTGGCTCTACGGCATCCTGCTCGACCACGCGCGGCTCTACGAAGGGCTGCGTTCGCGGTTGCCGCGCTAAGCGCCGACGACCAACCGTTGCGCGCGGGCCGCCACTTTGCGACTGTTGCCGCCGCGCCCTCGCTGACCCGCATGCCGATCCGACTCCACAATTCCCTGACCCGTTCGCTGACCGAACTGACGCCGCGCACGCCAAACCGCGTGACCATGTACCACTGCGGTCCGACGGTCTACAGCTCGCCGCACATCGGCAACTTTCGCAGCTTCCTGTTCGCCGACGTGCTGCGCCGCTTCATCGAGGACCAGGGTTTCCAAGTCACCCAGGTGATGAACGTCACCGACGTCGGCCACCTCACGCTCGACGACATCGAAGGCGGTGAAGACAAGATGGAGGTGGCGTCGCGCAAGGCGGGCAAGACCGCGTGGCAAATAGCCAAGCTCTACGAAGACGAATTCCACGACTGCCAGCGACAGGTGTTCGTGCGCACGCCGCACCACATGCCGCGCGCGACGGAGTTCATTGCGCAGATGGGCACGATCATCGACGACCTGTTGCAGAAGGGCGTCGCCTACCAGACGAACGGCAACGTCTACTTCGAGGTCGCCAAGTTTCCCCAGTACGGCAAGTTGTCGGGCAAGGTGCTCGACGAACTCGAGTCGGGCGCGCGCGTCGCCGTCAACGACGAGAAGAAGGACCCGCGCGACTTCGCGTTGTGGAAGACTGACAGCTTGCACCAGATGCAGTGGGAGGCGCCGTTCCGTGGCGGGGCGCGTGGTTTCCCCGGCTGGCACATCGAATGCTCGGCGATGTCGATGCACTACCTCGGCCCGCAGATCGACATCCACACGGGCGGCGAGGACAACATGTTCCCGCACCACGAATGCGAGATCGCGCAGACCGAGGCGCACACCGGCCTGCCGTTCGTCGGCATCTGGATGCACGCGCGGCACCTCTTGGTGGACGGCACCAAGATGAGCAAGCGCCTCGGCAACTTCTTCACCGTCGGCGACATCCTGGCGAAGGGCTACTCGGGACTCGAACTGCGCTACACGCTGATTCGTGTGCAGTACCGGCAGACGTTGAACTTCACGCTGAAGGGCCTCGACGAAGCGCGGGCGGCGATCGGGCGCGTGCAGCAAGCGCGGCAACGGTTGGTGCGCGTGGGCGGTGGTCAGGAACGCGCCGGCGACGACGACTTGACGGCGGCGGTGGCGACCGCGCAGGCGGTGTTCACGGCGGCGATGCAAGACGACCTGAACGTCAGCGAGGCGTTGGCGGCGGTGTTCGAGTTCGTCAACGTCGTCAACAAGGCGTCGATGTCGGTGGTTGGTGCAAAGAACGGGCTCGTGGCGTTCGCTCGCTTCGAGGACGTGCTCGCCTGCTTTGGTGGCGAACCGAAGGGCGATGCCACCAGCGAGGCGCCCGCAGAATTGGTGGCGCTGTTGGCGCAACGCAAGGCGTGCAAGCAAGCGAAGGATTGGGCCGGTGCCGATCGCATCCGCGACCAGGTGGCGGCGGCGGGGTGGAAGATCGTCGATGCCCAAGGCGGCGCTCGTCTCGAGAAGGCGTGAGCGAGTCGGTTGCAAGGCGCGGGGGGCTACGGTCCTGGGCTTTCAACGGTCGGCAACGCTTCGCTGTCGGCTTGCTCGCAGGGACATTCACTGTCGGCGCCCTTGTGTTGTGCCTGTGGTGTCTGACGGAATGGAGTTGGCTGCTGCTTGCAGGCGCGGCGACGGTGGTGGTGCTGCACGTCGTGGCGGTCGTGAGCTTGGTGCTGCTGGCGCTGGATTGGTGCCTCACCTCGCGGCCCCGACCGCGTGGCGCGTGGTTGGCGACGCCTCTGGTGGTGGCCTTGCTGGTCGCCAACTACGCCGGCGTCTTCGTGGCGATCGATCGCATCGCCTTCGATCTGGCACGCTACGAGGTGACGCTGGTGAACGAGGCTGAGACCGCGTGGCCGCCCTCGGTGTTGGTGGGTGGTGGGGTGCGGGGGGATGTGCCAGCCCTCGCCCCTGGTGCCACCGTGACGTTGGCCTTGCACTTCACGCAGGAAGGCTCACTTGTGCTTCACGGGGTCGAAGCCAACGCCGTGCCGCTGGCGATCGACGTCTATGTGACTCGTGGACTCGGCGGCGCTCTGCGGTTGGTGCGGGCACGCGATGGCACAGTCGTCGTGCAGGTCGCGCCTGGGGTGCCGCGCTGACCAGAAGGTTGCGGCACCAAACCGCGTCGGCGTCGTAGCATGCGGCCTTCCCCAAACCGGGGAGGATCACCAACCACGCTCATGCGCACGGCACCGCCCCTTCTGCTCACCGCGTTCCTGTTTCTATTCCCGTTGGCCTGCTGCGGCACCGAGTCGGTCGCACCGGTGGTTCCCGCCGCCGTTGCCGTGGCGAACGCCGCGAGCGAGACCGCACCGCCGACCACGCCCGCGCCAACTGCTGCCGAGACGACCATGCCGAACTACAACCCGCTGACGAAGTTCGAAGCCGACGTGATCTTGAAGAAGGGGACCGAGCGCGCGGGCGCTGGGGAGTACACCGACAGCAACGACGAAGGCACCTACGTCTGCCGCCAGTGCAATACGCCGCTGTATCGCTCGGCCGACAAGTTCCACAGCGGCTGTGGCTGGCCGAGCTTTGACGACGAGATCGCCGGCGCGGTGGAACGGCACGACGACTCCACGCACGGCATGGTGCGCACCGAGATCGTCTGCGCCAACTGCAAGGGCCACTTGGGCCATGTCTTCACTGGCGAGATGATGACGAAGAAGGACTCGCGCCACTGCGTCAACTCGGTGTCGATGCGCTTTGTCGCGGCGGGCAAAGAGCTGCCAAAGCCGATCGTCAAGTCGGGCAAGTGAAGGTCACTGCCGGCCGCGCAGCACTCGGTACTGCGGGGGCTGCAGCCGCGTCAGTTTGCCGACGACTTCGATCAGCAGCGTCTTGCTGACCGAGATGTCGATGCCGATCTGTTCACTCTCGGCTTGCACCTGCGCCATCTCGACCTGTTTGTGGTCGCAGCGTGCGAGGTCATCGGTCACGGCCTTCCGCTGTTCATCCAGGGCGGCGCTGCGCGCTTGCACCCGCTGCAGGGCCAGCGCGTTGATCGGCACTTGCTCCAAGACGACGGACAACATTCGTTGCGTGTCGGCCAACTCTGACTCGGCCGTCTGACGACTCGTCGCGCTGCTGCGAACTTGCTTGCCGTGTTGTTCGAGCAAAGCCCCGAGCTTGGCGACTTCCTCCCTGGCGCCGACTTCGTTGCCACGACTGCGGAGACTCAACAGTTGGGTCGATAGGTCGGCCATACGAGCTTCGGTGGCGACGTGCTCTAGCTGGAGCTCAAGGCTTTGTTGACGGAGCCGATCGCGCAGCAGCGTGTGTTCACTGCGCAACTTGTGGAGGTGGGTGAGCGCATGTTGCTCGGTTGCGAGTTCGAGTTGCACGGCCGCCACTTGCACGTCGATGCCAAGTCGACGCTGCCGGCATTGATCGAGAGCCGCCTGCTGGCTCTCGATTTGGGCCAGCAAGTGCGAACGCTTGGCCTGCAACTCGCCGTGGCGCGCATTCAGCTCATTGCGCCGCGCGGCCAGATGCGCCTGTGGTTCGCGATAGAACAGCGCATCGAGCTGCTTCTGCAAGTGCGCCACCACGACGTCCATCGTCAGGTTCTGCACTTCCTGCGTCCACGCGGCCTTGTAGTCGACGTCGACGTAGACGTGGATCTGGTAGGTGGCAGCGAGGTGGGCCGTGGGCATGTCCACGGCGATCCCGCGCACGGAGGTCAGTGGTCCGCCGAGCGCGCGCCGCAACTCGTCATGGCAGGCTGGCTCCCCGAGAATGGCGGCCACCAGCGGTTGGTTGAGCACGACGTCGCCGATCGCGTTCTGCACCAGGATCGTGAAGTGCGCTTCTTGTTCTTGGGACTGGGCGAGACCCGCGAGCAGCAAGACGGCGAGCGGTGGCAGGGTGCGAAGTGGGTTCATCGGGATTCTCTCGGCGAAGGGGTGGCGGCGAGCACGGCCTCGGCGCGGGCCTCGGCAAGCTCGCAACGAAGGCGCGCGCGGGCCGCGTCGTCGGGTTCGGTGTCCGTGGCGACAGTCGGGCACCAGGTGGCGACCAACGCTTGCAAGCGGCGCAGCTCGGCGTTCAGCGCGAGCACTGCTGGATCTGGCGCCAAGCCATCGTCGCGTTGGCGCGAGCTCGTCCACCAGCCGACGCTGAAGGTCGCGGCGAGCAGCATCAGGGCGACCGCCGCGAGTTGCCGACGCGTGCGGCGTGCCGCCGCTTGCAACAGATGCATCGGCGAGAGCGACGCACCGCCGGGCGCGGGCGAATGCGCATCGGCGTCGGCCAAACGCTGTAGCAACTCGGAGTCGAAGGAGCTCATTGCCGCGCCTCCAGGCCAAGGCAGGCGCGCAAACGCGAACGTGCCCGCGACAAGCGAGCATCGAGGGCTGGGCGCGTGATGCCGAGCAGTTCGGCGATGTCGAGGATCTCGCGTTGTTCGAGGTAGCGCAGCACGAGCACTTCGCGATCTTGGTGGGCGAGCTGACGCATCGCGCGCTGCGTGCGATCGATCGGTTCCTCGTGGTCGTCGCCGATCGTGGGGGCGGCGGGCTCTTGGTGCGACATCCCGAACCAGGCGAACAGGCGCGAGCGGCGGTTGCCCTTGCGAACATGGTCGTGCGCGGTGCGGATCGTGATGCGGACCAGCCAGGTCGCCAGCGACGAGTCGCCGCGGAACGAATGCTGGTGGCGCCAAGCCTTCAACAGCACGTCTTGCACCACATCGTCGAGCTCATGCGCCGATGATCGCCAGCCGAGAAGGCGGTGCGCCAGGCGGCGCAGGCGCGGCGCTTCAGCGCACAGGGCAGCCGTCAAGTGAGCCGCGCTTGCATCGAGCGCATCGGGGCGCAGGTCGAGGTTGGCAAGCAGCGTCGGCACGTTCATGGGGCTCGCCATTGGACATGTGGCGGGCTGCGTTCTGACCGCGGCGCGAAAAGAATTAGGCGGGAGCAAGCCACAGGGTCAGTTCGCCGCTCGCCAGACGCTGGCCATCGGCCTCGGCGTGGCCCGCCACGAGAGCGGTGGGGCCGAGGCGCCGAACGAGGCGCACGTGGTAGGTGATCTCGGCCGCAGTGGCGGGTTCGGCGTGGACCAGGAAGCGCTTGACGGCCACCAGCATGCCGCGCGGAGCCGCGGTGGCGTTCGTCAACGGCAAGCCGTGGGCGAGCAGGGCGGCACTGCTTTGCGCCAGCCCTTCGATGGCGCCGAGTTCCCAAGGCAGCGATCCAGGACCAGTCGGTTCCCGGCCCAGCACGATCGCGGTGGTGCCATTGTTGGCGACGAGTTGGTGCACGCGCAGGATCGGCGGGCGATGCGGCACCCAACGCTGCAGGAAGTCCTTGGCCTCGAACACCGACGCATCGGACGCTGTGCATGGGTCGCTGGCAAGGCCGCTGCGGGTGGGCGCGCCGCGTCTTGGCGTGCGTGCACTGGCGAGCGCGAGCGGGCACGATGCCCCGCATGCAGGAGCAGCTCACGTTGTCGGCGGTCGAGGGCCCGGCGGTGTTGCCAGGCCAACTGCGCGCCAGCCTGACGGTGCCGGCGTCGCACCCGATTCTCGTTGGCCACTTTCCCGGCGCGCCGTTGGTGCCTGGCGTGCTGCTGCTGCAAGCGGTGCAGCAAGCATTTGAAGAGGTGACGTCGCGGTCCTTCACGATTACCGCCATCGACGAGGTGCGCTGGCATGCACCGTTGGCGCCCGAGGTGGTGGCGACGATGCAGGCGACGGTGACAGCCCTAGACACCGGGGTCGCGATCGCGGGCGAATGGCATAGCGCGGCGGGGCGAGTCGCCGCGTTCTCGCTGCGGCTGTCGCCACGATCTTGAGTCGGGCTCGGCGGCTGCGCACACTGCCAGCATGGTGGCGGTCTCGTTCCCGCTGAGAAGCGAGCCTGCTCGACCGCCTCATGAGCGAGCCGCCCATTCGTTCACAGCAAGATGCCGACCGGGTGGCTGACGTCGAAGGTCGTGGGTGACAACGCACCCCACAAGAAGAACAGTGGCTGTCCTGACAGACTGATGCTCGGCGGGATCGTCAGTTGGAAGTTCTCTGGATGCCCAACGAACAGGTTGGTTGGCTGCGGCCGCACGAACACACCAAGCACCGTGTACGGACCGAGCGAACTGCCGAGCGCGCCGCCGACGATGGCGAGGCTTGGCTGCGGCGTGCCGGGCGGCGGCCAGCCGGTCATCCAGGTCTCCACCGATTCGGTGTTGGTCTGCACATCGAAGTGTCGCCACGCCACGGCTTGCAA
>CANEYR010000161.1 GCA_947444055.1 Planctomycetota bacterium
CGAAGCTAGCCGTTTGCCACCGTCAAGGCACTAGGCCCATCGAGCGCTCGCGCGATGGCGCCGCGGTGCGTAGCCTGCGCCGCGTGTCCGAGGTTCGCAGCAAGTTGCCGGTGCGCGTGCAGGTCGGCTATGCGACCGCCGAAGCGGGCCTCAACACCGCCGAGACGATCCTGCGGCTGTACCTGCTGGCCTTCTACACCGACGTCGTCGGCCTGTCGGCGCAACTGACCGGGTTGGCCGCGAGCCTCGCCATCGTGTGGGACGCGATCATGGATCCGATCATGGGCGTCATCAGCGATCGCACGCGCCACCGCTTTGGTGGGCGGCGCTTCTACTTGCCGATCGGCGCGCTGTTGCTGGCGCTGGGCCTCGTCGCAGTGTTCTCGCCGCCGATGTTGCATGGGCAGGCGGCGAAGTTCACCTGGCTGCTGCTGGCGTACTGCGGACTCAACACGGGCATGACGGTGTTGAGCGTGCCGTACGCGGCGATGGCGGGGGAGATGACCGAGAACGTGCATGAACGCACCAGCCTCTTTGGCGCGCGCTTCGTGTTCGCCAACGTCGGCGCCTTCGTGGCGGCGGGGCTGCCGATCTTGTTGCTCGTGCCCGGCACCGGCAACGGCGGGGCGATGCCGAAGGTCAGTCTGGTTGCGGCGGTGTTTGTTGTCATCACCGCGATGACGACGTGGATGGCGACGCGGCGGGTGCGCTTCCTGCTGCTGCCGCTGGCGAAGCAGTCCATGCTCGGCGCCTTTGTCGAACCGTTCCGCAACCCAACCTTCCGGCCGCTGGTCGCTGCCTACGTGATCGCCAACATCGGCATCGGCATCAACGCGGCGACCTTCCTCTACTACTACCAACACGTGCTGCAACTGGGTGAGCACGATCGGCAGTTGGTGCTCGCCACGTTCCTCGCGGTGTTCACGGCGTCGATCTTTGGGTGGGTGCAGCTCGCCAAACGCTTTGGCAAACGACGACCGCTGGTCGTGGGTGCGTGCGTGCTCGGCCTCGGCACGCCGGCGCTCTACCTGACGGTGCCGGCGGGCGGGTTCGCTTGGGTGCTGGGCATCGGCGCGATTGGACTCGGCGCCTTCGTTGGTTCGATCGTGCTGCTCGACACCATGCTGACCGATGTGCTCGACCACGATTCGCTGCGGCAGCGAGCCCTGCGGTCGGGCCTGTTCTTTGGTATCTGGCGCTTCGCCAACAAGCTGGCGCGCGCAGTGTCGGTGCTGGTCGTCGGCGTCGCGCTGGGGGCGGCGGGCTTCGTCGAACAGAGCCCGGCCCAACCGGCGGCGGTGCGAACGATGCTGACGTGGCTGTTTGGACCGGGCGTGGGCGCGTTCTTTCTGGTGGCGGCGTGGATCTTGTGGCGAGCTCGTTTCGATGAAGGCAAGCAGCAACAGGTGCGCCGTCTGCTGGCGCGGCGCGGCTTGGTGTAGCCTGCGCGTTCGATGCGAAACCTCGTGCTCGTCGCCGTCCTCGTAGCCTTCGACGCGAAGGCGCAGATCCTGCCGACGGGTTTTGTGGTGGAGACGCTGGCGGCTGGCCAAGTCGGGCCGACCAGCCTCGACTTCCTGCCCGATGGCCGCGTGCTGTTCGTCGAACAGGACACCGGGGCAGTGAAGGTCATCGCCACCGCCAGTGGCAATGCGGTGGCGACGCTCGGCACGGTGCCGGGCTTGCGCGTCTCGTACAGCCAAGGCCTGCTCGGCGTGGCGGTCGATCCGCAGTGGCCGACGCGGCCGTTCGTCTACTGCTACCACACCAACTTGGCGGCCGCCGATCTGCGCATCACGCGGTTCTTGGTGACGGGAGATGTGGCGAACGCGGCGAGCACCAACCTGCAACTTGGCCAGGCCTTCGTGGTGTTGCAGGGGCTGCCGGATGCGACGCCGCTGCACGAAGCGGGCTGTCTGCGGTTTGGTCCTGACGGCATGTTGTATGCCTCGCTCGGTGACGACAACGACGCGTGCGCGGCCCAGGATGTGACGGCTGGCAAGGGCAAGTTGCTGCGACTGCGCGTCGACACGCTGCCCGCCACCGGTGTTGGCCCCGCTCTGCGAGCGCAGTTGGTGCCGCCGGGCAATCCCTTCGCGGGCCCTGGTGACATGGCGCCGCTGGTGTGGGCAACCGGCTTGCGCAATCCGTTCCGCTTCCACATCGATGCGACCAACGGGGCGGTGTTCGTCGCCGACGTCGGCCACCAGCAGCGCGACGAGATCGACCGCATCGCGAGCGCGGGCGCCAACCTTGGTTGGCCATGGTTTGAAGGCAGCGTGCCGTTCACTTCGTGCACGGGAACGGCCCCGACATCGCTGGCGCCGATCGCGGAGCACCTGGTCGGCGCGCAGTTCTTGGCGTTGATCTCGCTCGGCGTGTGCCGCGTGCCGACCAACGCGCCGTGGCGCTTTGGAGCTGGCTACGACGGCGACTACTTCTACACCGACCACTTCTCCGGGCGCATTTGGCGCCTGCGCAGCCAGGGCAGCAGTTGGGTGATCGCACCACCCGTTCCCGGCCAGTTCTCAAACGAGCTGTGGGGCGAGGGCGTCTATTGGATCGTCGACGCCAAGTTTGGTCAGGACGGGGCCCTCTACTACTGCGAACGCGTTGCCAGCACGGTGGGCAGCGTGCGCCGCATTCGACCGACGACGGCGACGTGGAGTGCGTTCGGCAGTGGCTGCGGCGGCAGCTTTGGCACGCCAGGGCTCGCCACCGCGGCGGGCTCGTTGCCGGTGCTCGGCGGCACCTTCCAGATGCTTGTGCAAGGGCTGCCGCTGCCACCGATGGCGCCGACCTTCGGCCTGCTTGGGTTCTCGAAGACGACCTGGGGAACGGTGCCGTTGCCACTCGATCTGGCTGCGATCGGCATGCCTGGCTGCCGCGCGTGGATCGCGCCGGAGGCCTCGCTCTTGCTCACTCGCATTGGCAACACCGCCACTTGGGCACTGCCGATTCCGGCGGCGGCTGGCCTCGTTGGCCAGGACTTCTACGCGCAGGCCTTTGTGCTCGATGCCGGTTGGAACGCGCTCGGCGCTGTGGTCAGCAATGCCGGGGAAGGCGTCATTCGCTGAGCCTTGGGCCGCGCGGAGCGTTTCTGAACAGTGCTTCTTTCGCGCCCAGCGATGCGCCAGCATGGCGCCATGAGTCGCCCGTTGCAGTTGGAGTTCTTGTCAGCCACGGTCGACGTGAACGCGTTGCCCGAATCGCGCGCCGAAGTGGCCTTCCTCGGTCGCTCGAATGTCGGCAAGTCGTCGCTGCTGAACGCACTCGCCAACCAGCGGCAGTTGGCGCATGTGTCGAACATGCCGGGCCGCACGCAGGTGCTGGCGTGTTTCGCGCTCGATCGTTCGACGGCGACGCTGCTCGATTGCCCTGGCTATGGCTACGCCAAGGTGCCGAAGGCGACGCGCGAAACGTGGGTGCCGATGATTGAGCAGTACCTGCTCGAACGCGAAGCGCTGCGCATGGCGTTGCTGCTCGTGGACAGCGAAATCGGGCCGACGCCGTCCGATCTGCACATGCTGCAATGGCTGCGCGAGAATGGCGTGCAGCACACCGTGATCGGGACCAAGCAAGACAAGGTCAAGCCGTCGAAGCGCTTGGCTCGTCAGAAGGAACTGGCGGAACGGTGCGGGCTGACGGAGGCGAACGTCGTGTGGGTGAGCACGACCGCCGCCGTCGGCATCGATCGCTTGCGCGAACTCGTTCGCGAGTGGCTGGGCGTTCGCTAGCTGCCTTAGCCGCCGGCCTGTCAGCTGCCGCCGGCGAGAACATCCTCTGCGCGAAAGCCGAGATCGGTCGGCCACGGCGCGCACACTTCGACGCGCTCTTGCGAGGTCGGATCGGGAAACACGATGCGACAGGCGTGCAGCAAGTGCCGCCCGGCGACCAATCCCGGTGGCGTCGTCACCGGTTGCCCGCGCTGCAGTCGGATGAACTGCCGTTCGTCGTCGCCGTAGAGCAAGTCACCGATGATCGGATGACCGATGTGCGCCAAGTGGGCGCGGATCTGGTGGCGGCGACCGGTGCGCGGCTGCACCCGCAACAGCGTTCGTTCGTTCGCGTGCGCCATCACTTCAACGTGCGTCGACGCCGTCAAGCCTGCGGTTCGTGCACAGACTTTGCCGGTGACGCGGCTGGCGACGTCGATGCCGAGTGGCACTTCAATGTCGAAGCGCTCAGTGGGCGGCATGCCGTGCACGACGGCGAGATACTGCTTCTCGATGCGGTGGGCTTGGAACGCGCGGTCCATGGCGCGCGCCGCCTCCCGTTGGCTTGTCAGCACGAGGCAGCCGCTGGTGAAGCGATCGAGCCGATGCGCTGGTGCCTGCTGCAGCAACGTGGCCACGTCTTCGCCTGGGCGCCGCGAACTCGGCGTGCTGGCGATGCCCGCCGGTTTGTCGGCGACGATCCAGCCGTCGCCGCGGGCGAGCACGGGAACGACAATCGACAGCACCGGTGCGGCACCGCGCGGGGAGATGGTGACGGTGTCGCCAACCGTCAGTCGGCGTGAGGCCTTCGAGGCCAGGCCCGACGCGAGCATGACGCGCGTGGCGATGCCTTCCTGAATCGACGCTCGCGACATGCGCGGCAACATGCACTGCAAGAAGCGATCGAGCCGCATGCCGCGGTAGGCGTGGGTCACGGGGTAGTGCGTGGCAGTGTGCATGCTGGGGGCGGTCGCAGTCCGCGCGCTCTGCGGCCAAGGGGGCCATTCAAGCGTTGGCAGCGCTGGATGACGAGTGCGCTGCGGTTCCCGGTCGAGCCATGGGCGTTGCCAAGGTCCTGTGGGGCTGGTTTTGACCCGCAGCTTCATGCGCACTTGGCCGTGCATTCACCACGGCGGCCGATGCTGTCGACATGGACCATGATGCATTCGAAGGTGCGGCGTGTGCCGCGTCAGATCTGACTGCTCGCTTCCTTTTGGACCTGGCTCTCGCGCAGCGCCGTCTGGCGCTGGCCGAAGCTCGGTTCCGCGCGGCGGCTGCCAGCGTCCTGCCGATCCCCGCTTTGGTGCGCGAGGAACGGCTCGCCTGCCGCCGCCAGATCAGCATGCTCCGGCACGTTCTCGCTGGCATGCCGTCGATCGAAGGAGGGTGCCATGCTGAAAGCGCTTGAGGCGGAGGGGCACTGCGTGCGCCTGCGCGACCTCTGCCAGCGGTTTCGCGCCAGTGAGATGGCGATGACCGCAGTGTTGAACGAGATGCAGGACGAACTCGAGTTCTGGCATCGCGAGGCGAGCTACCAACAGTTGACGGCGTCGCCATCGGCCGCGACGTGGCGGCAACGATGTGTGGAGCTGCAGGCGGAATGCGACGTGTTGGCCACCGAGCTCGTGCATGTGCGCCTGGCGGTCTCGGGTGCGATGGAAGAACTGGCCGCCTACGAAGACGGCGACTCGCGAATTTCCGCGTAGGTTAGAGCCGAGCAAATGGCGTGCTCACTGGCGCCCCAGCCGCGTGTCGTAGACCAGCACTTCACCGCCAAAACTCATGACGGCCAGCTCGTGGCCGTTCCCAGGGTCGTGTGCGCGGTGGAGTTGCTGCGCGCGGCGATTGTTCCTTGCTGTCGGGGATTGACGAACGGCGCCCAGGGATCGACATTCGGTCGTGCTCGTCGACCGGTAGAAGTGGGGTCTTGCTGACGCCGACATCGTTCGGCCGGGACTCCGGAAAAGGCGTCACGAGCCCAGGAACACGATGACTCACGTCGCCGTCGGATTTGCTCGAAGCTCGAAGCTCGAAGCTCGAAGCTCGAAGCTCGAAGCTCGAAGCTCGAAGCTCGAAGCTCGAACACACGGTCTGCGTACCAGCAACGGACGGGGGACGTCCAGGCGTCGGCGCCGCTGGAGCGACGATGATCTCCGTCGAGGACTTCGCCGCTCTTTGGAATCCGCTCGTCGCCGGTCTGCGTAAGAAGGTGCGGTGCTCGCACCTCGCAGAAGACGCAGCAATGCACGCCGTCGTGCGCATTTGGGAGCGTTCCCGCCTCGGTGAGCCTTGGCACGAGAAAACACGCTTGGCCGCACGTGCCGCTTGGAATCAGGCCCTAAACCTCCTCGAGTCGCGGTTGCTCCTCGTGGCCGTCGAGTCAGTCGACTTCCATGAAGAACGTGGACCTGAGTCGTGGTTCGAATCCCAGCGGATCGTAGATCTGCTTGCCGAGATTGGTGCGCGGCTATCGCCGCACGATCGCGAGACGTTGGTGCTACTTCATGCCGATGCGACGCCGACTGAGATCGCGGCGTTCCGTCGGCTGACTGTGCGAGCGGTTCGCCTCTCAATCGATAGGGTGCGCGAAGCCACGAAGGCTGTCCTCGCCGCCGACAGGGAATGATTGCCGCAGAGTTCCTTTACTCGCCGTTCGGCGGTTTAGGAGGTGAGTCGACCCTTTGCCGACTCCGCCGACGCAAGAACAACGAATGACCACGTCGCCTCCGATCAGCTCGCATTTGGACACGGTGTCCGGCACAGCTTCCGTAACCGGCCCGGCCCGGCTCGTTGGCGCATCGAACAGAGTGCAGGTGAGCTTGTTGCTCAACGAGTACTCGAACAAGACGACGGGCTCGGTTGACGCGACTCTGCAGCAGAGCAGCGATGGCCAGAATTGGTCCTTCGTCGCTTCGATCACAGCCGCGTTCGACAAGGCGGGCACGGTGCAAGCGGGGACGTTCCAGCTCTCCGCTAGGTTCTACCGAGTCGTGATGCAGTCGACGCCGACTGACAACACGGTCTCCTACGCATTGGACACGACACTTTCCGAGCAGTAACAACCCAAACCGAAGAAGGACAAGAACATGTACCAGCCACTCTTCACACGTCTAGCGTTGTCCGGCACGACGCTCTCCGAGGTCTCTCAGCCAGTCTCGCTGCAAGGCGCCAACGCTTCGCAGTTCGACATCGTCATGGTCAGCCTGTCCGGGACGAGTCCGTCGCTCTCCTGTCAGTTGCAGGAGAGCAACGATCTCGAGAACTGGGTGAACAAGGGGTCGGCGACGAACGTCACGGCGGTCGGCTACACGCTGGCCGCAGCACAGAGCGGGTTGGCGGCAGGCTACGTGCGCCTGAAGGTGACGCTGACGGGTACGACGCCGATTTGCGTCGTCACGGCAGGGTTGAACACGGCCGCGCTGTAGGCTGGTCTATACGAGGTCTCGGTGATTACGCAACCATTCAGGAATCTGGTGCTCGATGGCATGCTTCGCGAGGTCGCGCCCGCGACTCTCATGGGCGATGCCAATGCAGCGCAGCTGACCGTGGTAGCGACCGTAGTAAACGCGGCCACCGAAGTGTTCATCCAGCAGAGCAACGACGCTGAGAACTGGACGGAGACCCCGTTTGTAGACCGACTCATTGTCGACAGCCCTGGCTTCTACGTCATGACGGTTCAGACCGGCATATGCACTCAGTTCATTCGAGTCGCGTGCGAGCAGCTAGACGACGGAAGTGTCGTGCTTGGCGTCACTCAACACACAATGAAGATCTAGGTGGAGGATGCCATGGGATGCGGATGTACAGAGGGTGGTGCGTGCGGGTGTTCTGACGCCGGGCTGAACACTCCGCAAAGTCTTGGTCTTGGTCGGCGGGTGACTTCACAAGGCGGGCCGATGCTGCTCCGCAGCCTCATGGGTATGGCGGGGCTCTACGAAGCGCCGACCGAGGTGCGGTCGCCGCATCGAAATCATGGACCAGCGGTGCTCAGAGCTGGCCCCGCCGTTCTGCGGCGCGATGGGTTGATAATTGTGGAGAAAATCTGCGGTCCTGACGTAACCGACTACGTCGTGAAGGAGCTAATGAACGTGTACGCGAGTGGGAGCCCGCTAAGTGTGCGAGGGGGGGCCAGAATCGACTTAAGAAGTAGACCAAAGAAGGATATGGAGGCTAAGCCGGTTGCAATAATTCCCAACGAGTGCCCAGTTGAATGCGCCGAGTCAATAACATTGTGCGGTCTATGTGTTAGTGATCAGATTCCCGGAAACACGGCGCTTGGCGTCTTCTTTGGCGCGGCGGTCGCCCGTGTGATCGGCGCTGCGGCTGCCAAGCTCAAGGGAGAGACCGATAGCGATGAGGACATCGCTTCGTACGATATGGGAGATTCCCTTCGCAGCGTTATGATGCGCAATAGAATCATTCGGAATCTCTCTGGTCCAAGTCATGCTGGGCCAAATGTCGAGTCGTGGAGCGAGAAGGCGGAGCAAAATGTCAAAGAAGCTGTGTGTGCCCTTATCAAGAAGGCCGTAGGCGACAAGAAAATCAAAACAATGCCTTGTACAAAGTGTCCAAAGACGTGGTCGCGCTAACGTCGATGACTCTTGGAGGCGGCATTTTTGCGGCTGGCAGACGGCTGTATCGACGACCGGGTGTTGTGCTTGCCTTCATTTGCGGGGTAGTGCTCGGGTTCCTCGCAGCTGTCGCGGGTTGGCTTTGGGCGATTGGC
>CANEYR010000162.1 GCA_947444055.1 Planctomycetota bacterium
TCGGGAACTCGCGCCGGCCGTGCGGCCGGTGGTGAACGAGAGTGTCTCGCGATGAGTGCAGGGCGCGATGTGGTCCAAACGTCTATGCCATGGCGCCCACGCGCAAACGCCACCGCCTGCAGGAGCAGGGTTCTTTGGCGCCGCGTGTCACAAACCAACGCGAGTCCGGATTGTTGGGTAGGCTTCGTCGTCAGTCACCGAGGCCGCTGTAACGCAGCCTGCGTGCGAGAGGGGGGTGCCACTGGCGAACGCTGTCCACCCCGCCTGTCGGCGGCAGCTTCCTCGACCTAACCATTCACATGATCAAGATCGCCACTCTCGTCACGTCCCTGCTCCTGACTTCCGCCGCAATGGCGCAGCTGTCCTGCTCCTCGGCGATCACTGGCGCTGGCTGTGGCGCGACACTCAACATCAACTTCACGCCGCAGGGCGGCGGCGGCAACCAACGCATTGACCTCACCGCCACCGGACTGCTGCCGAACGTGCACGGGATGATGGTCTGGGGCTACAACCCGGCGACGATCGCTCTGCCCAGTGGGTGCACGCTGTTCGTGGATTTCGCCTGGGGCCACAACATCCTCACCAACGCCCAGGGCGAGTTCAACTGGTCGCGCACTTGGCCAGCGTCGGTGACCGGTCAGTACCACATCCAGATCGGCAGCTTCACTTTCGATGCGAACAACAACTTCGTGCTCGCCGCGACGGACGCGAGACTGGCGCAGTGCCTGTGAATTGATCGATCGCACGATCTACGCCTGCCGCGCGCACCAGCCGTCACTTCACTGACTTCGCGGCAACGGGCGGCGGTGTGATCGAGCGATCCGGCAGGCGCCGCAGCGGCATTTCCTTCGCATCGAGCAACGACAGTTGCAGCAGCGCCAGCGCTTCGCCCGCGGCCCCGAGCATCAAGTCGGTGTCGTGGCCCTGGCTGTCGGCTTTGCCTGGACCGGGGGCGCTGGCGCCGTTCTTCCACTTGCGGCCGTCCCCGTCGACCAACGCGACGTCGATCAGATACTGCCCCGCCTTGCGCGCGAACGCCGCGTGCGCCGGATCGCCGGTGACGCGATGCAGATCGCAGAAGAACTCGAGCACACCGGCGACGCCGCAGCAGTAGCTCGGCGGCACGTACATGCGCTTGCCATCGGCGCCGACACGTTCGGCCTGCTTCGCGTAGCCGACCAGGAAATTGGCGCCCTGCTTCGCGATCTGCAGGAACCGCTCCTCCTTCGTCATCGCGTGCAGCAGCAGGAACAACCGCGCCGTGCCGGCCGGGCCGTGGCACCAGCCACCGAGGAAGGCCTTCTGCCCCGGGACCGCCGGCCACTTGCAGGTGTCGCCCTCGATGACCGCCAGTTCGAGCATCCATTCCGCACCGGCGCGGCCGGCCGCGATCAGGTCGGCGTCGTCGGTGGCAGCACCGATGCGCAACAACGCGTAGGCGACGCCGGCGGTGCCGTGACTGAAGTTCGGCATCTGCATCGCGCGCCGCCCCGCCATGTACTTCCACGTCGGCAGTTGCTGCTTCGCATCCGCCTTCGACGGCTCCTGCACCGCCATCGCGACCAGCTCGCGCCCCGCCTGCCGCGCGCCGTCGACGAAGCGCGGCTCGGCGCTGGCCAGGCCGAGTTCGAGCAGGAACAACGCGGTGCCGGCGTTGCCGATGATGAGATCCGGTTGGTTGCCCCAGCCGAGGCCGCGTTCGCTGCGCGTCGACCGCGCCAGCAGCGCGTCGCCGATCTCGACCGCGGTGGCGAGTGCTTCGGCGTCGCCGCGCAGCTGGTGCCGCACTAAGAACGCATGCCCGATGCCGGCGTCGCCGGTGTAGAGCCCGGCCCCGGCGTTGCCGTTCGCTTCGTTCCAACTCGCTGGCGCGTCGCCTTCTTGCTGCCGACACGACCGCAAGCCCTTCGCGATGCGGTCAGCGAGCGCGCGCGCCTCGGCACAGTCGAGCACCGCGGCGACGTTCTCAAGGAACAGCAGCACGCCGGCCGAACCGCCGTAGACGATCGGCTGCGCGCGGGCTCCCGGCGCGTCACTGGCGCGCACGAGCACCGCGCCCTCGACCTCGGGCACAGGCTCGGCCTGCCGCGCGATCCAGGTGACAGCGCCGCGCACGGTGGCACGCAGCACGTCGACGGACGGACCGTCCTGGGCTTTGGCGGGTATGGCGAGGGCCAACAGGAATGGTACGACGACGGCAAGGCGTGGCATGGGAACGACACTACGAGTGCCGTCGCCAGAATGCTGACGTCGCCGTGATGTTTCGTTGTGAACCGCGGCAATGCACGGCGAGTCGAGATCCCGCCGCCGGACGCTGAGCAGGCGACCGCGATCAACGCAGCGTCGTGCGTTCGAGCAAGACCGGGAACGAGGTGTCGGGGCCGTCGTACACCCGCAGCCGCCACGGTAGTGTGGTCGGCAACGTCAGGTCCTGCCAGATCGGTGCCCGCACGTAGCCATCGAGTTGCGGCGCTTGCTGATGCGACCACAGGGTCATCCACGTCGGTGCGTTGCTGCTGGGCAACTGCAGTTCGAGGCTGGCGCGCAGGACGTCGCGTCGGCCGCAGTGGCGGTAGAGATCGGCGACCCGCACGGTGCTTGGTTGGTGCGTCGGCAGCCACGGCAGTACCGCCTCGCCAAGCCATGAGAACGCACCGAACGCGACGCGTCCGGTCTTCGTCACCACGCACACTTGCCTGCCCGCGAGCATCGGCAAGCCGACCAGCCAAAGACCGCGTTCGTCGTCGCTGAACTCGACCTCGCCTTCGTGCCCACGTTCACTCTGTGCGGCAACGCGCATCCACCCGGCCGCGTCCGTCTCGACGAAGACGTGGTGGAGCGAGTCGCGCGGCAACGCTTCGACGAACACGCGCTGCGCCGTCGACTTGCCAGAGAGCTGCAGCACCTGCCCACGTTCTTGGTCGGCGGCTTGGAAGTTCGCGACGACCGTGACCTCCTCGCCATCGTGCATGCGAACGCGCAGTTCGGGCGTGAGGCCGTAGGTGTCTTGCACGTCGAACACCGCGCGCCCGGCGGTGAGTTCGCGCACGCTGATGCCGCGATCGACGTGGCGAAGGCGAACGACGCCGCGGCGCGGCGTCAGTTCGCCCGACGGTTCGTGCACGGACACCACCACCCGGGGCAGCCGCTTCTCGATGTGCAGGGTCTCGCGGAACGGCGCCCGCCGCGCCGTTTGTCCAGGTCGGAACAGGAAGCCGTGCCCGAGTGCATCGACACGCCAACGCCACTGGGAATCGTCGACCACGGTCGCCACCAACGGGTCCTTCACCGAGCCCTGTAGACGCTGGGCGTGGTAGCGGATGGCGCCGGGACCACTCTCGGTATCGACGTCGAAGCGTTCACTCGCCGCCTTGTCGGTGCGACCGACGAACGTGACGCTGGCTTCCCACTCGCCGTCGATGCCGTTCGCGGCCACCTGCATGCGAACTTCGGTGAGCGCTGGCAAGACCAACGCCTCGTGCGTTGGCAGGGGGGCTGAGAACCAGATGCCAGGTGCGATCTCGACGGTGACCGCGACTGGCCTCGGCGCGGGCACGGCGATGCAACCGTTGTGGTCGGTGCGCAACGACGTCGGCTCGGGCTGCGCATGTTCGTAGGCGTCGTCGGTGCCGCGTTCACGATCCGGTCGCACCCGCGCTCGCTCCGTCCACGTCGGCCGATCCTCCGCATGCCACCACCACACTGGCAACTCGACTGCTGGCTTGCGATTGGCGAGCGTGACCTGCAGTCCACGCGACGACGGCTGCGCCACCATCCGCGGGGAACGCGAACGCGGCAGCGGCGCCGTGACGCGAGGCAAGGCCTGCCCTTGGTCGACGACGTCTGCGACCACCGGCGTGGCCACCGCGATGGGCTGTGGATCCGTGCCACGCAGCAACGCGAAGAGCCCGGCGCACACCGCCAACATCACCCCGCCGGTCGCCGCGGCGGCGGTCACCGTGCCAAGCGGCAGCGCGCTGCTGGCACCGAGCAACACCGCCGGCATTGCGAGCACGCCCCACTTCTGGTCGCCGTACTCGCCGTCGAGCCGCAGCTTCAACTGGGCATGCGCGCGCTGCAGCCGTGTGCGCACGGTGTTGGTTGGCGCCTGCATCTGCGCCGCCACGCCTTCGACGTCCATGCCCTCAAACCAACGCAGCCACACCGTCGTGCGGTAAGGCTCGGCCAACGCGATTACCGCTTCGGCCACGCGCCGCCGCAGTTGGTCGCGCGCCAGCATCTCGTCGACCGGCATTGCCGTGCGTTCGCCGACGGCCGCTGCTTCGCGCGTTCGCCGCCGGTTCGCCATCTTGCGCAGGTTGAATGCGTGGTGCTTGCATGCCGTGCGCAAGAACGTCCACAGCGGCATGCCCTTTGGTCGCTTGCCGAGGGCGACCTGCGTCAGCGCGTGCTGTACCGCGTCGTCGGCATCGGCACCGCCGAGATGCAGCAGCCACGCGAGCCGGCGCAGGGAGTCCTCGTAGCGCAACGCCTCGGCGAGTTCGGGAGAGTGGGTCATCACCACTCTGACAACGTGCCATCGTTCGCCGACTCAGGAAAGGGGCGCTTCGCGATGCTGCGTGCGCGCTCGCGTCAGCGCCCGAGCCGCCGCAAGCCTTCGAGATCCTTCGCGATCGCTTTCCCCGTGCCGTGTTCCCGTTCTTGGGCCCGCGGGTTAGGCAGCATTGCGGGCCTTGTTCAGAGGGGCCGGGAGCGCTTGCTGAGATTTCCCATCCCTTGCGGAACGTGCGGGAACAGCGGGTGTCCGGAGCTTGGCTGATGCGATCCGCCCGATGCCGCCCGGCAGGAATGGAACGCCGGTGTGCGGCCACCCCATGGGCGCCGGTTGTGCTGCTCGCGGTCGCTGCGGCCAGTGGCTGCGCCGCACGAATGCCTGCCAGCAGCTACGGGATCGACATAGTGGCGTCCGGGGGTAGTTTGTGGCCCGCGATCCGGAGTGCATCCGGATGCCGTCCGCAACCTCCTTTCGAGATCACCATGCGCATTCTCTCGTCGATTGCAGTTTGCCTGCTTGCCGCGGTAACTGCCGCTCAGATTCCAATCCCGCCGCACGCTGCGATCTATAACGGCTTCAGCCGCGGTTACACGTTCACCGCGCAAACCACGTTCACCATCACGGGCCTCGATCTGCCAATCGATGCGTTCCAAGCTGGTGATACGGCCGCCTATCTGGTGCGTGTGAATGGCGCCGTTTCGTTGTGGAGCCGTGGCAACGTCGGCCCGATCGCGGCAGCCATCCCTGTCGTCACCGGCGATGTGGTCGACATCGTCGGCAACTGGTCGCCGGCGGTGCCGGGCAACTTCACGGGGCACAACTCGTACTCGGCGGCGTTGGTGTTGCCCGGGTACGCGACGACGATCCATGGTGTCGCGCACAACCTGCTGCGCAACGGATGGCAGTGGGACATCGGTGATCCCCTCTGGGTCAGCACTGGTACGACCGGACTCTTCCTCGCGCCGGTGGCCGGCCAACTGGGCCGCGTGATCGTCAACACCGCGCAGACTGGTCTCTTCTCGAACTTCACGTCGAACGTGACGACCGGGCCGTCGCCGCTGGCCGTCAACTTCACCGACACGTCGTTCAGCAGTGATCCAGGTGGTGTGACCAGTTGGGCATGGGATTTCGACGGCGACACCATCATCGACTCGACGTTGCCGAACCCGTCGTTCACCTACAACACGTGCGGCGACTACACGGTCTCGTTGACGACGACCGACGCCGCGCATCCGTCGAGCACCTACACGCGCACCAACTACATCCGCACCGACAACGTGGTGCCGAGTTACACCTTCGCGCAGATCGTCCCGGGTGTCGTGCAGTTCACCGACACCTCGGTGCCGGTGCCGACATCGTGGGCGTGGGACCTCGACGGCGACACCATCGTCGATTCGAACGCGCAGAACCCGGTGTGGGTGTACGGCAGCGTGTGCGCGTCGGCGCAAGTCACCCTGACCGTGAGCAGGCTTTGCAAGGGTCCGTTCACGAAGTCGCAGGGTCTCGTGTTGTCGCCAAATACGCACACGACGCTCGTCAGCGGCGGCAACGGCTTGAGCGCCGTCGGCTCGGGCAACACCTTTGACATCCAAGTCACGAATCCGCAGGGCATCCATATCTGCGCGCTGACCCTGTGCCCGTACATGGCAACGCCTGTGATCGGGACCGCGATCGGCTGCACGGTCTGGGTCACGGATGCGGCGGGTGGTTTCCTTACGAACCACACGAATGCAGCGGTGTGGCGGCAAGTCGCGACGGGCACCGGCACCTTCCAAGGCGGCCTCTTCTCGGCGCCAGTCCCGGTGGCGATGGCGCTGTCGAACCCGATTTACCTGCCGCCCGGCACCTTCGGCGTGGCGATCCATATGACGACCGGTTGCGGCGTCGCCTACACGACCTTGACGGCGACCACGACCTATCCTGGCCCTGACTTCAACGTGATCTGCGGCAACGGCAAGGGTTCGCCATTCGCGGCTGCAGCCAATGCCAACCGCGGTTGGAATGGCCGCATCCACTACAGCACCGCGACCAACGGCGGCCTCGCCGGCTACGGCTTCTTCGGCGCTGGCTGCGCCGGTGCGCTCGGCATCCCGCGCGCGGTCAACTCAACACAGCCGACGATCGGCGGCACGTTGACAGCGAACCTCACCAACTTGCAGGTGGGCGTCGCCGTGATGGTGGTTGGCCTCAGCAACACCGTGACCGGTGGCGTCATTCCGCTGCCACTCGACCTAGGCGTGCTCGGTGCGCCTGGCTGTCCGCTGCGCGTTAGCGTCGACTTCACCGACACCGTCGTCGGCGTCGGCACGACCGCGACCTGGAACTTCGCGATCCCAGCTTCGGGGGGCCTGCTCGGATTCCAGCTCTTCAGTCAGGCCGCTTCACTTGATGCCAGCAATGCGTTCGGCTTCGTGATGTCCGACGCCTACGCGTGGATGATCGGCCTCTGATCGAGGACTGAACGCGGCCGACGGCGAATTCGTCGCCGTCGTGCCGTGCATGCGCACGGTGGATCGACCCTGGCACACCGCCGACTTGTTCATTGCGTCAAGCCGCGTCAGCGCCCGAGCCGCCGCAAGCCTTCGAGATTCTTCGCGATCGACTTCGCCGTGCCGTGTTCCCGTTCTTGGGCCAGCAGTGTCGTAACGGCCACCTGCGCCTCGTCGAGCAGGCGCTCTCGTTCGGCTGGGTCGAGCGAGGCGTGCGCACTCTGCACGTAGGACGCGACCGAACCGGCGAACTCAATCAACGCCAGCGGCGCGTTGGGCTGCAACAAGAGCCGTTGCCTGGCCGGCGTGATCGAACGCAGCAAGTGAAGCTGCTGTTCGGCCGGGTTTCCGTGCATGCCTTCAAGATGGGCCCACAAGCAATGCAGGGCGCGTTCACCGGCCAGGTTGAAGGGACTGCCGGGCTGCAGGATCTGCAACCGCTGCAGCAGAGTCGCTTGTTGCTGCAAGAGCGTCACGGCGTTCTCCAACTGATGGCTGTCGATGGCGAGGTGCGCCAGCCGACTGCAACTCCACGCCAGGTCGTCGACATGACGCGCGGTGTCGGGATAGGCCGCCGCCAGTTCGGTCAAGATGTGGTGAGCCTGCTGGTAGCGCGGCAACGCGGACTGGCCACTGAGCTTCTCGGCGTCACCGAGTTTGATGATCGCCACAGCCCAGTCGGCCAGATGGCCCGGTGCTTGCGGGTCGTCCGCGAGCAGGCCTTCTTGGCTGGCCAAGGCCTGTTGGCGGAGCAGCAGCGCGGCCGGGAAGTTCTCGACCTCGGTTTCGATGTCGCCGAGCTGGCAAAGGATGGCGTTCACACAGCGGCGGGCTTCGCGATTGGCGGGGAACAGCCGCACGCAATCCTCCATGCTCGGCAGAAACTCTCTGAGGGCGTTGGCGCGCACTTCGCTCGTCCCGGCCAAGTTGCCAAGTTGGCCCACGACCTTCTCGACCGTGAATCGGAACGTCGCGACCAGTCGCCCGCGATCCGCTGCCGCTTGCGTGAACGCCGCCCAAACCGCAACCAGCGCAGTCAACAGCGCGGCGAAGGAGAGAGTCAGACTGGCGCACAGCAGTCGGTGCCGCCGTACGAATCGCGACAGCAGATAGAACGACGTCGGGCGACGTCCGGAGACGGCGCGGTGGGCGAGCACACGATCGAGGTCGAGGCCGAACTCACGCGCCGACGCTGGGCGGTCGGCGGGGGATTTGGCGAGGGCCGCGGCGACGACAAACTCAAGATCGCCACGCAGTAGTCGATCATGCTGGGAGAGAGGCGCTGGCACCTGCTCACGGATGAGGCGCAACGCATCGTCGAAGGCGAGCCCCGTGGTCGGCAGTGGCGGTGAGCCGGTCAGCACTTGGTAGGTGATCGATCCCAGGGCGTAGACATCGCTCCGCACGTCGATGGCAA
>CANEYR010000163.1 GCA_947444055.1 Planctomycetota bacterium
GGACCTTGAGAGCAACCGCATCGTCTGGTCGCCGTTCCACTACGAGTTGTTTGGCTACGCGGCCACCGACACCTTTGCCGTCGAGTTCCATCACTTCCAGGACCGCATCCACGTCGACGACTGGGCCGCTCTGGCCGACGCCATCGATACGGCCCGCGCCCAGAAGACCCAGTACCACCACACCGCCCGCGTCGTTCGCCCCGATGGCTCGACGCGCTGGTTCTCCGGCACCGGTCGCTTCCAATACGACGACGGCGGCAACGCCACGCGCATGCTCGGCATGGTGCGCGATGAAACCGACGAACGGCAAGCCGCGGCACAGCTGCGCGAACGCGAGCAGTTTCTCACCGCCGTGATCGAGGGCAGCCCTATCGGCATCCAGATCTTCACACCAAGCGGCACCTCGTTGCGCATGAACGCAGCGATGCGGCAGCTGATCGGCTTGCCCAACGACAGCATTGGCATCGACGAGTACAGCCTGCTGAACGACCCGGAAGCCCAGCGCGTCGGGGTTGCCGAGATGTTCCGGCAGTGTGTGGCAGGCCGACCGGCGCGCATCGAACGGCGAGAGGTCGACTTCACGGCCCCGAGCTATGCCAAGTGGCCCGTGCACCACCGTCGCTTCTGGCTCGAGAGCGTGTTCTTCCCGGTGCTTGGCCCCAACCACGAAGTGCATGCCGTGGTGGCCTTCAACTGGGACGTAACCGACCGCGTCGAAGCGGAGCTCACACGCCAGCGACTGCAAGAACAGTTGCGGCAAGCGCAGAAGCTCGAAGCGATTGGACTGCTGGCCGGCGGCGTCGCGCACGACTTCAACAACGTGCTCACCGCCGTCATGGGGTTTGCCGACATCTTGCGCAGCCTCAGCGCCGCGAACGACCCCAACCTCGAGCTCGTGCACCAGATTCGTCTGGCGGCGGAACGCGGCACCAACCTGACACGACAACTGCTGTCGTTCAGTCGCAAGCAGATCCTCCGCCCCGAAGTGTTCGAGCTGGGCGCCGAGATCCACAGCATGGTGCCGATGCTGCGGCGACTGCTCGCAACGAACATGCAGTTTGACGTGCAAACCGCAACTGTCGGCGGCGTGCTGGTAGACCGCGGCCAGTTCCAACAAGTGCTGCTCAATCTGGTCGTCAACGCCCGCGACGCGATGCCGAACGGTGGATGCCTGACCATTCGCACGGCGGCCGGCCAAATGGATCCTGGCACTCCCGCAGTGCGCCTCTCGGTCGCCGACACGGGCACGGGCATGACCGACGAGGTGAAGGCGCATCTGTTCGAGCCGTTCTTCACAACCAAAGAACACGGCCGCGGCACCGGCCTTGGTCTGGCCACCGTCTATGGCATCGTCTCGCAATCGGGTGGCCGCATCGAACTGGAGAGCAGTCCCGGCAACGGCTCGGTGTTTCACATCCTGTGGCCCCGCTGCGAACACGCCAACGCTGCGCCGACCAACCAGATCGCGATCACCGCGGCGCCTCGCACCGAGACCCTGCTCGTGGTCGAGGACGACCCTGCCAACCGCGACTTGGCCGCGCGCATCCTGACTCACGAGGGCTACACGATCATCACGGCCGCGAGCGGTGAAGACGCGTTGGCAGTCGCCGAGAGCATCCCGCACATCGACTTGCTGCTGACCGACGTCGTCATGCCCGGCATCGGCGGACGCATCTTGGCCGAACGCTTAGTCAAGGCTCGCCCTGGCCTCAGGGTCGTGTTCATGAGTGGCTGCACCACCGACGATGTGCTGCGCCATGGTGTGAGCGAGAACACGGTTGCCTTCTTGCAGAAGCCGTACTCCGCCGATCAGTTGGCGCGCATCGTGCAGCACACGCTCGACGCGTGAAACCGCTGGACGTTGGTCTCGCGGCGCGCGGAACGGCTCACACCGCAGGCGGAACGAGAGGCACGGACTCGAGCGCCGCCTCGATCACTTCACCGCCGCACACGATCGTCACGCGCCCTTCGAGCCGCGACACGTCCCAGCGGTTGTTGCGGTCGAGTTTCTTGCCCAACGCCGTCAACATCTCGGGCGGCACCTTGATGACCTGGATCTCATCGCCCTTGTGCACCTTCTCTTTGGCGCAGCGCTGCTGCAACACATCCGGCCGCCGATGGCACCACACCACCACGCGCTCGGCGAGCTTGGACGCGCGATGCAAACGATCCGGGGCGGGCGCACCGACCTCGATCCAGTCGAGCACACGGCCATCGCCGTGGCGCACCCACAGCGCTGGCTGATCCGCCTCCGACAAGCCCTTGCTGAACTCGAGGCCCTCCTTGTATTCGAGCGCGTAAGCCAACACGCGAGTCAGCAACCACGGCTCGTCTTCGGAGGGATGCCGGGCCACACGCAGGTCCAGGTCGGTGTAGACGCCGCGGTCGACGTCAGCGAGAGCGATCTCGAAGCGATGGAGCACGGCGCCGACGATCGCACGCGTGGCAGCGAACGGCAACGACGAGCTGGAAAGCTGTCCGTCTTAGTTCGTGGTGTTGGCGGCGGTCGACTCGTTCGCCTCGAAGCGCTTCCATACGCGCTTCCGGTCCACGCGCGCCAAGGTGGAACGCGCCCGCTTGCGCGCTTTCGCGGCGGCCATCGTGTTGCATGCCGCCAATCCACCGAGCGCCGCCGCCATCAGCGCACCGTCGGCGCTGGCCTCGACCGCCGGCCGGATCCAGTCGATCAATCGACGCGCGGCCAAGTCATGGTCACAGACGGCGCCGAGCGCTTGCTGCAGCGCGATGATCTTGCCAAGCGACTTCTCGTAGTCCTGACCGGGCAGGCGGTCGAACTCCTCCGCCAGGTAACGCAGACGCTTGCTGGCGAGGCGCAGCGCATGCAACGGCTCGGTCGGCAGCTCCGGCGAGATCTCGGCAATCGCCCGGCGCAGACGCGCGGCGGCATGCGCGATGCGCGATTGCACTTCGTTCTTGGTTGGCGCCATCGCCAACGTCGAGGTGCGATCGCAAGCACTCAAGGTGGTCTCGAGTTCTCCCTGCGCACGCAGTCGATCGTTGCTGCGCAGCCAGGCCTGCAAGCCTTCGTTGGCAGTCGTTCGCAGGTTGCGAATCCACGCCACGGTGCGTTCGGCCGGCAGCCGCAATACCGTCGGCAACTCCGCACACTGTGCGGCCAAGGCGGCGAGGGTCACGTCGAGGTCGCGCACGGCCCCGAGCTGACTGCCGACCTCACCGAGGGCCGCCAACAGACCGTCGGCAACGTCGTGTGGCCACAGATCACGGAACGCCCGCACGACGCTGCGCAGCCGACGAACCGCTACGCGCATGGCGTGCAAGTGCTCGGGATCACGATCCGACCGCACCCCTACTTCGGCGGTGTGCATGCAATCCAAGTGACGCGCGGTGAGCTGCATCACCGCCGCTACAATCGAAGCCTCCGGCCCAACACTCGCCATCACGACCGCGTGCAAACCAAGTCGTGCCGTGGCGTAGGTAGGCTTGTCGTCCGCCGCCGTCTGGAGCGGCAAGCGCTGCAGCAAGGAGTCCACGAGGCGGCGGTTGGTATCGAGGTCGTCAGCGACTTCGAGCTCGACCTCGTGGAAGACGATGGA
This sequence comes from Planctomycetota bacterium, assembly GCA_947444055.1. GTDB lineage: Bacteria > Planctomycetota > UBA1135 > UBA1135 > UBA2386 > UBA2386. Next base: position 3,576 of record CANEYR010000163.1, read on the forward strand.
ACGACCATCGGCACCCGCTTCGACGCGATCGATCGTCAACTCGCACAGATCTTGGTCCTCGTGCACCAGCATGCGGGTGTCGCGCTGCGTCACCATTGTCAGCACTGGCTGCAAGACGCGGTCGAGCACGAACGGCTCGATGCGGTCGCGTAGCTCAGGCGGCAACTCACGCGCGGCCTGCGGCAGGTTGGTGCTGGACCAGACACTGTCGTGTTCCTCGCGCACGAACAGCCCGTTCGTCGCACTGCCGCGGGCCTTGCACGTGAGTCGCGGAAGACCGCTGCCAACCCGCAGACGCAGACCAATTCCGGCTGCCGCCAGCGTCCCTCTGTCGTCGTCGAGGTAGGTGTCGGTGTGGGTACCACTCGCGCTGGCGCGGCACGGTACGCCGAGTTCGCGCAGGGCGGCGTCGACGAGCGCGACTTCGAGAGGGCGAATCGCTCGTAGCTTGAACTCAGTCTCGGTGGTGTCGGTCATGGTGCGAGGGTGGGGCCTTCCCGACGAAGCAATCTCAAGGCAGGGCGGCAGGGTAGCCGACCAAACCATGTGTGAGGGGTCGCCCTGTCTTGCCCGGCCCTGGGCTGCCGGGTCAATCCTGCGCACCCGTCGCTGGCCATACTTGGCCGAAGCTACACACGCTCTTCACACAGAGTGCTTGCTGCACGCTCGCGCCCCTTTCTCACCGGAGATCTTCGGCTCGCACCGGCAAGCGGCGCACGCGTTTGCCCAACAGCCGAAACAGCGCATTGCCGAGAGCTGGCGCCACCGGTGGCACTCCTGGTTCGCCCACCCCCGTCGGCGGCAGCTCACTCGGCACGATGTGCACGTCGACCACCGGCATCTCGCCGATGCGCAGCATGCGGTAGTCGTGGAAGTTCGATTGCTGCACGCGCCCGTCGGCCAACGAGATCTCGCTGTAGAGCGCCGCCGTCAACGCGAAGCCGACGGCCCCTTCGAGCTGCGCCTTCACCGTGTCCGGATTGATTGTCGAGCCACAATCGACGGCGCACGTCGCCTTGTGCACCTTGGGCAGCCCACCTTCGAGCGACACTTCGAGCACCATCGCGGCGTAGCTGTTGAACGAGAAGTGCACCGCGAGCCCATGCGCGTGCCCGGTCGGCAGCGGCTTGCCGTAGCCAGCCTTGGCGGCGGCGAGTTCGAGCACGCCGAGATGACGATCCTTGCCGACCAGCAGCTGCCGCCGCAGGTCGAGCGGATCCTTGCCCGTGGCATGAGCAAGCTCGTCGACGAAGCTCTCGACGACGAACGCCGTGTGCGAATGGCCCACCGAGCGCCACCACAACGTCGGCACCGCCGACTGCGTCGTGTGCAGTTCGACCTGCACGTTCGGGATCGCATACGGCATGTCCTCGGCCCCTTCGACTGAGGTGCCATCGATGCCGTCCTTCACCATCATCGCTTCGAACGGCGTGCCAGTGACGATCGACTGACCGACGATCGTGTGCGTCCAACCCGTGATCGCGCCGTCCGCTGCCAGCGACGCACCGATGCGGCTGTGTCACATCGGGCGGTAGAAGCCCGAACGCAGGTCGTCTTCGCGCGTCCACACCAGCTTGAGCGGCGCCTTCGCGACCTTCGCGATCTTGCACGCCTCCACGATGTAGTCGGACACCGGATTGGCGCGCCGACCAAAACCGCCACCGAGGAACGTCGTGTTGAGCTTCACCTTCGCGATCGGCAAGCCGACGACTTGCGCCGCCGCCGCCTGATCGACCGTCTGAAACTGCGTGCCCGCCCAAATCTCGCACGAGTCAGCACGCAGATCGACGACGCAATTGAGCGGCTCCATCGGCGCATGCGCCAGGAACGGCAACTCGTAGTCGACCTCGACTGTGCGCGCCGCCTTCGCCTTCGCCGCGGCGGCATCGCCCTTCTTCTTGGCGACGAGACCCGGCGTGCCAGCAAGCTTGCGGTACTGCTCGCGCATGGCCTTCGTCGACAGCAGAGCCGCCGGCCCAAGATCCCATTCCACGACCAGCGCATCGCGGCCGAGCTTCGCCGCCCAGAAACCGTCAGCGATCACCGCCACGCCCGAACCTACATCGACCACGTCCTTCACACCCTTCACGGCGCGCGCGTCCGTGGCGTCGAACGACTTGACCTTGCCCCCGAACGTCACGTCCAACGGCACCCAGATCAGCGTCGGACTCTGATTGTGAACGCGCGCCCGGCGTTCGCCACGCTGCTCGTCAGGCGCCATGGCGAGAGTGTCGGCAACGCCGAGCACACCTTTGCCGGTTGGCGTGATGTCGCGCTGACTGGCCAGCGACGACAGCACCGCTGAGTAGGTTCGCGTGTTAGCGAGCGGACCGCTTGCCCTTGCTCTTGCTCTTCGGCTGTGGCTTCGCCTTCGGCTTCGCCTTGCTCGCGGCCTTCGCCTTGCTGCCGCCGCCATCGCGCGCCCGCAGCAGGTGTTCGTTCAGCACCATCGCCACGCTCGCCGTCAGCCGCTTGCCCATGGGTATGTGCAAGAACTCGTTCGGCCCATGCGCATTGCTCTGCGGCCCGAGCACGCCCGTGATCATGAACTGCGCGTCGGGGAACTTCTCGCCGAGCATGCCCATGAACGGGATGGTGCCGCCCTCGCCCATGTAGACGCATGGCTTGCCAAAGAACGTCTTCGAAGCCGCCGCACAGGCACTTTCGAGCCACCCAGCCAAAGGCGGCGCGTCCCAACCGACGCTCGCCTTCTCCGCCGAGAACGTGATCTTGGCGCCCGACGGCGGCTTCTCGGTCATCAGCTTGCGCAGGTGCGCGATGCACGCCTTCTCGTCGGCGCGCGGCGGGATGCGCAGCGACAACTTGAACGTCGTGAACGGGCGCAACACGTTGCCGGCCTTCTCGACGTGCGGGATGCCGTCGGCGCCGATCACCTCGACGAACGGCCGCCACGTGCGATTGAGCACGATCTCCTGCAGGTCCTTCACCATCGCCTTGGTGCCCGTCACCCATGGGAAGCGCTGCCACATGCCATTGCCGAGCACCTTGCCGCACGCCTTCGCCTGCTCTTGGCGTTGCTTTGGAATCGCGACGTGGAATTGCTTGGGCAGGATGCGGCCCGTGGCGCTGTCCTCGAGCCGTTCGATCAGTTGCCGGAAGATGCGGAACGTGCTCGGCACGACGCCACTCGCGTCGCCACTGTGCACCCCTTCGGTCAACACATCGACGCGCACGTCGCCGCCGACGAGGCCGCGCAGCGACGTCGTGCACCACAGTTGGTCGTAGTTGCCGCAGCCCGAGTCCAGACAGACGACGAGGCTCGGCGTGCCGATGCGCGCCTTCAGCGCATCGATGTAGAAGGGCAGGTCGTAGCTGCCGCTCTCTTCGCACGCCTCGATCAGCACCACGCAACGCGCATGCTTGCCGCCGGCCTCACGCAGCGCGCGAATCGCCGTCAGCGAAGCAAACGCCGCATAGCCGTCGTCCGCACCACCGCGGCCATACAGCTTGTCGCCCTTCATCACGGGCAGCCACGGGCCAAGCCCTTCAAACCAACCGGTCATCTCCGGCTGCTTGTCGAGATGCCCATACAGCAACACGGTGTCGTCGCCTTCGCCCGGCACCTCCATGTAGATCACCGGTGTGCGCCCCGCGAGCTGCACGACCTCGACGGTGAGCCCTTCGATCGGCTGCGCCTTGCACCAACCGGCGATCAAGTCGACGGCGCGCTGCATGTGCCCCGCCTGCTGCCATTCCTTGTCGAAGGCAGGCGACTTGCAGGGAATGCGGATGTAGTCGACGAGCTGGGGAACGATGTCCTTGTCCCAGACGCCGTCGACGAACGGCATGAGCTTGCGGGTTTCCATGATGGGCGGGCGATGCGAGCGGCCCGCCGCTTCCAGCTCAAGCCCGAGCCGGTGCTTCGCGAGAAATGTGCGCGCTGACGTGGGCGGCCACTTCACGGTCGCGGTGCTCGCCGCCATCGTTCTGCTGGAGACATCTGCCATGCGCCACTTCGTTTCGTTCGCTCTGCTTGCTTGCCTGCTCGCCCCGGCCGCGGCCCAGCGCCCGGGAGCGGCACCCGACGTCTTGCTGAAGCTGCTGCAGCAATACGACAAGGACCAGGACGGCAAGGTGCAGCGCGGTGAGTACCCGCGCACGGCGGCAGCGTTTGCCAACCTCGATCGCGACAAGAACGGCGTGCTCGACGGGGCAGACTTTGCGATGGCTCCCGTGCGACCAAAGCGTGGCGAGGGGCGGCCGGCGAAGGGTGAAGTCGAGAAGGTGCCCAAGGTCGGCGATATGGCGCCCGACTTCGAACTGCCCATGCTCGGCATGAAGGACACGACCATCAAGCTGTCGTCGTTCCGCGGCAGCAAACCGGTGGCGCTGATCTTTGGCAGCTACACCTGACCGCCGTTCCGCAGTGCAGCCGGTCGGCTGCGCCAGATCCACGAACTGCACAGCAGCGACGTCGCGTTCTTCCTCGTCTATGTGCGCGAGGCGCATGCGATCGATGGCAAGATGCCGTCGACGTTCGGGCTCGTCGAAGACCCGATCACCGATGCCGAACGGCTCGACGTCGCCGGCACCTGCGTCGAAGAACTGCACCTGCCGATGCCCACACTGGTCGATCGCGTCGACGACAAAGTCGGGCTCGCCTACGGCGGCTGGCCGGATCGGCTCTATCTGATCGGCAAGGACGGCAAGGTCGCATTCGTCGGCGCCAGAGGCCCGTTGGGCTTTGAGCCGGAGCCCTGGCTTCGGGCGATCGAGGCGGAGGTGCTTTGCCTCGCCACCGAAGTCGGCGGCGGCAAGCCGAAGGACGGCAAGCCCGAGGCGCCCGCACCAAAGAAGTAGTGGCTCGGCGGGCGGCAGCTAGCGA
>CANEYR010000164.1 GCA_947444055.1 Planctomycetota bacterium
CGATTGAGCGCCTTGGCCTCGTCGTCGACGAAGTCGTCGGCACCAGCATGGGGGCTGTGATGGGTGGGCTGTTCGCCTCCGGCCTCAACAGCCAGAAGATGGAAGTGGCCGCCGGTGAGATCTCGCTGAAGGAGTACTTCCGGCTCAACCTGCTGAAGTTCCTCGTGCGCGGCTACCGCCACGCCTCGGTCTACAAGGGTCGCACGTTCCACGAGCTGCTGCGCAAGTGGCTGCCGTTTGCGCGATTTGACGAGCTGCAACGACCCTTCTTCTGCAACGCGCTGTCGCTGACCACGGGAGCTTCGCGGTTCTTTGGCCTGCCGGGCGCCGACCAACTCGCGGTCGCTGACGCGGTCTATGCCAGTGCGTGCTTACCGACGATTTTCGAGCCACTGGCGATCGGCAACGACCACTTTGTCGATGGCGGCATGACCGAGACGCTCGGGTTGCGCATCGCGAAAGCGCGCCAAGCCGACCTCGTCATCGCGGTCGACTTGTCGCACCGCGACATGCACACGCCGGTGCCGTTCCGTGCCAGCTTGCCGCACATTCTCTTCCAGACCTACGAAGTGATGGGGCAGGCGCTCAACGAGCACAACTTGCACCGCTACGTCGACGAGCGCACGGTGCTGATCAAGCCAAAGGTGTCGCATCTCGGGTTGCTCGACATGCCCGACGTGCGTGAGATCGTGCGCCTGGGCGAACGCGAAGCGCTCGAGGTGCTGACGACGCATCCGTTGACGCGCTACCTATGCGATGCGAAGGCGGTGGCCGAAGAGGATCGCATGGTGGCGCGTCCGCGCGACCACGTGCAGCTGTCGGTCGATATGAATGCGTGCATTCACTGCGGCATCTGTGCCGCGACGTGCGCGACGCAGGGCTTCGCCGCCGTGCCGCTCGGAGATGTCGTCAAGAAGCTGCACAACTACGAGTGCACGAAAGACATGGCTTGCGAACGCAATTGCCCGACGGGTGCGATTCGCCTCGGCAACTTGTAGGTCGGCACGCTGAAGGCGTAGTCCCGGTGAGCGCGGTCGATGTCTCACAATGAGTTGCGGATCGTTGCGATCGAGCCGGGATTGGAACTCCCCTGCCATCGAGTGAGTGTCCACATGAACGTCTGACAGTATTTGCCGTCAGTCGAGATTGCGCAAACTCTCCGCGTGCACGGGGCTTGGCAAGGCGCCATCGCGAGCTACTCTTCGCCGCGTTCAGAGTCGGCGCTCGTCGGCTTGCTTCGTGTCTTTCTCCATCTCGTTAACCATGCAAAAGCAGTCACTCTCTCTGCTGTTCTCGGCCCTCTTGGCCGGTTCAGTTTTCGCCCAGTCGCCCCTGACGACGACCTTCCTCAACAACAACGGCGGTGCCGTTGGTGGTGGCGTCTATTTCGACCTCAACGTGCTGGTGCCGACGATCTCGGTCACCGGCCTCAACCTCAACCTCACCGGCACCGGCTCGGTTGAGGTCTACACGTGCCCCGTGACGCGCCTCGGCAACCAGAGCAATGCGGCCGTTTGGACGTTGGTCAGCACCGGCGCAGTCACCGGCGCCGTCGCGGGCGTGCAGTCACCGGTTGCGATCACCCCGTTCGTGCTACCGGCCGGCACGCAGGGCATCGCGTTCAAGGCGATTGGCGTTTCTCACAGCTACACAAACGGCACTGGCGCCAACCAGAACTATGCCACGACCGAGCTGGCTCTCGCCGCAGGCGAAGCCGCGAACGTTTGCTTTGCCGGCACGCCGTTCACGCCGCGCGTCGTTAACTGCAGCATCGCCTATTCGGCCGGCGGCGGCGGCACAGTGCTCGCCACCAACACCACGCTCGGTGTCGGCTGCGTCAAGAAGTACACGTCGTTCTACGAGAGCTTCGCAACGTCGGCGGCCTTTGACCTCGCCAACACGGCGATCACCATGGTCCCGTCGGGCGGTGGCTACGTCGTCCTCAACGGCGGCAGCTTCCTGCCAGTCGGCTCGGTCCAAGCGGTCCCAACCGTGCTCACGCTCGGTGACGACACGTCGGTCACGCAACCATTCACGACCGGTTCGTTCCCCGGTGCGCCAGGCGGCCTGACGGTTTGCTCCAACGGCTTCGTCTCGCTCGCGACTGGCAACGGCAGCGCCTTCACGCCGTCGGTTGCCACCCTGCTCAACGATCCGCAGACGTCGTTCCGTTCGTGGCACGACTACAACCCGTCGATCGTCGGCAGCGGCACGGTCAAGTTCGAAGAGAGCGTCGGGGTGTCGACGGTGACGTGGGATGGTGTGTGGGACTTCTTCGGCACCTCGGTCGCTGACGCCAGCAACCTGCAATTCCAGTTCTACGCGACCGGCCAAGTCGTCATCGCTTGGGGCGCCATGTCGCCGGTCGGCGCGAGCGGCAGCGGCCACCTCGTTGGCTTCTCGCCAGGCGGCGCCAGTGCCGACCCGGCCGGCACCGACATCTCGGCGCTGGGCGCTGGGGCCATTGTGTTGGAGGCGACGGACGTCCTGCCGCTGACCCTGGCGGCTCTGAACCGTCCGATCCAGCAAGCCGGCCCGAACAACTGGAACCTGCAAGTCAGCAATGTTCCGGCCATCGGTCTGGGCCTGGACATCTTTGGTCTGGGCGACCCAGGCATCCTGGATCTGAGCCTGTTCGGCCTCGGCCAGCCCAACTGCCAGCTGCGCGCGTCCTTGGACATCGTCCAAGGCCCGTGGTTTGCCGCGGGTGTCAACCACAACTACAGCTTCACGATCCCGAACACGCCAGTGCTCAACAACTTCCACCTGTTCACGCAGTCGGTCGTGTTGGATGCCACGGTGAACCTCGCGCTCACCATCACGTCGAACGGTATCGACGGCAAGATCGGCGACTTCTGATCGTCACGATCTGAGTTCGAGGGTTCGCTTCTGGAACCCCGATGGAACCCAGAGCGGCCGCGCCAGCACTTGCTGGCGCGGCCGCTGTCGTTTTTGGCCCCGTGGCCCCGTCGGTTGCGCGTCCGGGAGAATGCCCGGCAGCCGCGGCTGGATTCCAACCGCCCACGCCCGCATCCTGGCGGCGCGCGAGGTTTGCAGGTTTGGCAGGTCGGACCGGCGGTTCGGATGACCGATCGTCCACACTCGGCCCTCGCGCGCTGCCGCCGTTGGCGTCCCGCGCCCGGCGCCTCCCTCTGGCATGAAACGCTCGACCCTCGTCATTCTCGTCCTCGTCGCGGCCATCGGCGGCGGCATCACCTGGCAGTCCCTCAAACCCAAGCCCCCGATCCAGGTCGTCACCGCCAAGGTCGAACGAGTGCTAGCCCTGCGTTCGATCGTGTCGGCGACCGGTGAGATCCGCGCTAAGGAGTTCGTCGACATCCAGGCCGAAGTCGCGGGCGTCATCACCGAGCTGAAGGTGCGGGAAGGCGACAGCGTCAAGTTGGGCGACGAGCTGTTGCGGCTCGACGACCTGCAGCTGAAGGCCGAGGAGAGTGGCGTGCGCGCGCAGGTTGCCGCCAGCGAAGCCGATGCACGCAATGGCGATGTCGGGGTGGCGACCGCGGATGCGAATCTCGCGGGGGAACGCACGGCGCTGGCCAACGCCAAGCTCGAGTCGCAGCAGGCGGTGACGTCGCGCGATCGCGCCAAAGCGTCGTTCCAACGCCGGAAGGAGCTGCACGACCAGCAGTTGATCGGGACGGAGGAGTTTGAAGTGGCCGCCGCCGACGCGCGGTTGGCCGAGCAGCGTCTGGAATGGAACCAAGCGCGCATCACGCAGGCCGAAGCGAATGTGACGGCCGCCGCCACGCGCGTCGATGCCGCCAAGGCGATGCGCGATGCGTCGGGCAGCCGACTCGATGTGGTGAAGGCGTCGTTGGCGCGGGCTGCCGACATGGCGACGAAGACGGTGCTGAGGGCGCCGCTGGCGGGTTTGATCACCAAGCTCAACGTCGAGAAGGGCGAGCGCGCCGTGCCCGGCATCCAGAGCAATCCGATCGCGACGTTGATGACGATCGCGGACATGTCAGTGATCGAAGCCGAGATCCGCGTCGCCGAGGCCGACATCGTTCTGGTCAAGCTTGGGGCTGTGGCCGAAGTGGAGCTCGATGCGATGCGCGACGTCAAGATCGCGGGTGTCGTCACCGAGATTGGCCAGAGCCCGATCCAGAACACGTCCGGCGGCAACAGCCAGAATCAGGAAGGCAAAGAGTTCAAGGTGGTCGTGCGTTTGACGTCGCCGCCGCCGGAGCTGCGGCCCGGCTTCACGGCGACCGCTGAGATCGTGACGGCGACGCGCAGCGATGTGCTGGTGGTGCCGTTTCAGGCGCAGACCGAGCGCGAGATCGAAGTCGATGCGCAAGGCAAGTACGTGCCGCCGCCGGAGCCGAAGGGGGAACAGGTCGACGTGCCGTTGACCTCGGCGGAACGGCAGAAGCGGAAGGCCAAGAAGGGGGTGTTCTTGCGGCGCGACGGGCGTGCGCACTTCCAAATCGTCGAGGTGGGCGTGATCGGCGAGTTGATGGATGTCGAGGTGCTGTCGGGATTGAAGGAAGGCGACGAGGTCATCAGCGGGCCCAACCAAGTGTTGCGCACGCTGAAGGAATGGGACCGCGTCGAGCTCGACGAGAAGCGCACCAAGAAGACGACCAAGAGCTGAACGGTGAGCGCGACCATGCAAGCCAGTTCTGACGAGGTCATTCGCACCGAGGCGCTGTCGCGGTCGTTCGCGATGGGGTCAACCACCGTGCAGGCGCTGCGTGGTGTGGACCTAGTCATCCGTCGCGGTGAATACGTCGCGATCATGGGACCGTCGGGTTCCGGCAAGTCGACGTTGATGAACCTGATCGGTTGCCTCGATACGCCGACCACGGGGCAATACTGGCTGAACGGCAATCCGGTGGCCCAGCTCGGTCAGGACGAGCTGGCGCGCATCCGCAACAAGGAGATCGGGTTCGTTTTCCAGACGTTCAATCTGCTGGCGCGAGCAACCGCGCTGCGCAACGTGGAGTTGCCGCTGATCTACGGTGGCGTGCCGCCGGCCGATCGCCGGGCCCGCGCGCAGTTGACGCTGCGCGAAGTGGACCTTGCCGATCGCATGGACCATCGGCCCAACCAACTGTCGGGCGGTCAGCGGCAGCGCGTCAGCATCGCGCGGGCCCTGGTGACGAAGCCGGCCTTGCTGCTTGCGGACGAGCCGACGGGCAATCTCGACAGCAAGACCTCGCAGGAGATCATGCAGCTGTTCGAGCGGCTGCACGTGGCGGGCAACACCATCGTCGTCGTCACGCATGAACGCGACATCGCCGACCACGCGCATCGCGTCGTCACGATTCGCGATGGCCAGATCGCCAGTGACGAGCCGCGGGTGCGCGGGCAGGCCATTTCGTCGTGAACTGGCTCGAAGCAACTCGCCTGGCGATTGAGTCCATTTGGGCGAATCGGCTGCGTTCGTTCCTGACCTTGCTCGGCGTCATCATCGGCATCGCTTCGATCATCTCGACGGCGGCGGTGATCCAGGGACTCAACGTCTACGTCAGCGAGAAGCTGTCGAACCTCGGCACCGGCGTGTTCACGGTGCAGCGGCTCGACCTGATCACCAATCGCCAGGAGTTCCTCGAGGCGATTCGCAAGAACCGCAAACTGCTGCCGAGTGATGCGCGCGCGATCGGCGAGCGCTGCCCGACGGCGGCGGCGGTGGCGTGGGAAGTGCACGCAACGGCGGACTTGAAGCGCGGGCAAGAGGAGATCCGCGACTGCGACATCGGCGGCATCACGGCGGCGATCCTCGAAATCGAGCCGTATGACGTGGAGGACGGTCGGTTTCTGGCCGACCACGAAGACCAGAGCGGGGCCGCCGTCGCGTTCGTCGGGCACGACGTGGTTGAGCGGCTATTCCCCGGCATCGACCCGATCGACAAGGAGATCCGAATCAAGGGCCTGGCCCTGCGCGTCGTTGGGGTGGCGAAGAAGAAGGGCAGCTTCCTCGGCTTCTCGCAAGACAACTTCATCAAGATCCCGTTCATCCTGCATCGCAAGATGTTCGGCTCGCAGCGGTCGATCAACATCAGCGTGCAAGCGGCCGACAGCTCCCGCATGGAGGAGGCGATGGACGACGTGCGCTCGGTGCTGCGCGCGCGGCATCACCTCGATCCTGGTGACAAGGACGACTTCGCGTTCACGACGGCGGAAGGCATCAACAACCTGTGGCGCAGCTTGACGGCGACGATCTTCAGCATCGCCTTGTTCGTCGTCGGCATCTCGTTGGTGGTCGGCGGCATCGTCATCATGAACATCATGCTGGTGTCGGTGGTCGAGCGAACGCGCGAGATCGGCGTGCGCAAGGCGGTCGGCGCGCGCCAACGCGACATCGTCATGCAGTTCTTGATCGAGTCGGTGCTGCTGTCGTGCCTTGGCGGGTTGATCGGCATCCTGATCGCGCTCGGGGCGTCGCAACTGCTCGCCGCCTACACGCCGCTGCCGGCGCAATTCCCGTCGTGGGCGCCGCCCGTGGCCTTCCTCATCTGCGCGGGCATCGGCGTGTTCTTCGGCATCCACCCGGCCCGCCGCGCCTCGCGGCTCGACCCGATCGAAGCGTTGCGCACGGAGTGACCATGAACCGCCGCTTCGTTGCCACCATCGAGAATGTCCGGCTCGCGTTCGACACGTTGGCGGCGAACCGGTTCCGCTCGTTCCTCACCGTGCTCGGCATCTTCATCGGCGTGCTGCTCGTCGTCACCGTGGCGTCGGTGCTCAACGGCTTCCGCCAATCGGTCGTCGATCAGGTCGAGCAGTTCGGCACCAACAACATCTACATCTACCGACTGCCGTTCATCCAACTCGGCCCGATGTCGCGGGAAATGCGGTTGCGCAAGCCGCTGCTGTTGAAGGACGCGGCAGCGATCCGCGAGCACTGTCCGTCGGTCGAGATCGTGTCGCCTGGCATTCAGGTGCCGACGTTTTTGAAGCGCGCCATCTACGAACGGGAAGAAGTCGACTCGCCGCGGCTGCGGGGCGTGTTCCCCGACAATGTGGAAGTCGCGAACCGAGTGCTCGAGGATGGGCGCTTCTTCACCGAGCAGGAGAACGAGCATCGCGTGTCAGTCGTCGTGCTTGGCCATGCCGCGGCGAAGGCGCTGTTTCCCAATGGCGGCGGGGTCGGCAAGGAGATCCTGCTCGACGGCCGCAAGTTTGCGGTCGTCGGCACGCTGGAGAAACGCAAGGAGGGCCCGTTTGGCGGCCAGAACGAAGAGGACACGCTGTTCTTGGCGCCGTACTGGACGATGCGGCGCTTCTATCCAGGCGAAGACGACCACTTCCTCGCCGCGCGCAGCAAGTCTGGGGAGATTGTGGCGGCGATCGACGAGATTGGGCAGGTGCTGCGCAAGCAACGGCGCGTGCGCTGGAACGAAGAGAACAACTTTGAGATCGGCACGGCCGACACCCTGATCGCGTCGTTCGACGACATCGTGTTCGCCACGCTGGCGGTGATGTTCTTGTTGTCGACGGTCGGCTTCATGGTCGGCGGCGTCGGCGTCATGAACATCATGTTGGTGTCGGTGAAGGAGCGCACGCGCGAGATCGGCCTGCGCAAAGCCGTCGGCGCGCGCCGCCGCGACATCCTCGGACAGTTTTTGGTCGAGGCGATGGTGCTGTGCACGATCGGCGGCGTGCTTGGCCTCGTCGTCGCTGAAGGCTTGCTCTGGCTCGTCTCGCTGGCGGTGCCGCAGCTGGTGGCGGCGACACCGTTGTGGGCGCGCGTCTTCGCCTTCGCTGGTTCGGCTGGCGTTGGCTTGTTCTTCGGCCTGTGGCCAGCATGGAAAGCGGCGAGCCTCGATCCGGTGGAAGCGCTGCGCTGGGAGTGAGAAGCTCGGCGGGTTGCAAGTACCCGAGGTCCAAACTTGCAATTAGCCGAGGCATAGTCTTTCAAACAGACGACCCCTAAGGTTGCAGATAGCCGACCCGGAACATTGCAAACGGCCGAAGGTCTGAAGGAACGAGAGAATGACCGATCCACAGCTTGCTGAGCAGCACCCGAGGTTCGCCGCGCCGCGCTTGCTGGAGGCGTTGGAGGACAGCCCGGTGGTGCTGGTGCACGGGCCACGCCAATGTGGAAAGACCACTCTTGCCCGCTTGGTTGGCGAGCAATGCGGGCACGTCTACATGACGTTCGATGACGACGTCGTGCTGGCGGCTGCCGCGAAGGATCCGGTGGGGTTCGTCACGGGCCTGCCGGACCGGGTGGTTTTGGATGAGGTGCAACGGGTTCCGCAGATCTTCACGACCATCAAGGCCGTCGTCGATCGCAACCGTTGGCCTGGTCGCTTCCTGCTGACGGGCTCGACCAACATCATGCTGTTGCCGCAACTGGCGGATTCCCTCGCCGGACGACTCGCAATCCAGAATCTCTACCCGTTGTCGCAAGCGGAATTGGTGGGAAGTGAGCCGACCTTCCTGGCGCAA
>CANEYR010000165.1 GCA_947444055.1 Planctomycetota bacterium
CGCCGTCCAGGTTGACGACGCCCCGATGCGCGGTGGGTGCGGCCATGACCGCGGCGTACCAAGTGACGAGCCCAGAGTTGAAGCAACCGATGCGTTCGCTCGTTGGCAAAACATTCGCCAAGAACTGACCCGCCATCGCCATCTCGACCTGACCCGCCAGCGGCTCAGCGCGCACGCGGTCGCGATCGGCCACTTGGGCAAGAGCCAAGACCACCAGCAACAAGCGGCTGCGCCCATACGCGGCCACGACCGCCAACGCGGCGACCACCAAGGGAGCCAAGTAGTAGTCGCGTGGATACCACCGCACCGCCCAATGCAACACGACGATGCCAAGCAGCCCGGCGAGCAATGCCAACGGCAGCCGCGGCACCCGACGAGGGCGTGCCGCTGGCAACAAGGCCAAGAACATTGCCATCCACGCCGGCGTCGCCAGATCGCGAGCTCCCCACGCGTACGCGCAACCGACCGCGGCCGCCGGGAAGGCCCGCAAGGCCGGCGGCCACCAAGGGCGCACCAACACGAAGGCGCCAAACCCAAGGCCCATGGCCGAGGCCATCGCCCAAGGACCACCTAGCAAGGTCGGTCGCAAGAACCACCACGCCTGCTGCCACCAGCCTGACCACGACGGATCGGCCACCGCTTGGTTGGCGTGCCACAGCCACGCCATCGGCATGGCGGAATCGGGCCACAGCCCGCCACCAAGCAGAGCGTTGGCAAGCACGTGAACGGTAAGGGCGATGGCGGGAGTCAGCACCGCCCGCCACCAGCAACGGCGATGTCGCCACACCGACAGCGCCACGACGAAAGCCAACAGGTCGCTGCGCGCTAACACCGCCAGACAGGAGCACAACAAGAACGCGCGTTCCGAGGCGGCTCGTCGCAGCCACAGCACACTCGCCAAGAGGCACGCCAAGGCCGTTTCCTGCCCGTTCTGGCTTTCGCGCACCAGCAACGGATGGCCAAGCCAACAGCCGGCGATGCAGAATCCGGTGAGGCGGTCCTTGCAGCCGCGAAACCACAGTCCCGCGGTGATGACGTGCAGCACGAAACCGAACCACGGTGCGACGATCGGTAGCGCCGCGGCCCCAAACAGCCAAACGCAGGGCACCAAGAACAGGCTCCACAGCAACTGCACGCCGCTCGTCGTCACGCCATCGCTAACGGTCGGGCCAAGCCCGGCCGCCACGTTGGCGGCCCAAGCAAACTCGTAGAACGCATCATCCCGCAGTCGATTGCTCGCATCCGGCGTGCCCATCACTCCCGTTGCCAAACCAAGCACGCCAGCGAGGGTCGCGGCGAAGACTGCCGTCACACCCCACGCAGAATTGACCGTCGAGGAGCGCGACGAAGCTTGGCGAAGTGGATCTAGCAGCTGCACGTTCCCTAGTGAGCCGGAGACCGGCGCACGGAGGACCATAGCGACCGCGTTCGCCTTGGCTACTACCTAGATGGCTAGGGCCGGGCCCGCCGCACGGGCATCGGGGTTCAGTACGAGGCGCGATAGAGATCCCACATACGCCCCACCCACGGCGACCACGAGCGGGTCCACCCCACAGGTTCGGTCTGCGCAAACCGATCGGTGTAGTCGAACAGCGCTTGGTGGTCCCATTCGTCGATCAATCCCATCATGCGCGCACACAGCACACCGCCGAGCCAAGCGTTGGCGGTGCAACAGCGCCGATAGCTATCGCCAGTCCAATTGGCGTTGTCACTGCTCGGCCAGTGCACATGCGAGAACCCGAACTCGGGCATGCCCAGGCTCGCCGCCGTGTAGCCGCCATAGCCCCAATTGATCTGCGTGGCCGAAGTCTGCTGCACATAGAACGTCTGGCAGTCTTCGCCAAAGTGCGTCGTGTAGGTGCCGTTCAGCTGTCGTTCCGAGGGGTAGTTTTCGCCGACCGCCAACATGCCGGCGTCGTGTAGCAAAGCACCGGCGAACAAGATCGGCAGCTTGCGACCCGACCCGTGACCGCCGACCCCTTCCCAGGAACAGCCGTTCTCGACGTTGCCGAAGAAGTCGATGCCGATCTGCACCAGACGCACCAGCAACAACCGCTTGTCGACCGCGGGCAAGTTGAGGTGGCAGAGCAAGGCGGCCTCGTTGTAGAGCGAAGAGAAGTCGCGCCCGTAGTCGGGCATGTTCAACGTCGGATGCAGGTAGCGGCTCGTCCAACCCGGCGCATGATCGAGCCATGGCCGTTCAAACTGAGCCGTCTGGGTGGCGACATCGGGCATGCCAGTGGCGGGACTGAGGGTGTGCAGCTTGCTCCAATCGAGCATCTGTTCGTCGTAGCGAACGGCGTGGTCGGAGCCGGCGTATGGCGGACGAAACGAGCCTTGCGGCGGCGTCTCGGCGAGCACCGTCAGCACCGCGCAGGTTTCGATTTGCGGCACTAAGGCGGTGTTGGTGTTGCTGATGACTTTGATCAGACTCTGGTTTGGCTGCAGCACCCGCGGGCTCGTCGTCGACAGATTGAGCGCGACGTTCAGCGTGTCCTGGTAGAGCGCTTCGTTGCCCGGTCCGTAGAGCGCCTTGTCGTAGCCGTGAGCACGAGTCGACGCGTTCGGGTTGATCATCGCGCCATTCATGACGCGGCCGCTGCTGGTCACGCACGGCGGGTTCATCGCGACCAAGGTTGCTGGCCCAACCACGAACCAATCGCCATTCACAAACCGCCCCGCTTGCACAGGGGCGGCGAATTGGAAGGTGATGCCGAACTGGGTGATCGACGACACCGGCGACGTCGCCGTCGGCAGCGGTGCAATGCGCGTTGCGAGCGCTCGGCTGATGCCGGTCGCGGCGGGATTCAATCCTGGCTGCACGAACATCACCTGCAGGTAGAGCCATTGCGCTGCCAGCGTCGGCGTCAACGGCACCCCGAACGTGCAGGCCGGGTTGCCGTTGCCGGTTCCAAACGGCAGGCTCGTCTCAGCACTCACCAGGAGTTCGCAGCTTGGCATGCCGAGCGGCAGCAGCGACAGCGGCAACGGCGTCCCCCACCACGACGTCGAGGATGACCCGAGCAACAACAGGGCGGCGCCGTTCGGTGGCAGGTTGTTGATCTGCAGCGTGCTTCTGAAACCAGGGCGCATGCCTGGGTTCATGCTGATGGTCGCAGGTTGCCCGCCTTGGCCACCGCAACCGGCCCCGAACACGAGCGACTGGGCGGTAAGGGACGAAACCAATAGCAGCCAACCGAAACTGGCAGCGGCGACACAAACTTGGCGAGTCATTGGCGGCCTCTACGCGGACCAACCGCCCATGCGGTCAGCCTTTCCCCGACAGATCTCGCCTAGCGCGCGAATGTGGAGAGCCCCTCACCGAGAGACACGGCGGGAAGAAACCAAGACGGCAAACGTCACAGCGTTGCATCTCTCGCACGCACGCCGCCGATGAGGAACGCAACCCTCACACGACGAGCGCCGCGGGCCGCGCCGCCTTTCCATTCGCTATCGTGCTCGCCCTCATGGTTCGCCTGCCAGCAACACGCTTCCTCCGCACCGCAGTGCGACTGCCCCCACTTCGATGAACCGCGCGTTGTGGATTGTCGGCGCTGCCGTCGCAGGCCTCATCGCTTTTGGGGTGTGGACATGGCTCGAAGGAACCGCCGACCTCGAGGTCCCGACGACACCAACGCTCACCACGCCCGCGACGGTCGACACCGCCAGCGTGACCCCGGCGAACGCCACCGACCGCACGAACTCGCCGCCGATCGAACGCACCACCGCCCCCGCACCGACCCGCGCCCCGACCCCCGCCGCCCACTTCCCGCAGGGCCTGCGCGGGCTCTTGCTCGACGAATCCTCGCGCGCGCTAGCGGGGCTATCCGTGTATCTGGTCGACAGTGCTGGCAACGATCCGTTGGCAATTCCCTTGCTGACGCGGCAACGCGATGCCTTTAGTCCCGTCGCCAGCGCCGAGAGCGCCGTCGACGGCACGTTCGCCCTGGGTTTGCCAGTCGCTCAAGACAAGATCTACGAGGTCTACGTGCTCTCGCCAACGCACGCGACGGCGCGGCTTGGCGGCCTGCGCTTGCTCGCCGGGCAATGGCACGATCTCGGCGCCATTACCTTGACCGCCGGTGCCACCTTGCGCGGCCGCGTCACCGTCGTCGGGCGCGAAGACATCCCCATCGTCGGGGCCGTGGTCGCCGTCGAAATCGGCGGCACCTTTGCGGATGCCGCGCTGCGCGCCTTGCCAGGTGCAGGTCACGGTCTGGTGGCGACCGCCGACGTGACCGGTGCCTACGAACTGCGCCACGTGCCCAGCCGCGGCATCGTGCAAGTCGCGGCCGTGGCCCCGGGCTTTGCTCGCCTGCTCAAACAGAACATCGAACTCAGCACCGAACGGGCGGTCGAGGTCAACTTCGGCTTGGCGCCGGGCCACAGTCTCAGCGGCACCATCGTCGACGTCGCTGGCGGGCCCATCAGCAACGCCCGCGTCGAAGCCTGGCCGCAACAGCCAGCCAGCGGCCCACTGCTCGCGCAGAGCGACGACCGCGGCCAATTCACCGTGCTCGGCCTTTTGACCGGCCCGCACCGGCTGCGCGTGCAGACCAAGGGCTTCGCACCACACGACGAACTCAATGTGATGCCCGATCGCACGGACCTGCGCATCGTCATGCAGCAGCAAAGTCGCATTCGTGTGCGAGTGGTCAGCGACAACGGCAACACGCTGCGCAGCTACCAGATCGGCCTGCGTCGTTACTTCCCCGAACAGAACGGCCAGATCGCCTCGGTCGCCGAAGTGCCAGAGCAACGCGTTCGGTTGGACGGGCTCACGGACACGATCGAGCTAACCGGCGTGCCGACCGGTCGGTTCGTCTGCCAAGTCGAGGCCGAAGGCTTTGCCAAGTCGTTGTCCCCCGAGATCGACAACGTGCGCGAAACCGGCGCCGATCCAGGGCCACGCGAGTTCGACATCGTGGTGACGATGCACCGCGGTGGTGTGTTGCGCGGCCGCGTGCTCGACGAAACGGGTGCGCCAATCGTCGGCGCCAACATCAGCACCCAGGCCAATGGCACGATGCCGGACAGCCCGTTCTTTCGCATGCTTGCCGGATCGGTGCCCGATCGCATCACGGTGACCAAGACGACCACGGACAGGGACGGCCAGTTTGTGCTGCCGACGCTGGCGTTGGCCGACTACCAGTTGCTGGTCGAACACCCCGAAGCCTGCCGCACCTTCGTTCGCGGCCTGCGCATCGAACGCCCGGTCGAAGTCATCGTGCCGCCGATTCGCCTGTTTGGCGGGGCAACCATCCGAGGTCGCGCCACCATCGCGGGCCGCGTCGTCGGCCAAATCAAAGTGGTGTTGTCGACCCCATCGACCCAGACGAACGCCACCGACGCCGTTCGGCTCGAGACAGTGACCGATGCCGAAGGTGCGTTCCTCATGCCACGCCGCGTGCCACCGGGCACCTACGAACTGCGCGCCGCCGTCGTCGGCACCGCCGAACCAGAAGCCCAGATCTTCCGCCAAATCTTCCAGCTACAGCGCTCGTCCACTTTGGTGTCCGTGGCCCCTGGCCAACGCCAGGTCGAGCGCGACATCGATCTTCCTTCCGACCACTGACCATCGTTCGCGTGCACTAGGACCCAGAAGCCCAGATCTTCCGCCAACTCTTGCAGCTACAGCGCTCGTCCACCACTGTGTCAGTGGCCCCTGGCCCAACGCCAGGTCGAGCGCGACATCGATCTTCCTTCCGACCACTGACTTTCGAATCCCCGTGTCCAACGTCGCCAAACTCGTCGTTCCTCTGGTGCTATTGGCCGCCATCGCTGGCGGTGCTGCTTACTACCTGACCCAAGAGCAGGATGCGCCGCCGGTCGTGCCACCAACGGTCATGACACCGTCCCCCGAGCCGCAACCGACGGAAGTTCCTGTCGTAGTCAGCCCGCCGGTGGTGACACAGGATCCTGTGCGCACGGCCGCGACCGGCGGCAACTCGCAAGCGGATGCGCCGCAAGGCGTGCGCGGTCGGGTGTTGCTGCCAACGGGTGGCCCCGCGGCGGGCGTGCCAGTGATGCTGCTGGAGAACGCCATGAACGACATGGCGCAGATCTTCTTGAACAATCGCCTCGGCCGCTTGAACCCGCCGATCGCCACGGCAACGACGGCTGACGATGGCACCTTCGCACTCGGTCTGCGCAAGCTCGGCAAGTCGATCGACCTGCGCGTGGTCAGCCCAGAGCACCCCGAGTTCAGTCGGCAGCAAATCAAAGTGCGCGAAGGCGACTGGTATGACGCCGGCGATATCCCGCTCGAGCTCGGACTCGTCGTGCAAGGCCGCGTGATCGAAATGCACGACAAGTCGGGCATCGCCAACGCCACCGTCTACATGGCCAGCAGCCACCAGTCGCACTCGATGGTCGCCGCCCCCGGCCGCGAGCGTGGCACCCCGACGATGACCGACGCCAACGGCGCGTTTCGCTTCACCAACGCCCCGCGCACGGGGTTGGTCAACCTCAGCGCCGAGGCGCCGAACTACGCCAGCTCGCAGTTGCTCAACCAACAGCTGAAGCAAGACGCGCCCAACGAGTTCACCTTGGAGCTCGAACTTGGGCAGCCCATCGCCGGGGTCGTCGTCGACCAGGACGGCAAGCCGATCGGCGGCGTCACCATCAACGCCAACGGCATCAGCCGCAAGACACCGCAGCAAGCGACGACGACTTCCGACAGCGATGGCAACTTCGAGTTTGCCAGCCTGCGCACCGGCCCCTACCAGCTCGCCACCGTCTCGACGCAGTTTGCCGAAGCGAAGGTGCCCCTCGCCCTCACCGGCGAGACCGAGGTCAAGATCGTGCTGACGACGCGCGGCACCGTGAAGCTCAAGGTGCTCGCCGCCAACAAGCAACCGGTGAAGGCCTACCGCGTCAGCTTGAAGCGCTACTTCGCGCAGAACCCCGACAGCATCGCCAACGTGTTGGACTACGGCGATCGCTCGATCAACCCAGGTGACTACCCGCGCGACCTCGGTGGCGAATGGGCCCTGGTGAAAGGACTGCCGGCGGGCGACTTCCGCTTTCAGATCAGCGACAGCACCCATGCCAAGTCCCTGTCCGAGCCGTTCACGATCGTGGAAGGCAGCGCGCCGGTTGAAGTCGTCGCGACGTTGACTCTGGGCGGCACCATCACCGGCACCGTGATCGATGACCGCGGCCAACCGATTGCTGACGCGACCGTCAGCACCGACATGAACGGCGGACTGGCCGCCGACACCGGCCTGTTCGAGATCTTCCGTTCGATGATGCCCGAGAAGCACAGCAAGGCGAGCGCCAAGACGGATGCCCAGGGCCGCTTCCGCATCAACAAGCTCGCGTTCGCCGAATACATGATCCGCGCCTCCCACCCGAGCTACTGCGAGGGTTCCGCGATCAACTTGAAGCTGCTCAACGAAGGGCAACAGCTTGATGCTGGCGTCATCCAGCTGGCCTTGGGAACGGTCGTCGAAGGCGTCACGATGGTCGGCGGCCTGCCGACGGGCCAGATCAAGGTAACGATCTCGACGCCGATGAGCGCCGAGTCGCTGCCGACGGCCCAGCCCGGTGGCCTCAACCCAGCGGCGACGCCTGGGCCCGCGCGCATGCTCTTCAACGCCACTGTGCAGAGTGACGGCGATGGCCGCTTCAAACTGCTGAAGCGCGTGCCGCCTGGCACCTACAAGGCACACGCCAGCCGACCGGGCAATGGCGGCGACCCGTTTGGGGCCTTGATGGACATGCGTGAGACCGAGCAGCAAGTCGTGATCGGCCCCGGCCAAGAGACCCTGTCGTTGACCTTCAACCTGAGCAAGCGCTAGAGCCAGCCAGCCCGGCTGCGCCCTCTTCCCCATCGCTCACGTTCCTTCGGACAGTAGAGTCGGGCGCATGACACGTCCGCGACCGGCGAACTACTGGGAGTACATCCACGTCGAAGAACTGCTGCAACTGCAGCGGGGCATCGCCGCGAAGGAACAAGAGCTGACGGACGATGAGGTTCGCTTCATCGTCATCCACCAGATCGACGAGCTGTGGTTCAAGCTGGTGCTGCGCGAACTGGTGACAGCACGCGACCTGTTCGCGCGCGCGCCGGTGCCCGAGGACGCGCTGGCGTTTGCCGTCAACAGCTGCAAGCGCATCACCATCTGCTTTGAGATGGCGGCGCAGCACTTCCGCCTGATGGAGACGATGCGCACGCAGGACTACCTGGAGTTCCGCGACAAGCTGAACCCAGCGAGCGGCTTTCAATCGGCGCAGATGCGCGAGATCGAGATCGTGCTGGGGTTGCCGGACCAGGATCGCATCCCGTTCGGCAACGAAGGCAGTTATCTCGAAGCCTTGAAGAGCCACGATGGGTCCCCTTCGCCAGCGCGCGCGCGTGTCGAACGCCGACTCGCTGACATGCCGACC
>CANEYR010000166.1 GCA_947444055.1 Planctomycetota bacterium
GCATGCCTCATCCACGCCGCCAACGTTCGTTCTGAGCCAGGATCAAACCCTTCACTTGGTATTTGTTGTCCTTGGCATCGCTCCATTCTTGTCCTCACAAGATCAAGATGGACGGCTTCGCAGTCCTACGTAGCTTTCGCCACGCAAAACCGCGCTCAAAAAACTCACACGTTCTTCTTTCGAGGCCACCCTGAATGTCAAAGATCGCCTCGCGGACACCGTTGCCGGGGTGCGAGGGGCGAGAGAAGGTAGCGAGCACTAGGGGCCACTGCAAGCAATCGACCTAGTTTTTTTCCACCGAATGCAAGATTGTTTCCAGGAACGTGTTAGGCCCGCTCGCCCGCGAGGAGGCCCTACTGCTGCAGCTCGGCGACGCGGTTAGCCCGGGCGGGGTTGTCGCGGCGAAGTCGCACCAGGTCCTCCCCGGTCGGCAAGGGCAGGTCGAAGCTGTCTAGCAGCGAGCCATCGAGCCCATGCGAGCGGACGGTCAGGCTTGACCCAGAAACCTCGGCGCTGCACCAATGGTGCGCCGAGACCAACGCGGCGGCGTGCGCGGCGGCGTGCGAGTCCTTTCGAATCTCGTAGAGGTCCTTGCCGCCACCGCCGCTGACGACGAGCGGTGGACCGCCCTCAGGCGGCTTGCCGAAGCGCTGGTAGCAGTGATCGTGACCGCTGAGGTAAAGGCTGACCTGAAAGTGCTGAAGTTCCGGCCGCAAGGCCTTTAGCAACTCAGCACGATTGCCCTGGCGCGACGCGCTGAGCATGGGGAAATGGCTGGCAACCACGATCCACGGCTCGGTGCACTTCGCCAGCTGCTCACTCAGAAACACCTGAGCTGGATGTCCAAGCTCGTAGCGCTCCCCGCTGTAGTCGCTGTTGCAGTCAAGACCGATGATGCGGACCGGCCCCCAAGCGAACGAGATATTTCGCCGATCGCGCGAGTCCAAGGCACTCGGGGGCCGCAGGTTTGCGATCGCCTGGAGACCGCCGGAGTCCATCACGTCATGGTTCCCGAGCACCGCAAAGACGGGCGAATCGCGCAAGACCGGCGCGAATGGCCGAAAGAACCCGCTCCGGTAGTGCGCGTGTTGCCCGCGTGGGTAGACGATGTCGCCGAGGTGCAGCACGAAGTCAGGCCGGGCCTCCGCCACCGCCGACCCGATCCGAGAGACCGTTGGGGAGTCCGCAAACCACCCCCACTTTGCGGGCAAATGCAGCGCCGGAGTGCGTTGCAACCAAACCCACCAAGGCTGATCGCCCGAGTCTCCCAGGAAGGCAATCTTGAAGTGGCCCCGGTCGCCAGGTGGTGCGGTGCGAATGGTGCCGCGCTCGGGTTCACACCCCTCGGACTCGAGCAAATACTCAAACGACGACCCAGGGGACAGCCCTGCTGCCGCGAAGTGGTGCCGACGTCGGGGACGTTCATCGACCATCCGCACCACCACCTGCCCTTTGTCGTTACGAACGGTCGCGGTCACCACCACCGGGTCGGCAGTAATGAGCCCGAGGATTGCGGAGTGCTGGGTGACGTCGACCAAGTACGAACCGCTCGCGAGCGGCGGGTCATCGCAAACGTTCACCCACAAGCACGCGAACCCCGCGAGCCACAACGACCGACGCAACCACCGAGCTTTCACCCTCGCCTTGTACCGGCGTCGGGGGCCACCGCCAAGGCGACGCTGACGGTCAGCGTTCGAAGCGCACAGTCACTTTGGTGCTGATGCCGCCGCGAACACGAAAATCGCCCTCGATCTCAAGCCGCCGCGGCTTCATCAGGTTCACGAGGTCGCTCCCAACGTCGTTGGTCACCTTCTCGTGGAAGGCCCCGACGTTGCGGAAGCTCCACAAGTAGAGCTTGAGGCTCTTGAGCTCGACACACAGTAGGTCCGGCACGTAACGAATCCGCAGCGTCGCGAAGTCCGGCTGGCCGGTCTTCGGGCACACGCACGTGAACTCTGGGCAATCGAACTGGATCTCGTAGTCGCGCTCGGGACAAGGATTCGGAAACGTGTCCAGTACGGCAGTGTCGTGAGGGTCAGGCGGCGGCAACGGCATGGCCGCAGAGAAGCAGTTCCGCGGCAGTCACACAAGCCACAACAGATGATCAGCCTCGCGGCCAGCCAAGATCGACGCGACGCCCATCCCGTGGAGCAAACTGCATGCACACGACGCCCTGCGGATGCGAGCAGCGACGCTGCCCACACGGCTGACAGGTCGGCGGCTGCGGGTGCAGCAAGGCGGCCGCGCTAGGCGGTGCCGTTCGTAGGGGATCCGTAGCCCCAAAGAGGATGCGACACGGAGCTCCCGCTGCTGCCAGCACGTGCGAGGCCCCTTGATCCGGTCCGATCACCTCGCCGCCTGCCGACGTGACCAACGCCCCCAAAGCGATCAACCGACGCACCTGACCACTCTCGTGACGTAGCGCCGCGATACCTGGGCTTTCCAGCAAGTCCCGCTCAGCCGGCCCAAAGACGTGAACGACGGCGCCGCCACTCGCTGAAGTGATGCCGTTCACAATCTCCGGACGCAGGGCTCGCGGATCGCGGGGATCCGTCCTTACGACAACTGTGAACGGTCTATCCACCACGATGCCGATGCGCGCCAGTTCCGCTCGCTCAAACTCCACCTCTCCCGGCGTGGCGACCAGACGCGGCGGCAGAAAGGTCACATCGGGCGCGACCGTTCGCACCAACTCAAACGCAGCCCGGGCGGGATGTGGGACTGCCGCGCACTCAACGGTTCGATGCAGCAAGATCCGACTGCACGGCTCTTGCCGCCACCCAGCCGCCATGCCGATGCGTTCGCGGGCGCCGGACAGCGCCGCCACCAAGCCGCTCTTCCAATTGCCCTGAAGATCCAGCGCTAGGTCAAAGTGCAGTGCCCGCATGGCAGCGCGCAGCCTGAGCAAGCCCGCAATGCCGCCACGCCGGTCGAAGGTCAAAACACGTTTCACCCCAGGAATGCCCTCCACCAACGGTGCGAACGTGGACTGCGTCACGAAACTCAGCGGCCAGTCCGGACGGACGCAATGCAAAGCCGCGATAGCGCCAAGTCCGTGCACCACATCGCCCATCGAGGACAGGCGCACGAACAGGACCGAGGTCAACGCGGCGCACCTTGTCGCTCGAACAGCACGAACGACTTGAACGGCATGTTCAGGCGAAGACGCACTACGTAGTTCGATGGCGTCGCCGAGCCGTCCGCGTGCTCGCGCAGCACCCACTGCTGGCGCCACGGGTTCCGCTCGGATTCGTCGCCAGGCGGCAACACTTCACCTCGCAAGAGCAGCGCCGAATCAACATGCCCCACCGTCTGCAACGTTGCTGGGGTCACACCCAACAAGTTCAATTCCCGCTGCAACAGTCGCCCCCCATGCACGCGAGCCCGCGGGCCGTCGTTCCAGGCGCGGGCCCGATCTAGGCCAAGCGTCCACGCCCCGACCACAGGTACGGCGAGCACGAAGATGACGACGTGCAACGGCGTACGCACCAACAGTGGGCTGACTGCCACTGCCGCAGCGAACCCAACCGCTCCGATACCGACGCTAGGAACGAAGGGCAACACCAACAATCCAATGACGCCGCTCACACCCGCAAGCCGAATCAGTCGCCGCGCGAGGGGCGGCACTTGCCCAGGGTGCGTGCAGAAGTGGGCCACCGCGGGCGCCACGGCGAACGTGAACAACAGGACATTGGGCAGGACGTAGCGAGTCGGGCGACCAGGAAAGAACGTCAGCAACACGATGGCCAGCACCGCTGCACCGCTGCACATTCGCAGCGTCAGATCGCCGGCGTCCATGCGCGCATCGCGAGCCCCGCGCCATTCCCAAAAGCACCAGAGCATGAAGGGCATCTGCACCAAGACCGCCCGCAGCCAGAACTCTGGGATCCAGCGCGCGTGCGACCAATCGAGCAAGGTGAGGCGACCCAACGACTCTTCGCTCACCACCGTCAGCATCTCACTCGCGGAAACGCGCAATCCCCACAGTGGGCCGTAGTAGGCCAACGCCACCGCCAACAACGCCGCGAAATGCACAGACGCGTGTCGCAGCCGACGATGCCGCCACCACACCAAATAAGCGCCGATGGCAAAGAGGAAATACGGCGGCCCCTTCTGCAGGATTGCGAGGCCCCCGAGCGCGCCCGCCGCCCCGACCAAGAGCAGGCGATCGCGAGCCACCCCGGTCGCCAAGCACCACAACGAGGTCGCGGTCAGGGTTGCGAACAAGGGATCGATCTCTGCCGTTGGCCACTCACTGATCACTAACGGCGAACAAGCCACCCCCAAGGCGCCGACCCATCCAGCGCGTGCACCAAACCATCGCCGCAACAACTCGCCGGCTAGCAGGGCTGCGAAGAACGCGCCGAGCACCGAGGGTAACCGCATCGCCCACGGGCTGTGGCCAAGCCAAGACTCGCACGTCGCCAATAGCCAGTAGTGCAGCGGGGGCTTCGCCCAAGTCGCTTGACCACCCAAAGTCGGCACCATCCAGTCGCCGCTGCGCGCCATCTCAAGTGCGATCTGGACACGACGCCCCTCCGTGCCATCCCAGTCCGGCAGACTCCAAGTTGGCAGACAGACCAGCGCGGTCAACGCCAGCAACAAGAACGCACGAACGAGCACAGGTAGAACCTAGCCTCGAACCGCGTCGGACTCACGCGCGACGAAAGGAACCCACAGCCTCATGCAAGGTCCGAGGGTGCGCGTCTAGCCTTGTGGATGAGCCACAGATTGCGGGCGTAGATCGGCGGCCCACCGATGTTCGCCATGATGAACGGCCCCTCTTGGATGTAGATCGCATACGCCAAGCTCAACACGCCGCCGACGAGGCTCAGCCACCAGAAGAGCACCGGCACCACGCTGCGCTTGTATTTCTCGCTCGCGAGCCACTGCACGTAGAAGCGAGAACCAAAGACGATCTGGCCGCCGTAGCCGACCGCGTGCCAGTACCAAGGGGTCGCGGCGCCAGCCTGCTCGATCACGTGCTCCAACATCAGATCTCCTCCTTGACGCGGTGTAGCAGCATGCGCCTACGCAACCACCGCATCGCGAAGCAGTCGCGCAGCCCGCTCCAAACCCGGTTGCCAATACCGTATTTCGCAGTGCCCGCGGCGCGCGGCCGATGGTTGACGTCTTGCTCGATGACGACACCACCCTGGTAACGCACCAACGTTGCCATGAAGCGATGCATGCCGACGAACCTCGGTGCACACAGAAAGAACTCACGCCGGATGACCTTGATGCCGCACGCAGCATCGGTGACGCGATCGCCCGTGAGCCAGTTGCGGACTGCATTGCCGAGTCGCGACGACACCCGGCGCGCCAGCGTGTCGCGCCGCTGTCGCCGCACGCCGACCACGGCGTCACACTCGTGCGCCTGCACGCGGTCAATCATCGTGGGCAAGTCACGGGGATCGTTCTGCAGATCGCCGTCCATCGTCGCGACGATCGCCGACCGCGCCAACTCGGCCCCAGCCATCACCGCGGCGCTCTGACCACAATTCTGCGCGAGCGCGGCAAGGCGCAGCCAATCCGCACCATTGGCTGCCTGCCACTGCCGCAACCGTTCCAGAGTTCGGTCCTGACTTGCGTCATCGACGACGATGACTTCGAACGGCCCATGCGCCCGCAGCACGTCAATCACCTCGGCGAGCAGATTCTGCACGTTCTCCTCCTCGTTGTAGACCGGAACCACCAGCGAGAACCGCAGCGAAGGCGTGATGTTCACCGCGCCTCCACGCCCCGGCTCGCCACGGCCGCCCGATGAAAGCCACCAGCAATCAAGTTGGCTACCACCGGACGGCCGATGAACCGCGAGCGAAGATTGCCTTTCAGATCGTGGGTGCGAACGGTCACCATGAAGTCGAGCCCGGCAGCCTAACGAGCAGCGATTACGAACGGAACGAAGCCGCCAAGCTTGCCTTGCTTGCACACTGCCGAATGATCTCACGCCGCATGATGCCGCCGTTTGTCGAAGCGATGCGCCCGCACCAGTGGGTCAAGAACCTGCTGGTGATGGCGCCGCTGGCCTTCACCCCGCAAGGACTCATTTTCGAGTGGTCGGCGTGGCTCGCGGTGCTCTGTGCCTGCGGCACCTTCTGCTTGGGTGCGAGTTCGATCTACTTGCTGAACGACATTGTCGATCGCGACGAGGACGCTCGGCACCCCAAGAAGCGCTACCGTCCGATCGCTTCAGGACGACTCGCCATCGGCGCGGCCAAGGTGCAACTCGCAGTCCAACTTGCCGCCACCTTCGCGCTGGCGGCCCTGGTGCCAACAAACGGCCGCTTGCCCTTCGTTGTGTGGCCAGCGGCGTATCTCGCCCTCAACTTCGCCTACTCGTTCTGGCTGAAGAAACTGGTTGTCGTCGACTGCATGTGCATCGCACTCGGCTTCCAGTTGCGCGTGCAAGCCGGGGCGGCGGCCATCGGGGTGAAGGCGTCGCACTGGTTGTTGCTGTGCACGTTCTTCTTCGCGTTGTTCCTCGCGTTCTGCAAACGCTACGAAGAACTGAGTCGTCAAGCCGAGGCCACCGGCAGAACGCGCGCGACGATGGAGGACTACACGGCGTCCTTCCTCAACATGATGATCGGTCCACTCGCGGCGCTGAGCATCCTGACGTACTCCCTCTACACCGTCAGTCCCGAGACTGTGCTGACCCACGGCAGCGACCGGCTGCTCTACACGGTGCCCTTCGTGACCTACGGTGTGTTTCGTTACCTCTTCCTGGTCTACCGCAAGAGTGAAGGGGGCGACCCGGCGCGGCTGTTGTTTCGCGACATCCCACTGATCGTCTCGGGAGTGGCATACGCGATCGCCGTCGTCGTCCTGCTGCGATGCTGGCCCACCGGTAGCTGACGCGCGAACGCGTGTTGCTATGCTGCCGCGCCTCGCCGCCCGGCGCTGCCAGCACATGCAGGAGAGACCGTCCCCCGATTCCACCGAACTGCGCGCCCGTCTCGCCGCCGACATCGCGTCCGGCAAGACCATCGCCCTGTCGGCAGAAGATCTCGCGCGGCCGGACGTGCGTCATCGACTGCCCGAGTTGCTCGAAAACCTTGCCCGCAGTCAGCTCGCGCATCCGACATCGTCGTTTCACATTCCCGGCTACACGCTGCTAGGTGAAATCGGCCATGGCGGCATGAGCACGGTGCACTTGGCCAGGCACCATGCACTCGGTCGCCACGTCGCGCTCAAGATCGCCCCGAAGTGGTTGGCTGGCGACAAGCGCATGCAGCAACGCCTGCTGCAAGAGGCGCGCGCCATGGCCCGCGTCTCCCACGCCCACATTGTCGCCATCCATGACATCCTGGAGATCGATGACACCGTCGCCATCGCGATGGATTGGATCGATGGCCTGACCCTGGCCGGGGTCTTGCGCGCCCTTCCTGCGCAGCCCCATGCGAACGACGTCCACACCATGCAAGCTGCCTTGGGCACAGCGGAGGGCCAGGTGTTGGCCGAAAACGCGACCGCGTTCTTCGTGCGCACGCTGCGTGACATTGCCCTCGCCGTTCACCGCGTGCACGCCGCCAATCTGCTGCACCTCGACATCAAGCCGTCGAACATTCTCGTGCGGCGCGACGGCATCGCCTTGCTCGCCGACTTCGGAGTCGTGCGGGAGATCGATCTGGCGTCCACCCACACTCGCACGTTCGCGGGCACGCCGGTGTATGCGGCCCCCGAACAGCT
Organism: Planctomycetota bacterium; assembly: GCA_947444055.1. Classification (GTDB taxonomy): domain Bacteria; phylum Planctomycetota; class UBA1135; order UBA1135; family UBA2386; genus UBA2386. Next base: position 7,693 of record CANEYR010000166.1, read on the forward strand.
GCAGCGCGAAGATGCCAAGTTCGGACCGCACACCGATGTCTACGGCCTCGGCATGACCCTGTACGAAGTGCTCGCGCGCCGTCAGCCGCTGCATCAGCTCGGCCTCACGCGCGTCTTGCAGGACATCGTTGGGGGACGCATTCCGGCCCTTTCTTCACAGGTCGCCATCGCGCCGGATCTCGAGAACATCGTGCACAAGGCGATCGCGCCCGAGCAGCACAACCGCTACGCGAATGCCGCAGCGCTCGCCGACGATTTGACGGCGTTCCTCGATCACCGGCCCGTGGCGGCGCGCAAGCTGTCGACAACGCAACGGCTGCGCCGGTGGGCCCGCAACGAGCCGTGGAAAGCCGCACTGGCCGCGGTGACGCTCGTGACCGTGCCGGCCGTGGTTGGTCTCGGCGCCTATGTTTGGTGGCAAATGCCGCGCATTGAAGAGTCCCTCTTGGAGGACCGTCAGGCGCAAGTGAACGGCCTCAAGCAGGCGTCATTCCAGGCGTACTTCATCAACCAGAACATCAACGGCTCGTCGACGCGCACCCTGGAGGAGGCGATGGCGATCGATCCTGGGGCCA
>CANEYR010000167.1 GCA_947444055.1 Planctomycetota bacterium
CGCGCTGGCTGTGACCCTTGGCGCCGGGCTCGGCGCCCTCGTGAACGGCCTGCTCGCCGGCTGTTTTGGCATGCTCGGCGGCATGCTCGAGATCGCCATTCCACTCGGCTTCGGGCTCGGCGCCTTCCTCGGCGGCTTCACCGCGGCGATGACCGGCACCGAAGTGCCGCGCGCCGAACTGAGCCCGCTGTGGCCGTGCGTTCGCAACGGCGACACGCTGCTGCAGTGGTCGACCAACGACCGCGACGCGCTGGCCGCGTTGGCCACCCACGCCACGACGCGCGCGCTGCCCACCGCGATGGTTTCACGCTGACGACTTGCCGGTCGCGCCGTTGCGACCGTTCGCTACAACGGCGGCATCGGCTCTACCCTGCGAACTGGGTAGAGCCGATCCTCCATCACTTCGTCGGCTCCGAAGTTCGTGGCGGCGTGGGTGGGGCCGAGCGAGGGTGCTGGTGAAGTTGCTCTGGTGGGGCTGCGCACCGCACCCTGGGCCGACGAGTTCGTCGGCGCGCAACGCCATGTCGTCGTCGACGGGCGCTGGCAGTTGCAACGGCAGCAGCGGTGATTCTGGTCACGAATCGGGGAGGTGCGCATTCAAGGGGGCGATGAGCAAGTTGGGCGCACGGCCTTGCCGCTGTCGCCGGATCTTGCCCCGAAATGTGGACACCTAACTCGGAGTCACCAACCAATGAACGACCTGCACCGCGTCCTTTCCGTAGTGATCCTCTTCAGTGTGTGTGCAAATGCACAGTGGCTCGCGACGCCGACTTGGACGCAGCCAGCAACCAACTTCCCGGGGATTCGCGTCAACTATCCCCTGTCAACCGACACCGTCCGCAACAGGGTGCTGCTATTTGGAGGGATCGAGAACAGCCTTACTTGGGAATGGAACGGGGCGAACTGGCTGCAGATGAGTTCGGCGGTCTCGCCAGCATGGCGGCATGGTGCAGCGATCGCCTTCGATACCGTTCGGGCCGAGCATGTGATGTTCGGCGGTGGCCAGTACTCAAACATCTTGAACGAGACGTGGGCATGGAACGGCATCCACTGGGCACAGCGGGCGCCGGCCGTCAGCCCAGGCATTCGCCGGGAGCACGTGTTGGTTTTCGAGCCGCTTCGCCAAGTCGTACTGTTGTTCGGAGGCCATAACGGCAGCGCGACCAACCTCTCCGACACCTGGGAGTGGAACGGCACGAACTGGACGCAGCTGTTTCCAGCGCACAATCCCGGCCCATGGAGCAATCGCTCCTACGCCTACGATCCGGTACGCGCCGAGGTAGTGCTGTACGGAGCAGGGACGGCGAGAAACCAGACGTGGATCTGGAACGGGTTGGACTGGGTGCAACGCTTCCCCTTGCACAACCCGGGCTCGCGTGGAAACAGCGGCATGGCGTTCCTTCCGCCGAGCGGCCGCGCGTGGTTGTTCGGTGGCGAGACCACGTCGTTTCTTGGCGGAACGTGGTCGTGGGATGGCGCTGATTGGCACGACGAAGTGACCGTGGGTGCGCCATGTGCAGCGCCGCCGTACGCCGGGGCCTACGACCCGGTCACGCAACGGTTTCTGGTGTTCGTTGGGCACCCGTATGTGGCGTGCGGCACCTGGTTGCTGCAGGCGTTGGCGGGAAACCCGACCACCGCGACGGCAACAGTGTATGGAGCCGGCTGCGGCAACCCGGCCCTGGCCTTCGCACCGACGGCAAGGCCCGTGATGGGGACGACGGGTACGGCTGTGATCTCCGATGCGCCGACGACGCTGGCGGCGGTCGCGATGGGCTGGAGCAACACATTTAGTTTCCCAGTGGCGTTGCCGTTCGAGCTGTCGGGAATTGGGATGCCCGGTTGCTACCTGCTGCAATCATTTGATGTTCCTGGCCTGGGTGTAGGCCCTGTCGGAAGTGGCATCCTGCACTTCAGCTACCCGGTTCCGACCCAACCGGGCCTGATCGGTGCGCACGTCTACCTGCAGGCCTACTGCTTCGCTCCGAATGCCAATCCCCTCGTGGTTGTTGTCAGCAATGGCATCGACTGGCTCATCGGCAACCAGTAGTGCGCCGTTCCGTTGAGGCGAGGGTTCCGAGCATCCCAGTCACGGATCGAACCGGTGCGTATTCCGAAGGGGCGAGCGAATACCCGAGGAGCCCCACGCCCATGCTCCAAGTTCGCAGTGAATGTCGTGCGTCATTGTGGCCACACGAGCAGAACGGCGACACGTTGCTGCAGTGGTCGACCAACGACCACGACGCGCTGGCCGCGTTGGCCACCCACGCCACGACGCGCGCGCTGCCCACCGCGATGGTTTCACGCTGACGACTTGCCGGTCGCGCCAAAGCGACCGTTCGCTACAACGGCGGCATGGCGAAGCGGCTCTTTTTGATCGATGGCACGGCCCTGGCGTATCGCAGTTTCTTCGCCTTCCAAGGCACCGGCCGCTCGCCGCTCGCCACCAGCAGTGGCCATCCGACGGCCGCCACCTACGGCTTCTGCACGACCCTGCGCGCCCTGATCGAACGGGAAAAGCCGGACGCCATCGCGATTGCCTTCGACGGCCCGCGCGGCGAGCTGGCGCGCACCCAGCTCTACCCCGAATACAAATCGACGCGGCAGAAGATGCCCGACGAGATGAAGGTGCAGCTCGCCGACATTCGCGAAGCGACTGAGGGCTTTGGGCTGTGCATCGTCGAGAGCGAGACGCATGAAGCCGACGACGTCATCGCCACCCTCGCCGTGCAAGGCCGCGACCTCGGCATGGAGGTCTTCATCGTCACCGGTGACAAAGACTTCCTGCAGATCGTCGACGACCGCATCAAGCTGTGGAACCTGCGCAGCTCCACCAGCAAGCCGGAGATCTTCGACACCGAAGCGGCGGCGGCGAAGTGGGGCGTGCCGACGACCGCGATGATCGACCTGCTGGCGTTGATGGGCGACAGCTCCGACAACGTGCCCGGTGTGCCGAAGGTCGGCGAGAAGACCGCGGTCGAGCTGATCACGCAGTTCGGTTCCTTGGACGGCATCTACGCCCGCCTCGACGAAGTGAAGAAGGCGTCGATCCGCCAGTCGCTCGCCGACAACAAGGAGCTGGCGATGCTGTCGCGCCATCTCGTGACCCTGCGCCTCGATGTGCCACTGCACGTCACCGTGCGCGAACTAGGACCGCCCGACCTCGACCCAGAACGCTTGCGGCCGTTGTTCCAGCGGCTGGAGTTCACCAACTTGCTGGCCGACCTCGCCAGTCGCCCGGCACCGCAAGCCCACGTCGAGACCCAGTACGACGTCGTGCGCAGCGAAGCGGACTTCGCGGGCTTGCTCACGCGGCTGCACGCTGCGCCACGCTTTGGCATCGCGGCGGAGGCGATCGGCACGACGGTGCGTGGCCGGCGATTGATCGGACTCGCGTTCGCGTTGGCTCCCGGTCAGGCCACGTATGTGCCGCTCGAAGGCGCACCGGTGCTGCCGGGCGGCCATGCGGCGGTGCTGGCAGCGCTGCGACCGCTGCTCACCGATGCCAGGCCGACGAAGATCGCGCACGGTGCCAAACGCCTGATGGCGATCCTGCGCACCGCCGGCATTCCGTTCGCGGGGCTGCTGTGCGACACCGAGCTGGCGAGCTACTGCAGCGATCCCGGCGTCAACTCGCATTCCCTCGAAGCCTTGGCGCTGCGCCAGTTCGCCTACAAGAAGACGGTCGCCAAGGACTTGGTCGGCACTGGCAAGAAGCAGCGCACCTTCGCCGAAGTCGATCCCATGTTGGTCGCCAACTTCGCCAACGAAGAAGCCGATCTCGTGCTGCGGCTGTGCGATCCGCTGGAGGAACGAGTGCGCCAGCAGGGCGTCGAAGCGATCTACCGCGAGCTGGAGCTGCGGCTGATGCCGGTGCTGCTCGACATGGAATGGGAAGGCATTGCGATTGATCGCGACCATCTGGCGACCTTGTCGCAAGAACTGCACTCGCGCATCGAAGCCCTGCAGCAACGCGTGCATGTGCGTGCCGGGCATGCCTTCAACCTCGCTTCGCCCCAGCAACTGGGCACGGTGTTGTTCGACGAACTCGAGGCGCATCGGCTGGCGGACATGCCAAAGCCCAAGCGCACGCCGACCGGTCAGTACAAAACCGACCACGACGTGCTGGTGAAGCTCGCGCCACACCACGAAGTCGCCCAGCTCGCTCTGGAATGGCGCCAGCTCAGCAAACTGAAGGGCACCTACGTCGACAGCTTGCCGACGCTGGTCGACGCCGCGACGAAGCGGGTGCATACGACGTTTAATCAGGCGGTCGCCGCGACGGGACGGCTCAGTTCCGAGGACCCCAACCTGCAGAACATTCCGATCCGCACTGAGGAAGGACGCAAGGTGCGCGCGGCGTTCGTGGCGCGCGCCCCTGGTTGGGTGCTGCTGTCGGCGGACTACAACCAGATCGAGCTGCGCATCCTCGCGCATGCGTCGGGCGACAAGGCTCTGGTCGACGCGTTCCAACGTGGCGACGACATTCATGCGCGCACCGCCGCCCTCGTGCACGGCCTGCTGCCCAACATGGTGACGCCGGAGCTGCGCAACCAAGCGAAGATCATCAACTACGGTTTGATGTACGGCATGGGCGCTTCGCGCCTCGCCGCCGAGACCGGCATGAAGGCGCCGGAGGCGAAGAAGTTCATCGACAGCTACTTTCGGGCGCTGCCCGGAGTGAAGCGCTACCTCGACGCTTCGTTGCAGTCGGCGCGCGAACAGAAGGCGGCGTGGACAATGTTTGGCCGACGGCGCCCGCTCGCCGACATCGATTCAACCAACGCCATGCAGCGCATCGCCGCCGAGAACATGGCGGTCAACACCCCGATCCAAGGTGCTGCCGCGGACATCGTGAAGCGCGCGATGCTGGCCGTGCATGCGGTGTTGGCGTCGCGTGGTCTACAAGCGAAGCTGTTGCTGCAAGTGCACGACGAGCTCGTGCTTGACGTGCCTGAGGTGGAGCTGATCGAGGTGCAGCGGCTGGTGCGCGACGCGATGGTCAACGCGGCGACCTTGTCGGTGCCACTCGATGTGTCGATGGGCCATGGCCGCACGTGGCTGTCGGCGCACTGAGTCGCCGTCAAACTGGGGCGCCGTCACGTCAGGAACGGGCCGCGATCCAAGCGGCGGCATCAGCAATCGCCACGGCCGCCTGCTCGCCCTTCGCCAAATCCTTCAGCGTCACCGTTGCAGCCGCCATCTCGACCGCGCCTAAGATCGCCGCGAACGGAGCTCCCAGCGTGTTCGCATACGTGAGCTGCTTGCCCATCGGCGGCGTGTCGGCAAAGACCTCGACGCGCAACCCCTGCGCGCGCAGCGCCGTCGCCACCTTCACCGCCGCCGCGGCCGACACGTCCGCCATGCGACACAACAGCACCTGCGGCCCCACCCCAAGCGGCGGGAACAGGCCACGCTCTTCCATCACCAGCAGCACGCGCTCGAGCCCCAGCGAGAACCCCACCGCCGGCACCGGCTGCTTCTTGAACATGCCGATCAAGTTGTCGTAGCGGCCGCCGCCGCCCATCGAACCCGCGAGCCCCGCACAAGCGACTTCGAAGATCGGCCCGGTGTAGTACGAAAGACCGCGCGCCAACGTCGGATCGAAAGTGAGGTGGGCCGCCGCCGGCCCGTCGGCGGCAATCGCCAGCAACTCCACCAAGGCCTGCGCCCCAGGTGCTGCCGGCCCACCGCCTGCCGCCATCGCCGCCAACGCCCCCGGCTGCTTGCAGCGATCGAGCACCGCCAGCAACGCATCGGTGCGTTCGACCGGCACGCCCTTCTCGCCAAGTTCCTTGCGCACGCCGTCGACGCCGACCTTGTCGAGCTTGTCCAGCACGACCAGCGCCAACCCTTCCGACTCTGGCGCGATGCCGGCCTCGGCCACGAGGGCCCGCAGCAGTTCGCGGTGATTGAGCAGGATGCGAAAGTCGGTGAACCCGAGTTCGCGCAGCACCTGGGCCACCGCCGCGCAGACCTCGGCATCGGCGAGCAGGCACTTCGTGCCGGTGATGTCGACGTCGCACTGGAAGAACTCGCGAAAGCGCCCCTTCGCCGGACGATCGGCGCGCCACACCGGCTGGATCGCGTAGCGCTTGTAGAAGGCCGGCAAGTCGCGGTAGTTGGCAACGACGCGCGCCAGCGGCACCGTCAGGTCGTAGCGCAACCCTTCGTCGGACAGCTCAAGCTCCGTTGCGTTGCCCGCCGCCAGCGCCCGCTGCAGCTTCTCGCGACGGTGCAGGATGCGGTACAGCAGCTGGTCGCCTTCGGGCCCGTACTTGCCGAGCAGCGTGGTGAGGTTCTCGATCGTCGGCGTCTCGAGCGGCACGAAGCCGAACGATTCGTAGACGCGTTGCACCACGGCGAGCACGTGGCGGCGACGCGCCACATCGGCCGCCAGAAAGTCGCGCATACCACTCGGTGGCTTCGTCGAGATCTCACTCATGACGCTGCATGGTGTAGCGCTAAGCGACGACGAAGCCAGCGCAAGGATTTGCCAGCAGAGTGCCACCGCGGGGCTCGTTCTTGGCACAGATGGGGACCCGTTGCTGACGGGGAAGGAGAACCTACGATGCCATGCAGCGATCGACCCTCATGCCTGCACTCAAGCTCACGTGGAACGACTACCTGCGGTTGCCTGACGACGGGCGGCGCTACGAGATCCTCGACGGGGACGTCGTCGTGAGTCCCTCCGCTGGCAGCCCTCATCAAGGCATTCAGGCAGCGCTGTCGTGCCAACTCTTCCTGCGCATTCAACGCCGAGGGCTCGGCCGCGTGTTTGGCGACCTCGACTGCGAATTACTGGCCCACGACATTGTGCGTCCAGACCTGCTCGTCGTTCTGCCAGCTCATTACGACCGCATCGCCCGAACGCGCGTGCTCGGCACTCCAGACCTGGTCATCGAGATTCTGTCGCCCGGCAACAAGACGCGCGATCGCCAGCAGAAGCGATGTCGCTACGAGCACGCCGGCACGCCCGAACTATGGCTGGTCGACGGCGACCGCAAGACCATCACCCAGTTCGTGCACAACGGCCAGCGCTTTGCTGCCCCGCTAGTCGCCAAGCGTTCGCTGCGCCTCGCGATCCTGCCAAGTGTGGTGATCGCACTCGCCGACATCTGGTGAGGCGCGCCGTCGGCCCTGCCAGCTGATCAGGGCAGAACGAACGCACGCAACAGGGGCAACAGCACGTCGTCGGCGGTGCCAAGGAGCAAGAGTGCTGCCGCCGTCGTCACCTTTGGCACCTCGACCAGGTGCACTTCGACCGCGCGCTGCAGCAGCAGCGAGCCAAGCTGCACGCATTCGTCGCGCTGGGTCTCGTCATCGCCTTGGCCTTGCACGACCAGCAAAGCCGGCCGCTTGGCAGCCCCAGCTGACAAGTTGCCTGCGAGATCAGGAACGGCAACCCCGGGCCACACCTTGGGGATGGAGCGCGCCCCGAGCGCCGCCCCGACCACGATGCGACCTCGCAATCCATCCGCCACACCCATCGTCAGCGTCGCCGCCGTGAGGCCGCCGCGCGCCAGTCCACCGACAAACGACGGGGCTGGCACTCTGAGCGCCTTCGCTTGTTGGCGCAGTTGCTGCCACGTGGTCGCCAACGACGCCGCCGACGCATCGCGTGCGGACACAAACACGAACGCGACCCCAAACGGTGCCAACACCTCGGCGAGCTGTTCCGCCGCCGCCCGTTCACCGACCTCGTCGATGATCCACATCACACTCGCCGTCGCGACCTGGCTCGACTGCACGACTTCGATCGGCAGCACGTCACCGCCGAGCACAACGTGCTGGCGTCGCACCCCACCAGCGGGCGCTGCCTGCAGGCGCGCTGGCGGTGGTTCTTGGACGAAGGCCGCGATCTGGGCGAGCACCCGATTGCCCGGCACACTCAGTTCCCACACGTAGTCAACGTGGCCCTTGCCAGCCAGCTCCGCACTCACCACTGGCACCCCGACCTCGGCCAGACGATCGCGCAACATGCGACCACACAA
>CANEYR010000168.1 GCA_947444055.1 Planctomycetota bacterium
AACGCCGCGGACGGGGCGCAGGAGGCCTTTCATGAACTAGCTCGTGCGTGGCCGAGCTTCCGCGGCGACGCCGCCCCGTCGACCTGGGCTCATCGCATCGCCGTGCGCACCCTGCTGCGTTTTGCAGAACGCCAACGCCGCCAGCAACAACGCGAACCCGCAGCGAGTGAATTGCAGCTTCACCTCGACGAGACCGCGGTCGCGGGCTTCGCGAGCGATCCGTTCACGAACCTCGCCGCCAAGGAACGACAGCAACGTGTGCATGCGGCGATCGAGGCGTTGTCACCGCCGCTGCGCGAAGTGCTCGTGCTGCGCAGCATCGAAGGCCTCGACTACGCCGCCATCGCGGACGTGCTCGAACTTCCCCTCGGCACCATCAAGTCGCGCCTTGCCGCCGCCACCATGCGGCTGGCGGAGCGCCTGCAGAACCTGGATGACGACGCATGAACTCCACCGACCTACAGATGCCAGATGATGCCACGCTGGTGGCGTGGCTCGACGGCGAACTGCCGACTGCCACGACGGCTGCGATTACCAAGGCGCTGCGCCAGGACGCCGCCCTGCAGCACCGCGTGCACCTATTGCAGGCGGCGCGCGCAGAGTTTGCATGGGCCTTGCAGCGCCCTGATTCCGCACCACCGTCGTCACCGCAACAGCACCGCGGTCGGCTTGCCCTGCGCGGCATCGGCAGCGTCTTGATCGCGGCGGCCGCCCTTGTCGTGCTCGTCGTGCTCAGCCGCATGCCACAGGCGAGCAAAGACGAAGCCGCCAGCAACGCTTGGCTCGATTGGCAGGTGTCGATGCCGAGCCCCGCCTGGGACCTGTTCTCCTGCATTCGCTTTCACTTGACGGGCACCTGCAAGACGACGACGCCGTGCCAGATTGTGGCGCGCCAGGCGAACGAAACGGACGAGCAACTCGCCGACCGCATCTTCGCCGACAAGGCCAACCCGGCCACGCTACCGCTCGTGCTAGAAGCCGAAGTGACCGGACCCGATGGGTGGCCGCGCCGCGGCCGAGTCGCGCGCGTCGAAGGCACGTTCACGCAAGCCACCTCGCAGCTCACGGTCGAACTGGTCGACGTGCAGATCGACCACCCGACGATCAGCCCCATCGTCACGGTGGCGCTCGACGCCGACGGTGTGCGCGAGGACTTCTGGTGGGGACTGCGGCGCGTCGGTGCGGTGCAGATCGGTGGCGCCCACGGCTGCATGCCCGAACAGGTCGGCGGCTACCGCGTTCGCTTCACCCTGCGCTCGTTCACGGGGCCGCTCGACTCACGCTTCCTGACGTTTGCCGAACCCCTGTCCGTTGCCACGGGCTTTGCGGTGCGCGGCGTTGTCGGCGAATGGAGCGCGCCCGTCGACGGCATGCGCGCCCGCATCGTCACCAACACCGAACAAGCCACTAGCAAGCGGCCATTGGTGTTCGCCCTGCAACTGCGCAACGAGTCCGATCGTGCGCGCCGCTGCAATCTCACCGGCACCACGATCGCGAAGATCCCGCAACCGTTCCACCTCGACCTGATGGTCGACGGCGAACCGTGGCAACAGCGAACGCGACTCGGCGTCGTCACCGATGCCAACTCGTCCGATCTGTCGCATCGAGTTGGATGGGAACGCAGCCTCGTCGCCCTCGCCGACTACTGGCGCCAGGGCGCGACGATGCCTTCGCAGCTGACCGGTGTCCACCGCATCGGTGTGCGCTTCCATAGCGAGGCGTCGGTGTGGCTTGGTTCTGACAAGGAACTGTGGCAAGGCAAGATCGACACGCCGCCCGTCGAGGTCACGTTCGCTCGCTGAGCTTGCGGGGCGCTACTTGGCGCCGGTCGTGCTGTTGCTCGGTTCGACCTGCACCAGCAGCGGTCGCCACGACTGGTCGATGGCAGCGTGCGCGACCAGCGTGCCGCGCACTCCCGCCGCCACCGCCTGCGCACGCTGCACCGATGGCGACACGGTGTCGCCCCAGCCTTGCAGCACCGCCATCAACGCTCCCGGTGCAATCTCACGCGGGTAGCGCGCCTGCGAACGTGCCCGCAGGTGATCGATCGCAAACCGCACCCAACCAGCCTTGGTCCCGTAGCGCGGCAAGTCGCGCCCGAACGCCTCGTAGGGCAGCAACAACGCAATGCGCGGCGCCACCTCTTGCAGAGCCTGCCATTGGCGATCGAACTCACGCCAGCACGCGCCCGTGTAGCAACCGACGCCACAGCACGCACCGTCCGCCACCGTATCGGCCTCTTCGCACTCGGTGACCCACACCGGAATCACCTCGCTCGCTGGCGCCAGCAGTTGCACCGCGGCGACGAAGCGCGCCCCGGCGTCGTGGCCAAGTGGCGTCGCCGCGCGCAGCGGCAAGCGCCCGTGCAACGTGTAGTCCGTCGCCCATCGGCAGAGCACGTTGCCGCAGCCACACGACGCGGGTGGACCTTGCAGGTCGTTCAAGAACACGAAGTCCGCTGGCGGCAACATGGCAAGCTGTTGCGCGATGCGTTCGCGATGCGCCGCGAACGCTTCCGCATACGCAACCGGCACCCACGGCCACGTCTTGACCACTTGCCCAGCAGCGGGCTTGCCTAGCTGAGGAAACTGGCCGCGCCACTCGGTGTGCCCCTGCAAACTCGCAAGCCACTGCGGATGCGCCGCGGCAAGCGCCGGGCTGCGCCCGACCTCAAGCCAATAGCCAAGTCGCAATCCCGCCGCCCGCACGGCCGCTGCTGCCGCCGTCGCCGTCGCATCAGGCAACGCATCGTGCAAGTCGAGCACGATCGTGTCGGCACCTTCGACGCGCGCGCGCGCGAGGCGCGCGGCATCGACGTGCACAGGGCGCAACAGATCGCCATGAAACGCCGCCTCGACCGTCGCTCGCTCCGAGGTCGCGCATGCCGACAGCAGCGCGCCACCCAACCACATCAAGAAAGGGCGCACGTCACTTGCTAGCGGCCGCCGCGGCGCGCTGATGGATGGCTGTCTCCGGATGCTCGGCAACCCACGCGAACCATTTGCATTGCACACCGTCGACCCATTCGAGCTCGTGGCCGCGCAACAGACCATCGATGCCGCGACCGGCCATCGACCAGCGCGTTCCCGTGTTGCGATCCTTGAACGGGTCAGCATCGGCAGCGACGGGATCGACCGCCAGCTCGAGCAGCGCGCCATCCTTGGCGGCGCGAAACGCCACCGCGCTGTGCGTCGACGCGAGCCAGAGCACCGCGATGGTGAAGCCGCCGACCTTGTCCTGCAGCACCGCTCTAGACGGCAAGCCATCGAGTGGAAACGCCATGTAGACAGCGCCGACGCGAACGCCAAGCACTTCCGCCTCCGCCGGCAACCGTGCATCGACGGGACCGCGACTCTGCACACTCACGGGATCGGGCGTCGTCGGCAGTTCGACCACCGGATACTTAGCGCCATCAAAGAGGTCGTAGGCCGTCGACTCCGGATGCAGCATCAACCAATGGCCCCACGTCGTGCAGAGGTTGGGCACGCGGTTGAGTCGCTGCCCTTGCCGCGGCCCCGCGAACGCTTCGCCGGTCAACGCCGAGAACAGCGTGCCGTCGGTATGCCGCACCACCATGACGCCGCGCCGCCAGCCGTGCAGTTCGTAGCCATACGCCTTCTCGTAGGCGGCGACATAGCCACCTTCCGGGTCATAGAAGAACAGGCCGTAGGTGTCGTTGATGACGCGCGGCCCGGCGAGGAAGTGGCGCCACGGAATGGCGCCGCCATTGTGTTTGCCGCGAATCCACGCGACGGCGCGGTCATCGGGTTTGACCAGCGCCTTGGCATGCTGCGAGAGCACGTACGAACACGGCGGTTCGTTCAGCGGCGCGCACTTGCTGGCAGGCAGAACTTCAGGGACGGCGGTCACCGCGGGCGTCTGCGGCAACAAGAGTGTGAGGAAGAGTGTGGCGAGCATGAGAGGGAAACGGCGCGCAGGTCGCGTTCGGCATCCCCAACGACCCGATGTTGTGCGGGTTCGAAGTGCACATGCAAGCGGTGGTGATCGATAGCGGCGCCTCGCATGGCATCGCCTTCACGCCGGGGCTCACGTACCTCGTCGGCGACTGAACGCCAGCGGCGGTAGCAGCAACCCGAACAGTGCGTTCGGTTCGCAAACGAACGACATCGTCGAACTCACACCGTGCTGGCGGGACGGCGGTGAACGTCAGGCCAGCAGCGCCTTGATGACTTCGGCCTGCTCCACGCCGGTCAGGCGCGAATCGAGCCCCTGGTAGCGATAGGCCAGACGTTGGTGGTCGAAACCGAGCTGGTGCAGGATGGTGGCGTGGAAATCGCGGATGTGGATCGGATCCCGGATGATGTTGTAGCTGAAATCATCGGTCTCGCCGTGGATGTGCCCGGCCTTCACTCCACCGCCCGCCATCCACATGGTGAAACAGCGCGGATGATGATCCCGCCCGTAGTTGTCCTTCGACACACCGCCTTGTGAGTAGACGGTCCGGCCGAACTCACCACCCCAGATGACTAGGGTGTCGTCGAGCATGCCGCGTTGCTTCAGATCGGCGATCAGCCCGCCGCAGGCCTGGTCAACATCCTTGCACTGGCTCGGCATGCGGCCGGCCACGTTGCCGTGGTGGTCCCAGTTGTTGTGATAGACCTGCACGAAGCGAACGCCACGCTCCACCAGTCGGCGTGCCATCAGGGCGGAGTTGGCGAAAGTGCCAGGCTTCCTGGCGTCCTCCCCATACAGCGCATACGTGCTGGCTGGCTCCTTATCGATGGCGGTCAATTCTGGCACGCTGGATTGCATGCGATAGGCCATCTCGTATTGCCCGCTGCGGGTCTCGGTCTCGGGATCCCCGAACTCCTTGGCCGCGATCTGATTCATTCGCGCAATGCCATCCAGAGTGATGCGGCGCGCCTCGCCGCTGACGCCGGCAGGATTGTTGATAAACAGAATGGGATCGCCCTGGGCGCGGAACGACACGCCGGCGTGCATGCCTGGCAGATAGCCCGACGACCACACCCGACCAGAGATCGCCTGCTCCTGCTCGCGGTTCGAGGGTGTTGCCACCATCACGACGAACGTCGGCAGGTTCTGGTTCAACGAGCCGAGACCGTAGGAGGTCCACGCGCCAAGGCATGGACGCCCGGTGACCTGGTTGCCCGTCTGCATCTGGCTCATCGCGGGCTCGTGGTTGATCGCTTCGGTGTGCAGCGAACGCATCCAGCAGATGTCGTCAGCCGCCCGGCCGAGATGCGGCAACAGGTCGTTCATCCACATCCCGCACTTGCCGCGCCGGGTGAACGTGAACTTCGACGGTGCGATGGGGAACCGCGTCTGTCCGGAAGTCATGGTCGTCAGGCGCTGGCCGGCGCGGACCGATTCAGGCAGTTCCTTGTCGTACCACTCCTGCAACTGCGGCTTGTGATCGAACAGGTCGATCTGCGATGGCCCGCCGACCATGTGCAGGTAGATGACGTGCTTCGCCTTGGGCACAAAATGCGGGCCCGGCGGGTCTTGAACCACCAGCGATCCCGCGGCGGCCCCGCGGCCACCGGAGGCACCGAGCAACGATGCCACGGCAGCACCACCGAGCACGCCCATGCTGCGCCCGAGCCAAGCGCGGCGACTGTGCAGTGCCCACCATTCCGACCTTCGATCCCCGTCGGGCATATCACTAATAGAGATCATTTGTTCAAGACCTCGTCGAGGTTCAGGAGTTCATTGCACAACATGGTCATGGCCGCGAGCTCCGCTGGGTGCAGGTTGCCGTCCGACTTGTGCTCACCCACCGTGAGCAAGGCCTTGGCGTGCTCGCCATGCGCACTGTAGTACGCAAGCAGCCGGGCATGGCTGTCGCGCACGATGGGCAGTTCTGCAGCGGTGAAGGGCCGCAACAGCGTCCTGCGACCGGCCTCGGCCACGCGCTGGTCCGCGGGCAGATGCAACACCCGCTCTGCCAACACGCGGGCGGCTTCGACGAACTGCGGATCGTTCAGCGTCACTAACGCCTGCAGCGGCGTGTTGGTCCGCTCACGCCGCAGGCACGAGGTCTCGCGATTGGTGGCATTCAGGATCTCCATCGCGGCAGGCGGCGCCATGCGCTTCCAGAACGAATACATGCTGCGCCGGTAAAGGGACGCGCCGTGTTCCGGCACGTACAGCTTGGTGTTGCTCTCGCGCATGCCCACCGCCTCCCACACTCCTTCGGGCTGGTAGGGCTTCACGCTTGCCCCCCCCACGGTCGACACCAACAAGCCGCTCACGCAGAGCGCGTAGTCCCGAATGACCTCTGCATCCATCCGGAACCGCGGCCCGCGCGCCAGCAGGCGGTTGCCAGGGTCCACTTCGAGATGCGCGGGCGTGGCGATGGCCGCCTGCCGGTAGGTCGCGGACGTGACGATCAGCTTGAGCATCCGCTGGTAGTCCCAATCCGAGCGGAACTCGGTCGCCAGCCAGTCAAGCAGTTCGGGATGGGACGGAGCCTCGCCCATGACGCCAAAGTCCTCGCTAGTCTTGACGAGGCCAACTCCGAAAATCTCCTGCCATAGACGGTTGACGATCACTCGTGGCGTCAAGACGTTGTCGCGCGACACCAGCCATTGCGCGAGCCCGAGACGGTTCTTCGGCGCATCCGGGGATTGAGGATGTAGCGCGTGGAACACTCCCGGCTCGACCTGCTCGCCGTGTTTGTCGTACTCCCCCCGCAGCAGAACGAACGCCATCGCCTTGTCGCCCTTCTCCTGCTGGACATGGGTCACGGCGGAACGTTTGTCCAGCGCCTCGGACTCCGCTTCCAGAGTCTTCAATCTGCCGTTCGCCGCCAACAACGCCGCATTCGCGTCATGTAGCACGCCGAACAGTTGCTCGACGGTCTTGGGGTCGCGCTGCTCCGGTGCGATGGCGAGCAACGCTCGCACCGTCATGCAAACTGCCTGGCGAGCGACTGCGTCCGCCGGGATCAACCGATCGTAAAATCGGATCTGCTGCAGTGACACCATGCTGGCGAGGTCCCTGACGACGGGCCCCGATTTGCGATAGCCGGCTTTGCCCACCCCGGCAATCGGGTCCCCAAAGGTTTTGTTATCGAAGGTGATCGTGCCCGACTGGTTGGCGAGGAACTTGAACTTCCCGTTGGCGCCGTAGGCCACATCGCTTGGCTCAGCCAGCTCGAAGCTGCCGCCCTCGTCGGCGCACTTCGTGTATCCCGCGGGGCCACCCACAGAGGTCACGAACAACTGGGACACACTGAATGTGAAAATCCCAGCTCGAGCGAGATCGAAGGGCGCCGCTGTTCGGATCGTGCCCTGCAATGTGTCCTGGTCGACATCGACCTCGCCGTAGCGCCCCCCAACATAGATGCGCAGTCCGGTCGCCTGCCGCGATCCGTCATACGTGATGCACACATGCTGCCAGGTGTCTCGCTTCACCTGGCCGCCCTTGGTGCGGACCTTTAAGGCGTGGTCCGGCCAATGGTGGATCAGGTGCGTGGCGAACTCATCGCCCTGCAGCCACAGATTCCAACCACGGCAACCGGCGGCCTTGTCCATGCGCCCGAAAATCTCTCCCTCAGGCGCGTCCTTGGCCACCTTCACCCAGCAGCTGACCGAACCGGGCTGGTCGTGCTCGAATGCGCCAAGCGTGGTTGGGCCAGTGAACTCGAGCCAAGCATTCGCTTTCGCCGCCGGACCAAACGGTCCACTGAGATCCCAAACTACAGACGGGGCAGCAGCCGTCGCCACCACCGTGGCGTCGGCGGGGCCGTCCGGCGCCTTATCGGTCGTCGACCCGATCAGTGGCAGCCGCTGCGATGGCGCGCCATCCTGCGCCAGTTCTTGTTCCCATCGGTCGACGGTCGCCGTGGCCAGCCACGCATCGAACAGGCTGCGGGCATCGCTCAGAATCAGGTCGCGGTCCGCCTTTGCCGTTTGTATCAGCGCCGGCAGTTCCGCTGCCCGTT
>CANEYR010000169.1 GCA_947444055.1 Planctomycetota bacterium
GACGCGCACGAGCCGCGCCGTGACCGTGAGACTGTCGTAGCCCTGCGCCGTCACCGTCGCCTTCATCTCGAACGGGTCGCGCTGAAACACCTTCGCTGGCGCTTCGAAGCGCGCGAGCTGCACGGTCTGCGTCTCGGATGGATCGCCGACGCCGAGCACGAACGTGTGTGGGATCTTGCGTTGGTTGAGCAGGCGGGCGATCTCGGCCGCCTGCGGGCCGGCGTTGCGCCGACCATCGGTCACGAACACCACCGCGGCGATCTCCGACGAACGGCTGCGGTCGAGGGCGGTGCGCAACGCCCCACCGAGGTTCGACGCGCGGCCATCCGCCGTCACCTTGGTGAGGTCGAGCCGCGGCACTGGCGGTGGCGCATTCGCATCGACCGGCAACGGTTTGCCATCGGGCCCGAGCTTGGGTGCGGACGGCGGCAGCAGCGGCAGTTGGTCGACGTTGCCGGCAAAGCTGTAGAGCTGCACCTGGTTCTTGGCGGCGAGCTTCGCCACCAGTTCGCCACCGCCATGCGCCAACAAGGCCTTCACCAAATCGAGGCGCGGCGCAGCGGTCATCTCGGTGATGCCGAGCATCTTCCAGCCAGTCGCGATCGCCTGCACTTCCTCGCGCCGCCAAGCATCGACATGGGTCATCGACTGCGAGGTGTCCACCAGCAGGATGGTGTGGCCAGGGCGCGTCTCGCGCTTGACGCTGACGAGGTTGGGTTCGAGCAACAGCAGCACGACGGCGAGCACGGCGAGCGTGCGCAAGGTCGCCAGCGTGATGCGTTGGCCGAGCGACAGTTGCTTGCCATCGCGGCGATAGACGAAGGCAACGAGCACCACAACCAGCGCGCAGCCCATCAAGACGAGCATGCCGAGCCCGCCGGTCGGGAAGTTGGCGAGCTCAAACTGCAGCTCGGTGCCCGGTTCGGGATCGATGCCGCGCCATGCGGCTAGCCAGCGGAGTAGTTCGTCCATGTTGTCTACGGCCTCAGCGGCGGCCGAACCTCCACGCCAACAGCGACTCCGCGAGCAAGCCGATCAGCAGCAGGGTCGCCAGCAGCGGCCACACTTCGCCTTCTCCGCCATCGTTGCCTTGCGCCGACTCATCGCGCACGAACGTCACGCGATTGTGCAGTTCTTGCGGGTAGAGCCGCGTGAACGCCGTGTCGGCAAACCCAACCAGCCGACTCTCGGCAATCGGGGCGTTGCGCGCCAGCAGACGTTTGTCGGCCACACCATCGTGGCGCGACAACTCGACCTCGTAGGCCGACAGCGCCCGCAGTTCGTTCATTGGCACGGTCAGCGAAGCCGGTTCGGGCGGCTTGCCTTCGACCGCCGTGAACGTGCGTTCGTCATCGCCGACCAGCGCGCGCAGCGTGACGTCGGAGCGATAGGCGCCGGCGTCGAGTGTCAGCTGATACGAGCCGTCAGGCAGCAGGTTTTGGCCGCTGACGTCGTGGCGACGCGCACTCGCGCGATGCAGTTGGTTGACGACGACCACGAACAAATCGGTGCTCGGCAGATTGCACCAGAACTTGTCGGCGGTGACCGCGAACAACGCGACTTCGCCACCGCCACTGCCGAACGTGCGCGTGACCAGCAACGGCGGGCCTTCCGCATCCTTGATGCGCGCCACGACGGTGGCGCCGCGATTGCCTTCCTCGCTGATCTGCAGCCAGCGCTTGACCAACACCACGTTGCCGAACAGCAGGTCGAGCACTTCGCTCATGCCGTCGCAAATAGGGTGGTCCTTCTGCGTCAGCACGGCCCGCTCAGGCCGATCCGGGTCGCCGCCGACTTCGCCGAGCGGCAACGGCAGGATGCCCTTGCCTTCACGCCACAGCAGGTCGTTGTAGCGGGCGGCGTCGACCAGCGGCCCACACCAGATCGCGAGGCCACCACCGCCTGCCACGTACTCTTCGAGCCGCTTGCTCGTGGCCACCGACATCGACTGCACGTTGCACAGCCAGATCAAGTCGAACGACTTCAGGTCGGTCTCTTCGAGCACTTGGTCGCTGACGACCTGCGGCTCGATGCCGGACTCGACCATCTCCATCGCGGCCTGCAGGAAGAACGTCTCGCCGTTGTCCTCGTCGGGTTGGCCGTCGACCAACAGCACGCGGCTCTTGTCGCGCACATCGATCGCCAAGGTGCGGCGATCATCGAGTGGGAAGGCTTCCGTCGGTTCGAGCTGGGCCTCGATGCGATGCGGGCCAGCCTGATGGAACGTGTGGCCGATCGGCAGCGCCACGCGTTCGCCTGGCGCCAACTGCGGCACCGTCAGCACCACCCGGCTCTGGCCGTCGACTTCGACCGCGACCATCGTTGGCGTCGTCGGATCGAGCCCGAGGTTTTGCACGTCGATGGCGAGCGTGGTTGGCACCGCCGCCACCGCCAAGCGATCGACGAGGCGCACTTCCACCACCGCCAGGTTGGCGTGCGGTCCCGCCGCTCCGAGCACAGTGACGTGGTCCTTGTCTGGCCGCAACCCATGCAGGGCCGCCAGCAACGAGGGCCGCGGCTTGTCGTCGTCGGTCGCCCAATCGTGCGCGCGCCCATCGCCGACCACATAGAACTGGGTGCGAGCGGCGTCTTGCACTTCGGCCGAGCGCTTCACGGTTGCTTGCAGCGACGCGCCAAAGTCAGGAGCGCCATGGCCGACCGTGAGCTCTTTCAGCATCGTGGCGACGCGCTTGCCGAGTTCTGGTCCGACGCGCTGGCTCCACAGGTCTGGCTGGCCTGCCCGACTCGTGCGCACCAACGAGAACAGGTCGCCGCCGCGCCGCTGCGCCAAATCGTCGACGAGCGTGCGCACGCGGTCCTGCGCCTTCACGAACAGCGTCGTGCTGCCGCTGCGCTGCGTCATCGACGCACTGTCGTCGAGCACGACGACGTGGTGGATCTTCGAACTGAGCAACCCGCCGCCGCCGAGTTGTGGGCGACTGACCAGCGCCACCAGCAACAACACCGCGAGCGTGCGCAGCAACAGCACGAGCCACTGCTCCATGCGCAGTCGCTTGCGATTGCGCTTCATCGCGGCGAGCAAGAACACCATCGCCGCCCACGGCACCTTGTGGAAGCGCCGACGGTTGAGCAAGTGGATGACGATGGGCACGGCGCACAGCGGCACAGCCCAAAGCAGCAGCGGATTTAGGAACGCGATTGCGAGCATCACCAAATCACCGCTGGTAGATGGGAACGTAGGCGAACGGCAACTGCAGCATCGTTAGCGCGAGTGCAGTGCCGTAGACCGGCCCCACCCCATCACCATCCCAACTGCCATCGGTCTTCTGCGTCTGCAGCAGCCAGTGCGACAGCCGCGCGTAGTGATCGGACCAGTCGCCGCCGCCGCGATGCCACAGCGCCTGGCTCCAGTAATGCTGCGCGTAGAAGTGGTGCCCCGTGGTGTCACTGGCCACTTGCAGGTGCTTCTTGCAGAACTGCACCGCCTTCTCGACGAACGCCTCTTCTTCGTAGAGGCCCGCGTTGTAGAGCACGCTGACGCCAGCCGCCGTGATCGCCGGCCGACTCTCCGGGCTGCCATTCAGCTTGTAGCGAATGCCACCGTCGGGACCTTGGCAGCGCCGCAGGTACGTCACGGCGCGATCGATCGTGGTCTTGCTGACCAGCAGTCCCGCCATGCGGCACGCGCGCAGCGCTTGCACCTGGGTGACGGTGACACTGCCTTCATCGTCATTGGCATCTGGCGTGTAGAGCCATCCGCCCGCCGACGACTGTGACGACTGAATCAGGCGAATGGCGCGGTCGAGCCCCGACTTGAGCTGAGCTTGCTGGCGCCCGTCTTCTTCCATGCCGAACACGGAAGCCAAGAACAGCGTCGCAAAGCCATGCCCAAACATCGAGTGGTGCTCGTCGCGCGGCACCGCGATCAAGCCGGTTTGCGGGTCGACGTTCTTCTGCAGGAACGCCACGGC
Source organism: Planctomycetota bacterium (assembly GCA_947444055.1). Classification (GTDB taxonomy): domain Bacteria; phylum Planctomycetota; class UBA1135; order UBA1135; family UBA2386; genus UBA2386. Next base: position 3,933 of record CANEYR010000169.1, read on the forward strand.
GGTGCGCACAGCGTGGTAGTGCTTGCCGCGGGTTGGCGTCGAACCGCCGGCGAGCAACGCCATGCCGCCGAGGCCGGTCATCGCGACGGGATACGTGCCGAGACCGCCAGCATGGCGCCAACTGCCATCGGCGCCCTGGTTGCTCGCGAGCCACGCTTGGCCGCGGTCGATCGCTGCTTGGATCTCGCCGGTGACGCCAGCTGGATAGACGCCGGCTTGCGCCGCTAACGACACGAGCGCCAGCATCGACATCGCCGCGATCAAGACGAAGCGTGGCATCGCACTCATCACCGCTGGTAGATCGGGGCGTAGGCGTAAGGCAGCTGCAGGATCGTCAGCGCGATCGCAGTGCCGTAGACCGACCCGACGCCGTCACCATCCCAACTGCCATCCTTCTTCTGTTGGCGCAGCAGCCACGCGGCCTTCTTCGCGAAGTAGTCGCTCCAGTCCTGGCCGCCGCGTTGGTAGAGCGCCTGACCCCAGTAGAGATGCGTGTAGAAGTGGTGCCCGGTGTTATCGACCGTGATCTGGATCTGCTTCTTGCAGTACTGCACGGCCTTGTCGACGAATGGCTGGTCGTCGTACATGCCGGCGTTGTAGAGCACGGCGACGCCCGCCGCGGTGATGGCCGGTCGCCCGTCGCCGCCAGAGTTGAGGCTGTAGCGAATGCTGCCGTCGGCGTTCTGGCATTTCTTGATGTAGTCGACGGCGCGATCGACGGTCTTCTTGTCGACCACGATGCCGGACATGCGGCAGGCGCGCAGCGCTTGGATCTGCGTCACCGTGACGCTGCCTTCGTCACTGTTGGAATCCGGGGTGTAGATCCAACCGCCTGCCGACGACTGCGCCGCCGTGATCAAGCCGACCGCCTTGTCGAGCACGCGCTTCAACTTCTCTTGCTCGCGCACTTCTTCTTCCATGCCAAACACCGACGCCAAGAACAGCGTCGCGAAGCCATGGCCATACATGCTGCGCCCGTCTTCGGCGGGCACCGAGATGACGCCGGTGTTGCTATCGGCGTGCTTGCGCAAGAAGGCCACCGCGCGGCGCACGTTCTCGTAGTAGCGACCTCGCGTCGGCGTGTGGCCGCCAGCGACCAACGCCATGCCGGCGAGGCCGGTCATCGCCGAGGGATAACTGCCGTAGCCGCCCGAATTGCGCCAGCAACCGTCGTTGCTCTGATTGCGCGACAGCCACTCGAGGCCGCGCTCAATCGATTCCTGAATCTCCTTGGTGACGCCCGGCGGATAGACACCGTCTTGGGCAGGCAGGGTCGCGGTCACCGCGAACAGCAGAGTGGTAACCGCGAGAAGGCGCTTCATCCCTTGCCCTCCATGTAGGCGTACAAACGATTCTGTTCTTGCTCGTGCCCACGCAGGTCGCCGTGCTCTTTGCAGATCTCGACGCGCACCAGATGCCACGCGAGGCGCACTTCCGGGTCGCGCAGCAGATCGGCCAAGCTGTCGAGCAGTTGCAGCGAAGCGGTGACGTCACCTTGCGTAGCGACGGCTTCTGCACGCTCGCGGGCAATCGCCAACAAGTCGGCGCCAAGCGCACGTCGCATGCCAGCCTCGTTCGTCGCCCGCATCGCTGCCGTCAACAACTCGACGGCGGTGTCGTGGGCGCCAGCGCGCACCAACAGTTCGCACTTGCGGCGGGTGTCCGCCACGGTGTCAGCCAGTTGCCGCAAAGCGGCCGCCGAACTGAACACTTCGACGCCGCCTTGGTAACCAATCGCCAAGAACGGCCCATGCGCCACCAGCGTCGAGGAGCCCGCAAGTGGCTCGCGACTCGCATCGAACGCCGGCAACGGCAAGCGGCGCACGAGCTCGCCATCGCTACCAAACACCAACACTTCGCGTTCACCAGGAATGAGCACGCGGTTGCCAGCGATGGTGCCGCGGCCGCGCCCGGAGTGCTTCGGTCCGTTCCACGCCGGCAGCTCGCGCGCCCACTTGACGAGGCCACCGCTGGCGCCGATGGCGACAACATGCGTGTCCGACGTCGCAAACAGGTCGTCGCCAATGCATCCGATCAGCCCGCGCAGAGTGCCATACGGCGCGTAGCGCGTGGTCGCATCGAGCATCCAGTGCGGCTCGCCCGTCGCCCCATCGAGGCACAGCAGCATGTTGCTGTCGCACGGGGCGGCGATGACGAGACCGTTCTGCACGATCAAGTCGTTGGGGTGAAAGCCAGGCAGCTCGTCCTGCAAGAACTGGCCCTGGAAACCCATCATGTCTTGGTCGCGCGACGCCCGCTTGACCTTGGCGTGCTTGCGCAGCGGATCCTGGCGCTCGTAGCGACGAATCCACCGCAGGTCGCCAGTGAACGCATCCACCGACGCGATGCAGCCGGCGTTGGTCGCGACGAAGGCGACGCCACCCAACACCACCACTTGGCAACCAGGCGCCTTGAAGAACTTGGTGCCGCCGCCGTGCAACTGCGCATTCCACAGCGGTCGCCCGGTCTGGCGTTCGAGGCATTCGAGTGAGTAGCGCCCTTTGCGCAACGAGGGCAACAACAGGCGTTCGCCGAACACCGTCGGGGCGGCCAGGAACGTGACGTCACGCAACCCGGCTTCGCCGTCGCCCCACTGCGTCGACGACCACACCACCTGCGTCGTGTCGGCGCGATACGCCACCAGTTCGCTCGACTTGAGCGGTTCGACGCTGGACGTAGTCGCGCGCGGATGGCCAACCATCACGTAGCGCCGTTCCCCATCATCGACCGTCCGCAGCAACGCGAAGTCACTGGCGGCGACGCGCACGCGCGGGTGCTGCTCGCGCGGCGGCGGCGGTTCGTCAGTGCGGTCGCCCTGCGCGAGCAAGAGCCCCGACGTGGCGTCCGCAACGCGCAGCCGGAAGTGCTCGAGGAACAGCGCCTGCGGCAAGCCGTTCGCATCGGCGCCGGCAAAGGTCACCCACGTCGCTGGGCCATAGCGACCGGCAAACGGCATCACGCCAGCCGTCATGCCCTGGTCGAAGGAGAAGACGTTGCGGTCGTTGTTGGTCGGCTTGGGTTCTTTGTAGGGCTCGGGATTGCGGAAGCGGAACTGCCACAGCGGGAGCAGGTCGCCGTCTGGTTGCTCCACGAACGACGCCTTGGCGATTCCCGTCAGCGACGCGACCGCGGCGACATCGCGCGCAAACAGCGCATCGGCTGGCAGGTCCTTCACGGCGTGCAGTTCGCCGAGCACGCGCAGGGATTCTTCTGGTGCCTTGGCCGCCAGCGCCACCACCGCCTCGTGCGCCGTTTGGGCCTCGCCCGCGAGGCGCAGGCAAAGGGCGATCTTGAAGTGGCACCACACGTCGCTGATGCCGAGGCGTTTGCGGTTGTCGACGGGATAGATGTCGAGCAGGTCCCTGAGCACAAGCACCGCCGCGCGGTAACGCCCTTCGTGCATCAGGCGATCCGCCAACAGCGCCATCGCCCGGCCGGCTGGCATCGTGATGAAGTAGCGGTTGGAAACCTGTTCGAGGGCGACCAGCGAGCCGTCTTGCAGGGCCGCCTGCAACAGTTCGTCGGCTGCCACTTCATGGTTGGCGCGGTAGATCTCGAGTCCCACCGTCGGCATGCGGGCGAGCATCTCGTGGCACAACCGGCGCACTGGTCGGTAGAGACGCCCGTCTTGGCTGAACACCGAGTTGCGGGCGTCGAGTTCCGGCTGCTTGGCTTCGGGTTTCTGCCCGGCAGCACCACCGGGGCCGACTCGCTGCCCGACGAGTTGCCGCGGCGCCGCCTCTGGCGCCGGTTGCGGCGTCAACTCTGGGATTCGCGGGGTCTCACCGGTCGGCGTTCCGCCCTCAGGCTTCGTCTCCACCACCTCGCTCGTGCGCCCTTCGACTACTTGCTGCAACAGCTCGATCGCCGTCGCAAAGTCCTCGCGCTCCAAACGCCCCTGAGCACGCCGTAAGTA
>CANEYR010000170.1 GCA_947444055.1 Planctomycetota bacterium
AATGACCCGTTCGCAGCCATGATGGGCAGCGTGGCGTCGGGGGAAACCAGCGGCTCCTGGCACCAGGATCTCACGCACGTGGCCTGGACGGGTGACAACGAAGACGAATTGCTGGTCGTCGGCCGCCGCATGCTGGCCAAGGACGCGAAGAACGACTGGCGACTGCGCACGGGTCGCTTTGCCGATGGCAACCCGGTGGCCTACGTGCCCGACGTGGCTCTCTTGCTCCAGCAACTCGCGGCCTGGGACCTGGCCGTCACCAACCGTTCGGTCGGGTCGTTGGACGATCGTCCGGTCGAAGTCATCTCCCTGACGCTCTCCGCCGAGCAGGTGAGTGAAGCGATTTGGATCGGCCTGCTGCCCGAGGCCATCACCGCGGCGAGTCCAGGTGGCGGCCGCATCATGCGGTTTGCAGCGATGGGTGGCGGCGCCGCCAATCGCCCGCCGGCCGCGGCGCCCAATGCCACCATCGACCTCGCCATCCACCTCGATCCAGCGACCAACCTCATCCACCAATTGCACTTCCGCGGCTGGGCTAAAGAGGCGCAAATGGGTGGTGCTGGCATGGTCCTCGTGCAAGGCGGCGCCGTGCGCGCGGGCGGCAACGAGGCGGACGAGGAGGAAGAGGACGTCGAGGCAGAAGACGCCAAGAAGGATGCGCCATTGGTCTATGAGAACGGCTTGCCCAAGCGCGCGCGCAAGAAGCTTTCGGTGAATGACGTCACGCTGCGTCTCTCCGAGCACGGCAAGAAGCAGGCGCCGCCGCTCACGGACGCGCAGAAGAAGTTGCTCGGTCGCTGAACGACCGACGCCAACCCGTCAGCGCAGCGTCAACACCGGCCCACCAGCGACCGCCGCGGCAAACCGGCCGATCAGCGCGTGGCTCGGTGCCCCCGCCTCGCGCAAGCGCTGCACGACCTTGTCCGCTTGGGCTTCGGCGACCGCCAGCAGCAGCCCGCCTGACGTCTCGGCGTCGAACACCAAATCGCCCACGGCCGCGTCAACCGTCGCCGCGATGTGAACGCGCGGGCCGTAGTGCGCCTTGCCGCGACTACAGCCGCCGGAAAGCACGCCAGCGCGCACGACATCGAGCACGCCAGCCAGGATCGGCAGCGCGCTCGCCTGCAGCTGCAGCGACAGCCCAGCCCCTTCGGCCATTTCACAAGCGTGGCCGATCAGGCCAAAACCGGTGACGTCCGTTGCCCCGTGCACGTCGAGGTCGCGCACCGCTTCACACGCCGCCTTGTTGAGCGTCGCCATCTGCGCCATCGCGGCCGCGATCAACTGCGGCGTCGCCAGCTCGCGTTTGATCGCGGTCGTCGCGGGACCGATGCCGAGCGGCTTCGTCAGCACCAACACATCGCCGAGTCGAGCGCCGCCGTTGGGCCAGAAGCGCTGCGGATGCACGAGCCCCGTCACCGACAGCCCAAACTTGATCTCGTGGTCCATCACCGAGTGCCCACCGCACAGCACGGCCCCGGCTTCCTTCGTCTTCTCGAGGCCCCCCGCGAGCACTTCCCCGAGCAGCTCGATATCGAGGTCGCGCGGCCAGCCAACGATGTTCAGCACCGTCAGCGGCTTGCCACCCATCGCGTACACATCCGACAGGGAATTGGCGGCCGCGATGCGACCAAACCAGCGCGGGTCGTCGACCATCGGCGGAAAGAAGTCGACCGTCTGTACGAGCGCGCGTTCGCTATCGAGACGGAAGATGCCGGCATCCTCGAAGCCGCGGTGTCCCGCGAGCAGATCAGGATGTTCGATCGGACCCAGCTTTTGGAGAACCTGCCCGAGGCTCCCCGGTGGCAGCTTGGCGGCTCAACCCGAGCCAGAGGCGTAGCGCGTCAGACGCTTGTCAGTGGTATCGGTCATGGTTTGCTTCCGGCGAGCGCCGCGCGCACGGCGGCGGCGACCCTTTCCAAGTCTTCGCAGAGCAGCGTGCGCGCATCGAGCAGCACCCGCCCGTCGGCGACGCGCGCGAACACCGCGACGGGGCGCACGGCCCGCAGCGCATCGCACTGCACATCCCCGCCGGGCAGCGCCACCGCAAAGCTCGGCAGCGGTCGCGCCGGGTTGGCGCCAGAGCCTGCGAACGAATCGCTGGCGATGACGGTGGCACCGTTCGCCGCCAACAACTTCGCCAACGCCTCACTGCGCGAACGCAACTCGGCCGGTGTCGCCGCCAGCATGCGCAACGTTGGCACGTCCTTCAGCGGCTCGCCATCGTGGTAGATGCGCAACGTGGCTTCGAGGGCAGCCAACGTCAGCTTGTCGCAGCGCAGGGCGCGGTAGAGCGGGTTGGCGCGGCACTTCGCGATGAGATCCGGCGCGCCCAACAAGATGCCGCACTGCGGACCACCGAGCAGTTTGTCACCCGAGAAGCACGTCACGTGCGCGCCCGCATCGAGGCTGTCGGCAACACGCGGTTCGTCGGCGAGGCCGGCGATCGCAGCGCGCCACAGCAGGCCAGAACCAAGGTCATCGAGCACCAGCAGGTTCTTGTCCTTGGCGTGCGCAACCAGTTCGGCGACCGACGGCGTGCCCGCAAAGCCCTCGATGCGGAAGTTGCTTGGATGCACCTTCAAGTAGGCAACCGTCGCCTCGCGCGTGACCTCAGTGAAGTCGCGCAGGTGCGTCTTGTTGGTGGCGCCGACCTCCACCATCGTGCAACCCGCCCGCCGCATCACGTCAGGAATGCGGAAGCCACCGCCGATCTCGACCAGCTCGCCGCGCGAGATCACGACCTCGCGCCCCGCCGTCAAGGCGGCCAGCATCAAGGTCGTGGCGGCGGCGTTGTTGTTGACGACCAGAGCCCCACCCGCGCCAGTGATCGCGCGCAGCAACGCGCTGACGCCAAGTTCGCGTTGGTCGCGTTCGCCCGTCGTCGGATCCACTTCGACGATCGCGTAACCCGCCGCGTCGACGATCGCCGCCACCGCCGCCGCCGGCAGCGGGGCGCGGCCGATGCCGGTATGCAGCACGACGCCGGTGGCGTTGTAGACCCGTTCGTGGCGCGGGCGACTGCTTGCCGCGCAGCGCTGCGCCATGGTCGCGACCAACGCCGACGGCGCGCTCTGGGCGGCGACCGCTGCCGCATCGAGCGAACCCGCCAACACCGCGCCGCGCAGTTCCTCGAGCCAAGCTCGAGCAACGCGAGCGAGCACTGGCCGCGGCCATGCCGCGAGCGCTTCCACACGCAGGATCTGGTCGACAGGCGGCAGCTGTCGTAGCGCCGCCGAACGGTCGGAGTCGGTTCTAGGCATCACGAAGTAGCTCGCTACCATACCGCACCTCGCATGCAGCGCGCCGCACTGAAGACGCCCGAGCCGGATCCTCGGGAGCGCGCACTGGCGCGAACCCTGGGCCTACCAGACCTGCTGGTCCGCGTTCTGCTTGCCCGCGGCATCGATTCGCCCGAACGGGCGAAGAGCTACTTGCGGCCAGAACTGGGTTCGCTGCATGACCCGTTCACGTTCCGCGACATGAAGAAAGCCGTCGATCGCATCCGCGTGGCCCTGCGCGCCGGCGAGTCGATCCTGATCCACGGCGATTACGACGTCGACGGCATCACCGGCACCGTGCTGTTGCACAAGTTCTTTTCGCTGCTGTCGGCGAGCAGCAAGCCGTTCATCCCGGCCCGCGTCGATGGCTACAGCTTCTCGCGCGCCAGCGTGGAAGCCATCAAGAAGGGCGGCCACAAACTCGTCATCTCGGTCGACAACGGCACCAACGCGGTGGCGCCGATCGCGGAACTGCAACGCTGCGGCATCGACGTCATCGTCACCGACCACCACGGCACGACCGAGAACACAGCCGAGCCGTTCGCCCTCCTCAACCCGCGCCTGCCCGGCGCCGGCTATCCAGATCCCGACCTGGCCGGCTGCGGCGTCGCCTTCCGCCTCGCCGCGGCGATCGCGGCCTCGCTGTCGAGCAGCCTGCTGCAGAGCGCCGAGTTCTCCGAGTTCTTGATCGACGCGATGGGCTACGTCGCGCTGGGCACCGTCGCCGACGTGGCACCGCTGCGCGGGGAAAACCGCACGCTGGTGTTCCACGGCCTGCGTTCGCTCGCCTTGAGCCGCAATCCTGGCGTGCGCGCACTGATGGATAGCGCGGGCCTCTTGCACCGCGGCGCCGACGTTGAAGACATCGCCTTTCGCTTGGCCCCCCTCATCAACGCTGCCGGTCGCGTCGGCCACGGTAACGATGCGGTGCAGCTGCTGTGCGCGCCCGGCTACAGCGAAGCCCAGGTCGCCGCCAAGGTGCTCGAACGCCACAACGAAGAACGCCGCCGCGTCGAACGCCAACTGCAGGATGAAGTGTTGCAGCTCGCCGCGCGCGAGCATGGCCCGACCATCGTGCTTGGCGCCGACCATTGGCACCCAGGCGTGCTCGGCATCGTCGCCGCGCGCGTCGCCGAGGCGACCTACAAGCCGGTTCTGCTCGTCGCCTTCAACGGCGAGGTCGGCCGCGGTTCGGGTCGCTGCACCACCGGCCTGCATCTGCGCAATGCGCTCGGCGCCTGCAGCGACTTGCTGGTTGCCCACGGCGGCCACGCGGCGGCAGCCGGCATCGAAGTGCGCCGCGAGCAGTTCGAAGCGTTCCGCCTCCGCTTTGCCGAGGTGTGTGCGCAGCAACCGCTGAGCGATGAACGCATCGCCATCGACGGCAGCGCCCTGTTCGGCGAGCTCGATCCCCACACGGTGCGACGACTCGACCTGCTCGGCCCCTTTGGCGCCGGTTCCCCGCGGCCACGCTTCGCCACCCTGGGCGTGAAGGCCGTCGGCAATCCGTTCCTCGACACCCGCGGCCACGACGTGCGCATTCGCCTGATCGCCGATGGCCAGATCCTGCCAGCGCGCATCGTTCGCGGCAGCGCGCGCTTCGAAGAACTGCGCGCCAACAAGGGCCTGTGGAACGTGGTCTATTCGCCGCGCATCAGCCACCGCAGCGAGGATGGGCCGGTGCAGCTCGACGTGCACGATCTGCAAGCGCAGACGACCTGACGCTCAGGTCGTTGCGGTCACGTCGTTGCTGACGGAGGACTCGTTGGTCGCCGCCGCCGCGTCGCCTCGCGGTCATCGCCAAAGCAGGGTTACCAGCCCGACGGACGTGTCGACGCAGATCGTCGATCTGCACGATCCTTGCGCTGGTCGGCCAACACGTCCGCACTGCTCATGATCGGCTTCATGGTCGGCAACGGCACGTCGGGAGGGATCGTCGCCGGCGTCAGCAAGCCATCGCGCACCAGTTCCGCGAGCCGAGCATCAGTGGCGATCAGGCTGCGCCCCGGCCGCGGGGGCGTGATTTCGGCGACCACACGATCGCGATCGGTGATCAACACGACCTCCCCGCCGGCGGCGAGGCGCACGTATTCACTGAGCTTGTTCTTCAGGACCTTCAGGCCGATGGCGCGCATTCTGCCAAGGTAGCCTCCAGAAGGTTCTTCGCCGAGCCGCGAGTCACGCGCGGACTGACATGGTCGCGAACGACCGTGAGGCGATCGCTTACCTGCACCAGAAAAGTGCCCCGAGCGTTCGCGGCGCATCCACGCCACTACCAGTCCGGGGCTTACCGACAGTCTGTTTGGTCTCCTTGCGAAGACACCGGAGCCCCGCCGGGTCCGACGCGACCTTGGGTCATGCCAGAGCTGGGGGCCAGAGCAGGCCGGAAGCCGAGGTTGTTGTTGGCGTTGCCAGGCTCGTTGGCGTCCCGGTTCGCGGACCGGCAGTTCGCCGCCGAGTTGTTCCAGCTGCCACCCCGGTTGGCGCGCTGCGGGCCGCTCGACGAGGCACCGTGAGACACCTTACTCGCAGACAGGAAGGCCGTCACGCGCGAGCTTCGCCAACAGCGCCCGTCGAAAGCCGATCGTCAATTCGCCGGTCGCCCCGCGTACCGGCATCATGACTCCAGCCGATCTCGCTCGCGACCGTCACCCTCCACGTCGCGCAGACAGAACCGTGGCACTACCCGTTCGCCAGCTGCCAGCCGCTGCACGAACATGACGACATGGCGCTCAGCGCCTCGCTGTCTTCACGCGCGCATGACCGGCACATCGTAGTCATCGAATGCTGCATCGCGGGTGACCATGGTCGCTCCTTCCACGATGGCTTGGGCAATCAAGATCCGGTCGAATGGATCCCGATGCTTCTGGGGCAATCCGCGCAGCCGATGCGCATGTGGCACCGAGATCGACAGGCTCTCGAAGCGTTCAGCCGCCAGAACTCTGCTGAACGACCGCGGCACGAACAGCTTGCCCAGTGCCTCTTTGATCCGGATCTCCCATACGACCGCAGCACTGACCAAGACGAGGTTGCTCGCCGAGGCGATCGCGGCACGCGCAGCTTGATCCATTGTCTTGGGTGCGCTCAGCCAACCAAAGCACGACGTGTGTGTCGAGCAGCAGCTTCACCGCGAACGCTCCACGACGCCAAATGCCGCGGCGACATCTGGCGGCAGTTCATCAAAATCGCGACCAATGCGGATCTTGCCTCGCAACGCACCCGGCACACGATCTTCCGACGTCGGCGACCAGGGCACGAGCTTGGCGATCGGTTTGCCAGCGCGACCGATCACAATGGTCTCACCCTTGGCGACTCGCTCGATCAAGGCCGAGAGCTGCGCCTTTGCTTCGGTAATGCTGTTGATCATTGGTCCGAGCATGGTCCTGGTCTGGTCTGGTTCGTCAAGCTGCTCGACACCCTGCCGGCGGCTTCGGTGGTGACCGCTTAGCAGCTCAAGCAGCAGTTGCGCTCAGAGCCGCAGATCGCGCCCCCCTTACGAACGTCCACTGCCGTCAGGCCGTTCAGGCAGGCGGGCTCGCGGGCCGTCGCCGCCGCGTCGCCACGTAGAACAGCACCGCCAGCACCAGAATGGCGCCGACGAACCACATCATCTTCGCCTTCATCAACGCGACCATCGCGCCCGGTTCTTCGATCAGCTTCGGCTGGTCGCCGAGCACCTGCTCGCCCCACCAGGCGAGGATGAAACACCACAGGCCAGCGCCGACGGTGGTCATGATGGAGAACGGCACGAAGCGCATGCGCAGGATGCCCGCCGGAATCGAGATCAAGTGGCGCACGACCGGCAGCAAGCGCGCGATGAACACGCCCACCATGCCGTTCTGCTGCGCCCACGCTTCGGCCAGGTCCACTTTGGCGGGCGGCATCAACAGGTACTTGCCGTAGCGCATCACCAGCGGCCGGCCGAGCCACCACGCGAGCCAATAGCTGACCGCTGAGCCAAACCAGGAGCCCAGGGTGCCGGCTAGGACCACGCCCCAGAAGTTCATCAGCCCTTGGCTCGCCCAGTAGGCGGCGGGCGGCATCACGACTTCTGAGGGCACCGGCAGGATCGAACTCTCCGCCGCCATCAGCAGGAAGACGCCGAGGTAACTCCAGTCGCGGACGAACTCGAACCAGATTCTGATCAGGTCTTCGAACACGGGCGCGGACGTTGCCCGAAACGACGCGGCGTCGCAATCGCCAGATTGGGAACGCGGCGACAGGCCGCTACCGTGTGCGGCCATCGCAGCGCCTCCCACCCACGCCCTGTTCGTGCTGCTCCCCGCGGGGCAGAGCCTGGATGAACTGCTCGCCACCGTGCCAGTTTCGTGCACAGCCCGCCTGCTCGGCAGCACCTTCCGCCGCTACCCACGCACCACCGATGCACTGCATCTCAAGAGCCTCGTGCGCGCCGGCCGCGATCCGCTGGCCACCCGCTGGCTACGCGGCGCCGCGCTGGCTGTGACCCTTGGCGCCGGGCTCGGCGCCCTCGTGAACG
>CANEYR010000171.1 GCA_947444055.1 Planctomycetota bacterium
CATGCATCGCCGCCGCAACTCACAGTCGATCCGCAAGCACCGGCGCGCCTTGGACAGATCATGACGTTCGTCGGCGCCAACCTGCTGACGGGGCAGCCTGGTGCGTTGCTCGCGGTGGGCCTGTCGAATCAGAACTGGGCTGGTGGGCCGCTGCCGTTGCCGCTGGATGCGATCGGCATGCCGGGCTGCGCGCTGCAGACGAGCCTCGAGTTGATCTTGTCGTCGGGAGTGTCGGGCGTTGGCGGGGCTTCGTGGGATCTGGCGCTGCCGGCGAATGCGCAGTTCCTCGGTGTGCAGGTGTTTGCGCAGATGATTGCCGCGGAGCCGGCCGCCAACACGGCGGGGCTCGTGGTCAGTCGGCCACTTGCGGTCACGCTTGGTTGGTGAGGTCGCGGCGGCGCGCGTCGTCCCGGTGGCGAGCCTACTTCGGGAACAGTCCGACGATGCGCGGGTGCTTCGACAGAGTCCCAGCCGACAACTGCGCGAGTTCCCCTTCGTGCTCAGTGACCTTGCCGGCCATGCCCTTGCCCACCGCCTTGCGCATCGCGCCAAGGAAGTGCGACGGCGCGAACAGCGCACAACCGGCGATGCCGCGAGCCTTCATTTCCTGCTCGATCCACGGCGCCACTTCACGGGCAAAGTGCTCGGTCTTTTGTTCGTGGTCGTGACCGGTCGGTCCACTGCGGCCAGGCTCACTCAACCGGGTTGGTCGATGGTGTTCGCCAGCAACAAAGGTGGTCGCAATGGTCCCCACCTCATCAAGGTGCAGGTGCGCATGCTGCGTTGCCGTACCGTGTAGCAGGCGGGCACACTGGCTGTCCGCGACGATTACCCATAGTTCTTTGACGTTGGCCATGCAGCGTTTGTAGGCGCCTGCGGTCAAGGCGCCATGGGCCGTAGAGCCACCTGTGCATCGCCATGAACGCGTCGCCGGTTGCGCACACTGCTCGACGTGATGCCGCACAGCCACGTAGTGCTTGCTGCGACTTCGCTGCGTAAGAAGGTCATCAAGGTCGGCGATGAACGCTGACCATCGAGGTCCTATGACCAAACTCACTTTGTGTTCGCCGGATCGGCTGATGCTCCGCGCCGACCGGCAGCGGTTCGACGGCACCTGCTGGCTGGAGCTGCGCGGTCTGGTGACGCCAGGGCTGCAGCATGCCAAGGACAAGCGCGAGCAATGGCCGACGGTCAGTCGCCGACGGGTGCGCGTGAAGAGCAAACCGTCGTTGACGCCTGCGGACTTGGCGGCGGCCGCGGATCCTCGCGCGTAGCGTTGCGCGCGGATGGCTGGGAGTGCCTCGCGGTCACGGCGCGAGCACCAGACTGATGCCGTTGCTCGACGCGAGGCCGAGTGCAGTCAAGGTCGAGAACGAGAGACCTTGCGCCGACAGCACCGTGCCCGTGAGGCTCGGCGAGGGCGGGATCGCCAGCGGGAACGTGGCGACACCGGCGGTGACGACCGCCGGTCCGAACAGGCCGAGGTCCAAGTTCGTGTGGGCAAAGCAGCCGGGCATGCCGATCACGGCCAGGTCCACACCGGGGTTGACGACCAGCGTGCCAAAGCCGAGGAACGCCAGAGGCGGCGCCGAGGCGGGTACGTTCGACACCACTAACTCGAACGCGGCGTTGCCGATCGTCGGCACGCCGTTGGCGCCGAGCGCCAGGCCGTCGCAACCGGAGCCGTAGGGGAAGGCGCCAGCGCTGCTGCCGAGCGTGGTGTCGTTGGCGACCATCAGGTTGCGGATGCAGCCGTTGTGGTTGCGAGCGTTGCTGAAGTCGTTGGTCGTGAAGTTGAGGTTGGTGCTGGTGTTCAGCACGCCGATGCTCTGCTGCAGGACCAGCAGGCCGTTGAGGTACAGCTCGACGGTGCCGTTCTCGTACTTCACCGTGGCGGAGTACCACGAGCCCGTGCTGACGGTCGTCGTCGACCAAGCTAGGTTGCCGTTGTTGTGCTTGAGGCCAATGGTGCCGTTGGGCTGCACATAGACACCGAGCCAGCGATACGAGTTGCCGCCCATGAGGACCGGGGCGCCGAACGTCGCCGGGAACGCGGCAATGCTGAACTCGACGCTGAACTGGAAGTCGTTCATGTTCAACGTCGGCATCAACGGCGTGCGAACGTCCTGCCCGCCCGGGCTAAACGAGTAGATCCCGTTCACGCAGACGCCGTTCGCGGGGGGGCTGGGCGGCGTCGGGTTGCCGGTCAACGCGACGGGGCCGTAGGTGTTGGTAGCGTCCAGCAGGTCCGTGAGCAGCGGGTAGTTGGCTTGCACAACGAGCTGCGCGTTGGCGGCAGCGATGGGGAGGACGGCGGCGAGCAGTGCGGCGGCGACGCGGGAGGCGAGGAAGGACTTGCGAGAGACGTTCATGACGCGGACTCCTGGTGACGGATGGTGGACGCCGCAGGCTAGTGGCCATTTGGGAACGTGTCGACCGGCGCACTCTGTGCAATCGCGGTTGCGACAAGCACGGTTCAAGGTCACACGCCCGTCCCTGCGCGCATGGCCGCGAGCGTGGCGTTGGCCGTGCTTTGGCGGTTGACATCTCAGCTGGCTTTGGCGATACAGCCCGCATCTCCACCAGCGAACCTTCGGGAACGTTGGCCCCCCGCAGGATGCGTCCTGCGGGTTTTTTTATGCCCACGCAGCTTCGTCTCGACATTCTGGTCGATGGCTTCAACGTCTACCAATCGCTGCAAGACGCCAGTCGCGACTGCGAAGGAAGGGGCGTCGCAGTCGACGGAGTGGCTTGATCTCAAGCGCCTGCTCGAAAAGCACCTTCACGTTGCCCGCGCGAAGATTGGGCGGGTAGAGCTTGGTGTGCTCTTGAAGGCGGAACGACCGGCGCTGCAGGCGGCAGCCCGCCGAGCTACCCGCCTACTTGGCGATGCGCTCTTTGAACTCGGACGTCTCGGTGTCGATGCGGACCTTGTCGCCGACATCGCACAGCATGTTGACCTTCACCTTCATGCCGTTCTCGAGCACGGCTTCCTTCTGACCCGAGCCGGCGCCGCGGATCGGCGGCGAGGTGTCGGTGATCGTCAGCACCGAATGCTTGGGTGGCAGCACAGCCACCAGCTGGCCATCGACGAAGAAGCCCTTGTAGGCATCCGACGGCCACTTCAGCGCGTCCTCGGCGGCGGCTGTGGCGCAGCGCACTTCGTCACCGGAGTCGGTGAAGAACACTTCGTCGATGCCGTCGCGATAGGAGTGCGTCAGGTCCTTCTCTTCCTTGTCGAGCACTTCCCACTTCGAGTCGGTGTGCTCCTTCAGCTCGGTCTGCCGACCGGTCTCCAGATCCTTGATGCGCAGCTGGCAGAAGGCGCGGCGGTCATTGCGGAGGATGTTCCACCACACAACGGTGCACATGCGACCCTCGTAGCGGACGAGTGTGCCGGGGCGGAGTTCGTTGGCTGCGACTTGCATAGGGGCGGAGACGGTAGCGAGTGCAGGTGCGGCCCGCCACTCTGAGAAGGGTTGCTCGGATTGCGGTCGACCCCGGGGGCCGCGCACGGTGCAGCGTGCGGCCGATCGACCCGGGGCCCAGCCGGTCAAGCCGGTGCGAGTCGTTCGCGAGCTAGCAGGTCGAGCACGCGCACCCTCACCTGCTCGCGGATCGCGCGCACACTCTCGATGGCGAGCCCCTTGGGGTCAGCCAGCGGCCAGTCTTCGCGCCGCACGCCGGGCACCGTCGGGCACGCTTCGCCGCAGCCCATCGTGACCAGTAGGAACGCGCCCGCCGCCAGTTCGGCCGTGAGCTTGGTCGGGGTCACATGACGAAGATCGATGCCGAGTTCTTGCATCACCACGACGACCTCAGGATGCACGCGCGCCGCCGGGGCCGTTCCCGCCGAGATGGCGCGGGCGAGATCTGTGTTCGCCAAGTGGTTGAACAGCGCCGCGGCCATCTGGGAGCGGCCGGCATTGTGCACGCACGCAAACACGACGAGCTTTGGCATCACGACCCTTTGGGTGGCTGCAACACAGTGCGGAACGTGAACACGGCGGCGGCTGCACCCAACACCTGGGCAAGCAGGAAGACCGGGGTGTCGAGTGGGCGAATGCCAGCGAACGTGTTGGTACAGGCGCGCGCGAGGGTGACCGCTGGATTCGCGAACGACGTCGACGCGGTAAACCAGTAGCCCGCGACGATGATTGACGCGACGGCGAACGGTGTCGCCGAAGACTTCGCGCGTGAGCAGGTGAGCACGACGAGCAGCAAGCAGTAGGTCGCGACGAACTCGGAGAGGCCTTGCGCAAGCCCGGCGCGCGCGTGCGTCGATGCCGAGTAGATCGGCAGTTCGAACATCAAGTGGGCGAGGGCGACGCCGAGGAACGCGCCGACCAGTTGGGCTGTGAGGTAGCCGGGAACGCGCCGCCACGACAGTTCGCCGGTCGCTGCTGCGGCCAGCGTGACGACGGGGTTCATGTGCGCGCCTGAGACCGGGCCGAAGGTCAGGATCAAGGCGATCAGCGCAGCGCCGGTCGCCAGCGAGTTCGCGAGCAGGGCCATCGCGGCGTCGCCGCCAGCAAGGCGTTCACCCATGATTCCGGAGCCGACGACGACGGCGAGCAGGATGCAGGTGGCGAGGGTTTCGGCGGCGAGGGAGCGCATGGGTGGGCGGTTGGCGAGATGAGGTTGAGCCGCCGAAGTCGTCTCTTGCAAGCCTCGCGCGCGCACTTCACACTCCCGCGCCCCGCGGGAGTGCATTAGAGCTGGTGTTCTACCTGGTCTTCAAAACCTGTGGGGTTCCTCCTAGAGAGGGGCCCGGTGGGTTCGATTCCCATGCACTCCCGCCACTTCCTTGCGAGCCTCACCGCGACGGCAACCGCAGCACGGCGAACAGTGGCAAGTGGTCGCTGCCGAAGTCGCGCCCGACCTCGCACTGCTGCACGCCGATGCCTTCGCTGACGAGCACGTGATCGATGGCAATGCGCAGTGGCCACGGATGCGCGGACGTCCAGGTCGGCAGCCAGCCGCCGCCGCGTGCATCGCGCAGGCCCGTCGCTGCCAGCATCGCCACGAACGCCGCGTTCCATGGTGTCGCATTGCAGTCGCCGAGCAGCACGCGTGAGGTCGGCAGTGGCGTCAAGGCGGCGGCCACGGCACCGAGCGCGAGGTCGCGTTCTTGGCAACTTCGGCCATCACCCGGTCGCGGCGTGTGCACACCGAGCACACCCAGCGGACCACCGGGAGTCGCGACCACGGCGCGCACGGCGGGTGCCCATTCGTAGTAGAGCCGAATCACCGCCGCGTCCTGCAGCGGCCAGCGCGAGAACAGCGCGACGCCGAAGTAGCCGTCGTCGCTGCGCACGCAGCGGTGTGGCAAGTGCGGCAAGCCCGCTTGCAGTTGCACCAGCCAACCGGGGGTCACTTCACTGCAGAAGAGCACGTCCGGATTGTGCTCGGCGACGACGGCCAGTGCGGCGGTTGCTTGCGACTCGTTGCCGCGCAGCAGGTTCAGGGCGAGCACGCGCACGGGGTGGCCGTTCTCGGTGGCGATGGGTGGTGAACGCAACCAGCCGGGCAGCACGCTCAGGGCCGCGACGCCAGCAAACGCCGCGATCGCCATACTCGCTCGCCAGCGCCGCGCACAGCCCAGCAGCAGTGCGCAGAAGGTCAGCCAGGCCATCGCTTGCACCGGAAAGCAGGCCAGCAGATCGATCGTCCAATGCCAGTGCGCGACGAACGGGGCCACCGCCGATGGACAGGCCGGGAATGCAGCCAGCAGAACGAGATTGGACCAGCGAAGGCGCACGGTCTGGACGATGCCGACTGGCCGTGGCCGACGAAAGGGAAAGCTGGGGCCCTCTGCGGTTGCCTGTGCCGGTCGCGGCGGCATGATCCCGCCCGTTCGATGGTGCAAACCCCGCTTCCTGATCGCACGACCATCCTGGCCGAGATCCGGACCTTCGTGGCCAACTGGTTTCGCGATGGTCGCGAGGAGGGACTGCAAGCCGACACGCCGCTGGTGACGTCGGGCATCGTCGACTCCGCGGGTGTGGTCGAAGTGGTCGAGTTCTTGGAGCGGCACTTCGCGGTGCGCTTGACCGACGCCGACATCTCGCTGCGCAATTGCAACACGCTGACGGGTCTGTGCGAACTGGTCGTGAGTCGCCGTTGACTCGCATGCACTGGGCAAGGCTCCCTGCGCTGCTGCTCGGCGCCGCGTGCGAGGCTCGGCCAGAGACGCTGCAGCAGTTTGGCGGGGCAACGATGGGGTCGTCGTACGAGGTGAAGTTCGTCAGCAACCAACCGATCGCGACAGTGCGGGCTCTGGTTGAGGAAGAGCTGGCGGCCTTCGATCAGACGTTCAGCAATTGGCGCGACGACTCGGAGATCGCGCAGGTCAACCGGCACGCGAGCCCGACGCCGCTGCCGGTGAGTGCGCGCTTCGCGGCGGTGTTGCAGTTGGCCCTCGACGTCGCGGTCATGACGGAGGGAGCCTTCGATCCGACGGTGAAGCCGTTGAGCGATGCCTATCGGGCTGCCAAGATTGATCCGGAGCATCGCTTGCCGGTGGCTGTGTTGGCGGCGGCGAAGGCGCGTGTTGGGCACCAGTTGGTGTCGCTGCGCGAGGGGGCGGTCGTGAAGCGGCGCGCCGATGTAGAACTCGATCTCGACGGGCTGGTGGCGGGGGCGGCGTGCGATGCGATCGCGCAGCGGCTCTTGGCGATCGGCGTGACGTCGTTCTACTTGCAGATCACCGGCGAAGTGCTGTGCCGCGGCGAGAAGGGGCACGGTGTGCCGTGGCGCATCGGCGTCGCCGATCCCAACTCCGACGCCCAAGGCGGCGACGAAGCGATTCGCACGCTGTCGTTGCGCGACCAGGCGTTGTGCACGAGCGGCGACTACCGCAACGCCTTCGTTGCCGATGGCGTGATCGCACACCACGTGTTCGACCCGCGCACGGGATCGTGGGCGAACAACGGCATCGCCAGCGTGTCCGTCTTGGCGACCACGGCCGCCGTCGCCGACGCGCTTGGCACGGCGTTCCTTGTGCTCGGCGAGAACGACAGCAAACGTCTGTGGCCGAGCTTGCAGCGGCTGGGTGCCAAGGGTGTGCTGTTCTTGTTGCCGACAGCAGATGAACAGATTCGGCAGGTGGAGATCACATGGCCCAAGGACAATTCCTGATCGGCAGCCTCGTTGCTGCGTTCCTCGTTGGTTGTCGCGCGCTGCCGCACGGAGCCGAGTGTTGGTCGCTCGATGGCCGACCGCTGGTGTCGCCGCCCACCGAGCCGGTGGCGTTGGCGCAGCGGGAGGCCGAACTGGAGCACGCGCGCGCGCAGTGGTTTGTTGGCGAGCAGGACCACAACGCCGCCATCTGGTACGCGCGGCGACTTGGTTACCTCGGTCGTTATCGCGAAGCGGTCGACGTGCTGACGAAGGCGCTCGATGACCACCCCGGCGATCCGTTCTTGCTGCGGCATCGGGGGCATCGCTGGTTGACGCTGCGCGAGTTCGGCAAGGCCGAGCGAGACTTCGTGTTGGCAACCGATGCCTTGCGCAATACGCCGGACGAAGTCGAGCCCGATGGGCAGCCGACACCTGGGCGGCCGCCGCACAGTTCGCTGCACTACAACGTGCACTACCACTTGGG
>CANEYR010000172.1 GCA_947444055.1 Planctomycetota bacterium
CTGCTCCGGAACCGCCGCCGACAGGCCCATCGCCCCGAGCACCCGCGCGATCGACGCCGGATCATGGATGGCAGCCAGCACCCGACGGATTCCCGAGCACTTGGGGCAGACCAAAACCTCGATCACGAGCGCCCGCTGCAGCAACTCCGCCCAGGAGTACCGCCGACGGCCAGATCGTCGCCTGCCACCACCGTGCGGAACCCGCAGCCGCGCGCGCACCCGCCGCTCGGCCTGCTGGCGACGGAACGCGGCCTCGTCGACGTGCTCGACCGCCTTGGCGGCCGCGGCCGCAGCCGCGTCCTGCCCCGCTGGGCCACGGCCAACCCCGTGCTGGCAGCAGCCGACTTCGCCTGCTTCCTCCACACGACGCGGCACCACCCGCGATCGCAGCCCCGACGCCGGCGCCAGCACCCCGTGGTACGTCACCAGGTGCTACTGCCCTTCGCCTTTACGACCTGAAGAGTCCAGAGGGGCGGCACGTTGCCGTTGGCGTCTCCGGCAACTACTCGGCGATGCTCGGCGAGTTGAAGGTGCCGGAGCCTGTCCATGAGTTGTGGGAGAAACGAAAGGCGGCCGTGTTCTCTACAGGATCGGCGCTAGACGCCGCCCCTGGCTCAGACGATGAGAAGAAGCACATGCAGAGCGCGGCCCGTGACATGATGGCTTCGCGCGACTTTGAGATGATGGTGATTCACATGCTGAACGTCGCCGCTGTTCGCGGCGAGGCCGCAATACCGAAGGCGCGCCAATGAGCGCCCGCGACATGGATTCGGCCCGCGCCAGTGTCGTCATGGAAGGAGGCGATCCACGCCTGGCCAGTTAGACCTCAGCGTTGATCCTCTTTGCCGACATGGACGCATCGCGCGTCACATCACCTCCAGGGCGCATCAGGAAGTCGTGTGGGTAACTCTGCAACGCCAAGCGCCACGATCGCGGCCGCTTGCTGACGCTGACCACGGTGATGACGTTCGTTCGCCGAAATGGCGCCGCCGTGCTGGAGTGGCCACAGAACCTCGCGATCGGGCTCGAATCGGCGATTTGGAGGGTCTCGGGAAAAGGGAAGAGGAAGGGGGTGCCCCGCGGCAGGGGGAACCCGAAGGTGGGGTTCCCCCGAGAGCGGCTTCACCGAGGGCGCCGACTGGCCGGTCATGCTGCCCTGGGGAACCCACACGACTTCCTGAAGACCCACCTCCAGAATGGGGCAAGCCACGGAGGGCATGCGCACATCTGCACATCACGAGCCATTTACTGACCGATCACGGCCACAGGTGCTTCGGATATCACTGCTTGAAAGGCGTTGCCTGCTCCAGAATCAAAGACAAGAGCCTGCTGGTAGAGGGCAACCCCTACTAGACTGGGGTTGCTGGGCAGAGACAAGTCGTAGGTCGCCTGATTGTTGGCGCCGATCAGCGTCATGAGGCTCTCCGCGCTTACACGCAAATGGCAGCCAGGCATCCCGATCACAGCGAGGTCGAGCGGTGCGGGATTGCTCAATCCTGTCACCATCAACCCGATGTTCAGAGGCATGTTGAGCACCCCTACATGAAGCGTGCCGCCGACACGGGGGGTATCAAGCGGCACCAAACGCGCGACTGGTAAGGAGCCCGAACATCCAGGGCCAAATGTTGCATAACTGCTCCTGGGTCCCTGGAACGCAATTGAGTGACATCCACCAGCAGATATCGCAAGAAACCCAAGGCCGGGCGGCACAGATGGCACGTTGCATTGCCCATACAGATTATAGCCCCAGCAAGCCACCGAGCCATCCGACAGTCGCGCTACAGTGTGGTCCGAACCACCAGCCACATCGACATAGGTCACACCTAGAGGCAACGCGGGAACGCTGCATTGGCCATTGCCGTTCAATCCCCAGGCAACTATCGAGCCATCTGAGAGGCGAGCCAGGGAATGAGCGCCGCCACAGGAAACCTGAACGAATCCCAATCCTGGGGGCGGCATCGTAACGTTACACTGCCCCCAGAAATTACTCCCCCAAGCAAGCAGCACCCCATCTGATCTGAGCGCAATCGAGTGCTCCTGCCCAGCCGAAACATCGAGGTAGGTTAAACCTGGAGACAATGCGGGAACGTTACATTTTCCATATGCATTGCTTCCCCATGCGCGGCACCACCCGCGAGCGCAGACCCGACGCCGGCGCCAACACCCCGTGATACGTCACCAGGTGCTTCCGCGGCTTGGGCACCAGCGCGCACAGGCGCTCCATCAGCACTGCCTTCGTCATCACCACCGCCGTCGTGCCGTCTCGCCAACGCTTCTTCAGCGAAAACCCGATGCGGCCGTCGCTCAGCTCCACCAGCCGCGACTCCGCAACCGCCGGCCGCGCGGCGTAGCGGCACAGCTTCTCCAGCTTCTCGCGATCCCGTGCTGAGACCCACGCGCCGGCATGCAGCGAAACCCGTCCATCGCCGCGCACAGCGGACCCTTCACCAGCGGCTCCCAACGACCATCGCGGCCGACCCGACCATCGCGCTGACCAGCGCGTGCGCCGAGCGCCGCACGTCCTTCGACCGCCGCCGCCGGTTGGCTGGCGGTGCACAGGAGCATCAGGAGGGCGACGGAGTGATGGAGTGGCATGGGTTGGGATCGGGTTGCGGTGGGGGCAGCAGCTGGGCCTTGGCGATGGCGGCACCTTCTACCGCTCCTGCGGCGAGAACGTGGCGGCGATCCGGTCCAGGCACGAAGTGGTCGGGGCCTTCTCCGTCGACGGTTCGCATCGGCGTTCTCGGTGTGTGGGTAGCGAGCCTGCGTGGCGTCGCCCTCCTGGCGTATGGTGGTCGGCTGTCGCGTTGCACCACCCCATGCGCGGATCCTCCCTGCTCGCCGCCCTCTTGCCGTCTGCACTCGTGGCGCAGGCGACCGTGTCGCTGCCGCCGGCGTCGCCAGCCGCGGTCGACTTCGTGCGCGATGTGGCGCCGATCTTCCAGCGGCATTGCTACGCCTGCCATGGCCCGGACAAACAGCGCAGCGGCTACCGCCTCGACGTGCGCGATAGCGCGCTGCGCGGCGGTGACCAACACGCCCCCGCGATCGTGCCGGGCAACAGCGCGGCGAGTCCGCTGATCCGGTTCGTCGCGGGCCTCGAGCCGGAGCTGCGCATGCCGCAGAAGGGCGACCTGCTCGATGCCGCGGCGATCGGGGTGCTGCGGCGCTGGATCGACGATGGGGCCGATTGGCCGGATGCCGCCAACGCGACCGTCGCCGACCCCTTGGCGTGGTGGAGCCTGCAGCCACTGCAGCGCCCGGCGGTGCCGACCGGCGACGGCGCCGTAGGCCACCCGATCGACGCGTTCGTGCGGATGCGCCTCGCCGCGAGCGGTCTTTCGATGGCTGGCGAGGCCGATGCGCGCACGCTGTGCCGCCGCGTGTGGGTCGACCTCGTCGGTCTGTTGCCGACGCCGGAGCAGCTCGATGCCTACGTCGCTGACCCGCGGCCCGATCGCTACGAACGCCTGGTCGACGAACTGCTCGCCAGCGAGCGCCACGGCGAGCGCTGGGCGCGCCATTGGCTCGATGCCGTGCACTACGGCGACACGCACGGCTACGACAAGGACCAACCGCGGCCGCATGCCTGGCCATACCGCGACTACGTGGTCCGCGCGTTCAACCAGGACAAGCCGTATGCGCGCTTCGTCGCCGAACAGATCGCCGGCGACGCGCTGTATCCGGGCACCCGCGACGGCATCGAGGCGCTCGGCTTCCTGGCCGCCGGGCCGTGGGACCTGATCGGCCACGAGGAAGTCAGCGAGGACAAGATCGACGGCAAGTTCGCGCGGCACTTCGACCGCGACGACATGGTCGGCAACGCCATCGGCACGCTGGCCAGCATCACGGTGCAGTGTGCGCAGTGCCATGACCACAAGTTCGACCCGATCGCGCAGCGGGACTACTACGCGCTGCAGGCCGTGTTCGCGTCCATCGATCGCGCCGACAAGGCCTACGACCTCGATCCGCAGGTCGCCGCAGAACGCCGCGCGCTGACCGATCGGCAGCAGGTCCTGGCCGCGGCGCAGCGCGCGTCCGACCAGCAAATCGCGCGGCTCGGTGGCGAACCGCTCGTGGCACTCGATGCCCGCATCGCGGCGGCCGAACGCACGACCGCCGGCGCGCTCGCTGCCGAGTACGGCTGGCACAGCGCCATCGCCGCGAGCGACGACCACCGCAAGTGGGTGCAGGTCGATCTCGGTGCCAGCCAGGCGATCGACCACATCGTGCTCGCCGGCGCGTTCGACGAGTTCGCCGGCATCGGGGCGGGCTTTGGCTTCCCGCGCCGCTTCCGCATCGATGCCAGCGACGATCCGGAGTTCGGCGTCGGGGTGCATGCGGTCGCCGTGCACGACGGTGCGGACTACAGCAACCCTGGCACCGTGCCGCAGACGTTCGCCGCTGGCGGCCTGGTCGCGCGCTTCGTGCGCGTCACGGCGACGAAGCTGGCGCCGCGGCAGAACGACTTCATTGCCGCGCTTGCCGAGTTGCTGGTAGTCGATGCGAACGGCACCAACCTCGCGCGCGGTGCGGCGGTCACCAGCCTCGACAGCATCGAGGCGCCGGTGCGCTGGCGCGTCAGCAACCTCACCGATGGCATCTACCCGGGTGCTTCGCCGGTCGCCGGTGCCGACGTGGTGGACCTGCGCGCAGAACGTGAGAGCCTGGTCGACGGCGTGCTCGATGCTGCGGCGAAGCAGGCGCGCACGGCGAATGCGGCAGCGCACGCCGAAGTCGACGCGGCGCTCGCGGCACTGCCGCCGCCGCTGCAGGTCTACGCCGGCACGGTGCACACCGGCAGCGGCAACTTCCGCGGCACCGGCGCTGCGGATGGCAAGCCGCGCGCGATCCATCTGCTCCACCGGGGCCAGGTCACCCAGCCCGGCCCCGCGATCCAGCCCGCGGCGCTGGCGGCACTCGACCACGTGCTGCCCGGGAAGTTCGAGCTGCCGCCCGACGCCAGCGACAGCGAACGCCGCGCGGCCTTGGGACGCTGGCTGACGGATCCGCGGCATCCGCTGACCTGGCGCAGCATCGTCAATCGGGTCTGGCAGCACCATTTCGGCCGCGGCCTCGTCGACACCACGAACGACTTCGGCCACATGGGGGCGTTGCCGACGCACCCCGCACTGCTCGACTGGCTGGCGGTGGCGTTCCGCGACGACTGCAGCGGTTCGCTGAAGCGGCTGCACCGGCTGCTCGTCACCAGCGCGACCTACCGGCAGAGCTCGGCCGTCGACAATCCGCAGGCGCAGCGCATCGACGCGAACAACACGCTGCTGTGGCGCGGCCTCGCCCGCAAACTGGAAGCCGAGGTCGTGCGCGATGCCGTGCTGCAGATCAGCGGCACGCTCGACCTCTCGATGGGTGGCCCCGGCTGGCAAGACTTCGTCATCGAACGGCCCGAGCACTCGCCGCACTACCGCTACGACCTCGCCGATCCCGAGGACCGCTCGACCTGGCGGCGCGCGATCTACCGCTTCACCGTGCGCTCGCAGCTGCAACCGTTCCTGACCGCGCTGGACTGCGCCGATCCGTCGCTGCGCGTCGACAAGCGCAACCAGAGCGTGTCGCCGACGCAGGCGCTCGCCTTGCTGAACAACGGCTTCCTGCTGACGCAGAGCAAGCACTTCGCTGCGCGCGTGCAGCGCGAGGCCGGAACGGCGATCGCGGCACAGGTCGCGCGGGCCTTCCGGCTGGCGACCGGGCGCCACGCGCACGCGGACGAACTGTCGCCCTTGATCGCCTACGCGACGCAGCACGGCCTCGCCAACACGTGCCGCGTGCTGCTCAACCTGAACGAACTCGCGTTCATCGATTGACCATGCGCACTCCCGAGTCGCACCGTCAGGTGCAAAACGACAGGCCGAGCCGTCGCGAGTTCCTGTGGCGCTCCGGCGGCGGTCTCGGTGGCCTCGCGCTCAGCGCGCTGCTTGCCGACAACCTCCGCGCCGACGACCTGCGCGCCACCTCGGCGAAGCACCGCGCGCCGAAGTGCAAGCGCGTGATCCAGCTGTTCATGGCCGGCGGCGCCAGCCATCTGGACCTGTTCGACTACAAGCCGCAGCTCGTGAAGCACGCCGGCGAGCCGAGCCAGTTCGGCGAACCGGTCGAGACGTTCCAGGACGGGCTCGGGCCATGGCTGGCTCCGGTCTGGCCGTTCGCGCCGCATGGCCAGTGCGGCAAGCTGCTCGGCCAGACGGTGGCGCCGCTCGGTGCGCACGTCGACGACATCGCGTTCGTGCACGATCTGGTCAGTCGCTCCGGCGTGCATTCGCAAGCGACGCTGCTGCAGACCACGGGCTTCCAGTTGCCGGGCTTTCCCGGTGCTGGTTGCTGGCTCAGCTACGGGCTCGGATCGCTGAACGAGAACCTGCCGACGTTCGTGGTGATGCCGGACCACCGCGGCATGCCCAGCAATGGCGTGAAGAACTGGGACGCGGCGTTCCTGCCGTCGCAGCACGGCGGCACGCCGGTGTACCCCGACGCGCCGATGCCGATCGCCGACCTGCATGCCCACCGCAGCGGCGACTACATCACGCCCGCGAGCGAACAGGACGCACTGCGCTTGCTGGCGCAACTCAACCGCGCGCACGCCGCCACGCGCGGCGGCGATGCGCGCCTCGACGCCCGCATCCGCAGCTACGAGCTGGCGGCGCGCATGCAGCTGGCCGCACCGGAGGCGCTCGACCTGAAGGCCGAGCCGGCGCACGTGCTGAAGCTGTACGGGCTCGACCGCGGTCCACAGCCGTGGCCGAAGGAGATCAACGCCGAGGAGGAGGCGTTCTGGTTCGCGCAGAAGTGTCTGGCGGCGCGCCGGCTGCTCGAACGCGGCGTACGCTTCGTGCAGGTCTGGAGCGGCAACGACAACTCGTTCCCGCGGCGCAACTGGGACTCGCACGAGGACATCCGCCGCGACCAGGGCCCGCTGTCCACCGGCATGGCGCTCGGCGCCGCGGCGCTGCTCACCGACCTCAAGCAGCGCGGCATGCTCGACGACACGCTGGTGCTGTTCAGCACGGAGTTCGGCCGCATGCCGAGTTCGCAGGGCGGCCAGGGCCGCGACCACAACCCGTTCACGTTCACCACCTGGCTGTGCGGCGGCGGCATCAAGGGCGGCATCACCTGCGGCGAGAGCGACGAGTGGGGCTACAAGCCGCGCGATCGCCAGCACCCGACGACCTGCTACGACATCCACGCGACGATGCTGCACCTGCTGGGCATCGACCACGAGCAGCTGACCTTCCGCCACAACGGTATCGATCGCCGTTTGACCGACGTGCACGGCAAGGTGATTGCCGGGTTGCTGGCGTGAGTGGCGATGCGACCGTCGCGCATTGCGCCTGCGACAGCTGAAGGGACACTGCGCGCGATGCGGGTATAGGAAATCCAAGCTGCGGTCCCGGACCAACCGGAACCCGATCCCGCCAGTCTGCCGCCCCCGCACCCCCTCGTCCAGCGGGTCGCGCCGGCCTGTTCAGGCGCCTGCCATGCCACTTTCGCGCCCGGCGAACACACCGCTCC
>CANEYR010000173.1 GCA_947444055.1 Planctomycetota bacterium
AACTGTTGCTGCCCGCACCGCAGCCCGTGCAGGTGGCGGTGGCCGACGATGGCCGCGCTACCGAGTTGCGCCAGCGCGTCGCGATCGAAGAAGTGCAACACATGGCTCGCCAAGCCAGGGAACGTGAGGACGCCGAGCCGAGTCTGCGGCTGTCGCGGTTGCCGGCCATTCTGGGCATGCCGGTGGAGTTGTCTGAAACAGCCCTGTCGCAGCGACCTTGGCTGACGTGGGGTACCGCAGCGTTGGTCGCGGCGGTGAGCGTGGTCGGTCTGCAATCGCCGGCAGTGGTTTCGACGAACCACTTGGGTCACGTTCTCGGCGCGCTCGGGCTTCCTAATTTGGCTCGCGCTGCAAGCGTTGCTCGTGGTGGCGCAGCTCGCCGGGGCTGGTCATGTCAGTGCGCTTGCCCACATCGTCGGCGTGATCGTCAGCGTTCTCGTGTGGTGGTATGCGCGCGATCGCGCGAGCTGACTTCCGCCAGTGGAGACAGCGCTCGGCGACGGTAGCTTGTCGGCATGCTGACGGCATTCGCGGTGAGCTTGCTGCTCGTTCCCCAGTCGCCCGTGGCGGCGCCTGCGCGCGACCTCGAAGCGATCCTGCGCACGGAGCCTGCTTGCAGCGAAGTGCTCGAGAACGCGAAGGCGCATCGTCTGCAGGTGTTGCTCGCCGAACCGGTCGTGGGCGCCGATGGCGCGATCACGCTGCGCCGCAGCCAGCTCGGCGATGCGCGGCAGTACTTCTATCCAGCGAGCTCCATCAAGCTGTGCGGTGCGATCGCGGCGTTGCTCAAGCTGAACGAGCACAACCGCAAACAGGGCACCGCCGTTGGCCTGCATTCACGATGGGTCATTGAGCCGCGCTTTGTCGGGGACCAGCGCGTCGAGGTGGATGCGAGCAACCTCGTCGATGGCGTGCTTACCGTGGAGCACGCGCTGAAGAAGCTGTTCCTCGTCAGCGACAACGCCGCCTACAACCATTGCTTCGATCTGTGTGGTCAGGACGGCATCAACACGGCGATGTGGGCTGGCGGCTTCGCGTCGACCCGCATGTGGCATCGCCTGAGTGAGAGTCGCACGTTGGCGGAGAATGCGGTGACGCGCACCGTGAAGGTTGGCGAAGTGGCGTTCACGGCGCGCGAGGCAGCGGCCAAGTTGCAGAACGATCTCTGGCACGAACTCGATGTCGGCACGGGTTACAAGAACGGCGAGAGCGTCGTCGCCACGCCGATGTCGTTTGCGCAGAAGAACGCGATCCTGCTGCAGGACCTGCAAGACGTGCTGATCGAAGTGGTGCGGCCCGAGATCGACACGGGCAAGCGCGGCTTCCCCGAATTGACCCGCGAGCAGCGCGCGTTCGTGGTCAGCAGCCTTGGGCAATTGCCGAGTGAATCGGGCAACCCAAAGTTCGACGCGACGAAGGTGCCGGACCATTTCTGCAAGTTCGTGCTGCGCGGCATCACCGATGTCGTGCCACCGCCGTGGTTGCGCATCTACGACAAGATCGGGCGGGCCTACGGCTTTTCGATCGAGAACGCGTGGGTCGAAGACCGGCGCACCGGGCGCGGCTTCTTCCTTGCCATCGTGCTCTACACCAATCCGGACGGCGTGTTGAACGACGACCAATACGCCTACGCCACGATCGCGGAGCCATTCCTGAATGCGGCTGGACGGGCGATTGCTCGCTCGATGTTCGACGGATTGCCGCGGTAGAGTGCGCGCGGCATGTTGCTCCGTTACGCGTCATCCCTGGCTCTGTTGTCGATCCTCTTCTGCTCGTGGCAGCCGCGCGCTGTCGCCGAACCGGGGATGAGTTGCCGCGAAGACATCTTCACGAGCTCCGAGCAGTGTGCGGTCTGCCACACGCCGGCACCCGGTGCCAAAGCCCTGCTGGGAGCCGACGACGAGGACGTGTCGCCGTACAGCACGTGGCAGGCGACGATGATGGCGAATTCGTTCCGCGACCCGTTCTTCCGCGCGCAGTTGCAGAAGGAGACGGCGAGTGCGGGCGAGCAGGTGCAGGAGCTGTGCCTGCGTTGCCACACGCCGATGATGCACCACCAGAGTGTGATCGACGGCAAGCAGCCGCCGCGCTTGGCCGACGTCGAAGGCGACCTGTTTGCCGATGACGGCGTCTCCTGCACGGTCTGTCACATGATGGATGGCAAGAACTTCGGCGAGGCGAGTTCCTTCTCGGGTCGCCCGACGTTCAACAAGGAACGTAAGATCTTCGGTCCTTACGCCAACGTCGCGGTGCGGCCGATGCAGAACCTCGTCAACTACACGCCGACGCACGGCGAGCACGTGAAGAAGGCGGCGCTGTGTGCGACTTGCCACACGCTGTTCACCGAGCATCACGGCACGCCATTCCCTGAGCAGACGCCGTACCTCGAATGGCGAAACAGCGAATTCAGTGACGAACGCGAAGGGGCGGACGCGACCAAGACGCGAACGTGCCAGCAATGCCACATGGCCCGCAGCATCCCGACGAGGATCGCGCGCAGTCCAAATGGCTTCGACTTCGACATCCCGGCGCGGCCGGACTTTGCCGTGCACACGTTTGTCGGTGGCAATGCGTTCATGCTCGACATGCTCAACGAGCATCGCGAAGAGCTCGACGTGACTGCGGAGCCTGCAGCGTTCGTGCGCACGGCGGCGGCGACGCGACGGCAACTCGCGGAAGCGACCGCGCGCATGCAGATTTCCGGAATCGGTCGCGATGGCGATGTGGCGACGTTCTCGATCGCGATCGAGAACCTGACGGGGCACAAGTTTCCGACCGGCTATCCGGCGCGACGGGCGTGGCTGCAAGTGGATGTGGAGGTCAACGGCCAGGTGGTCTTCGTCAGTGGCGCGACGGATGCGGATGGGCGCCTCGTCGGAGTTGCTGATGAGCAGCGCTTGCCGCACGTGCGCACGGTGCAGAAGCCGAGTGATGTGGTGGTGTTCGAAATGGTGGCGCTCGATCCGGAAGGTCAGCCAACGACGTATCTCACCAAAATGGTGAAGCGCGCGAAGGACAACCGCCTACTGCCGCGCGGTTGGCAGCACGACGGCCCGCACGTCGCGGACACGGCGCCGATCGGTGTGGACGGGGATGCGGACTTCGTCGCGGGCGGCGACACGGTGGCCTTCCGGGTGCCATTGCCCGCCGGCAGCGGTCCGTGCGTTGTGCGCGCCAAGCTGTGCTACCAGACCGTGCCGCCGACGTGGGTCGATGCGCTGCGCACAGTGGAGGCCGAAGAGGCCAAACGCTTCGTGCGCTTCTACGATGCGGCGAAGAAGGTGCCGGAGACCGTCGCTGTGGCCTTGCGCCGCGAGCAGTGACCGAACCCCGTCGGGGTCACTTCTTCTTCTTGCGATGCTGTGGGCAAGCCGCGCCGCCCGCCTTGCAGTAGCCGCAGGTGTGGTCGTAGCCGAGCTTGCCGTCCTTCTCGTAGGCCTTCATCAGCGCCGCCGATTCCTTGCCGAGCTTGGTGTTGGGGAACGCTGCCGCAATCTCCTTGAAGGCCGCGTAGGCGCCGTCGTAGTCGAACACGACCTCCTTCTCCTTGCCGACAGCGAACTTCCTGCCCGCTTCGATCTCCTTCTTGTTCTTGGCATCGGCCATCAGCACGTCGAAGCGAGCCTTGGCAATCTCGGCGCTCGGCACGCCTTGGTAGTAGTCGGCGGCCGGCTGCAGCGCGAGCCACTGCGCGTAGAGGTTCTTGTCGGCGACGGCCTTGTCGGCAGCGGCGAGGGCATCGACCACAAACTTCTCGTACTGCTGCATCCAATCCTTGGCCTGCGCCGTGGCGCGATCGGACAGCGTGCCAGCCTCGAGTAGAGCCTTGGTTTTGCGATACGTGGCGCCGAAGTCCTTCGAACGCCGCAGGTCGGCGGCCTCTTCCATGCCCGGCAGCGCGATCGCCGGCTTCGCGTCGAGCAAGGCGCCATCGAGCACCGCGCGATCGAGCACACTTGGATGCCCGTGCCAAAGCAGCTTGCCATCCTTGTCGATCAGGAACGCATCGGGAACGCCGTGCACGTCGTACTCGGCACTGAAGCCCGCAGCCACCGGGCGCTTCACGTCGTACCGCTTCACCCACTTGGCGACGGCGTCCTCGGTCTCGCTAGTCACGCTGATCACGACCAAGCCCAATTCGGCGCGTTCCTTGAACAGCTTCGTCAGCTTGTTGACCTCTTCGCGCGCCGACGCTTGTTGCGTGCTGATGAACTCGAGCAGCACGACCGAACCGCGCAGCTCACTGAGTGTCTTCGCCGGGATGTCGCCGAAGTTGTGCGTGGCCTTCCACACGAGCTCGGGCGCATCGGCGCCCACCTTTTGGGCGGCGAGCGGGGCAATGGTGAGAGCAAGGACGAAGAGTCGTGTGAACGGAGCCATCAGGAATCCTGTCGAGCTGCGAAGTGTGCAGCGTCGACGCAGGATACCGGCTCCGGCGGTCGACGCGAACGTGTGGCGACGTTCCCGGTCGTGCTGCCCTTGCGCGTCGACAGCCTGAGTAGTTCGCTGTGCACAATGAACCGTCCCGCCCCGAGCGAGTACGCGAGCTACTTCCAAGGCTACATCGATCGTGTTCCCGATGGCGATGTGCAGGCGCAACTCGAACCCCAAGGGCGCGCGACGTGCACTCTGCTGGCGGGGATCGGGGAAGCGAAGGGTCGCTTCGCGTATGCTCCCGGCAAGTGGACGGTGAAGCGCCTTGTGCAGCACGTCATCGATGGCGAACGGCTTTTCTGCAGCCGGGCGCTTTGTTTGGCGCGCGGTGAGCAGGCCTCACTTTTGGGTTTCGACGAGAATCTTTATGCGCAGAACGACGGCAGCGACGGCCGCCTGCTGCCCGATCTGATCGCCGAATTTGCCGCGGTTCGGGTCGCGTCGATCCTGCTGTTCCGAGGGTTCGACGGGTTGGCCTGGACGCGGCGCGGCGTTGCCAACGGCCATCCCACGAGTGTGCGCAGCTTGTTGTGGGTGTTGGCGGGTCACGAGTTGCATCACCTCGCCATGCTGAAGGAGCGCTACGGCGTCGGTTGAGGGCGGCGATCCGCCCTGCGCCAGGCGGTGAAACCGACCGCTCGAACGGTTCCCCAAAGTGACTGCCCATGCGTCAAGCCGCATCGCCTGACTGCTTGTGGGCTCAGAGACAGTAGCTATCGTCTGCGACCGCTCGCATGCCTCGCCCTCTTCTCGCCTTCGCCCTTGCCGCGCTCTCGTTCGCGGTGACTGCCCCGACGCAGTTTGCCGTCGGCCACCATGACGTCGCGTGGCCCAACCTCTCTGGTCAGGGCACGCCGCTGTTGGCAGCGCGCGTTTGTTATCCATCGACCACCGGCGGCAGCAGCGCTCCGATCGAGCCCAACCCGATTGGTTGGCCGGTCATCGTGTTCTTGCACGGGTATTCGCTGATCGGCAGTGACTACGGTGAACTCGGAGCAGCCTTTGCTGCGAAGGGCTTTGCGGTCGTCATGCTCGACACCGCGCAGTGGAACTACGTCGATCAGGCCTATGACGGGATCGCCGCGTTCGCCGCGCTGAGCGTCGCCAACCGCGATACCGGGACGTTCTTTGCCGGTGCGTTTGACACGCGCCGCATTGCGATTGCAGGGCACTCGATGGGTGCTGGCACGATGGGCTTGGTGCTCGCGAGCAATCCTGGCTATCGCTGCGGCTACGCGCTCGCACCGGTATCGCCGGGCGTCGGACCGGCCGCCCAGATCCAGGTTCCGTTCGGAATGATGGTCGGCACCGGTGACAGCATCACGCCGTGGGCCGTGTTCTCGCAGCCGTACTACCAGGCCGTGGCCCCGACGACCGGGCTCAAGTTCTGGTGGCTGATGGACAACACCTGCGACCACATGAACATCGTGGGCTTCAGTGGTGCGACCGACCCGGCGTTCACGCGCGCGATGGATGTCGGCATTGGCTTCTTCCGCCACTTCCTCGACATCGATCCAGCCGGGCTCGAACGCTGCCTCGGCCCCGCGGCATTCGCCAGTCCCCGCTTGGTGAAGCTGACGCACCAAGTCGTGCAGCCGCGCGTTTGGGCGGCGAGTCGGCTCGCTATCGGCCGCACGGTGCGCTTCTCGATGACGAGCGAAGTTGGCCCCGCTGGCATTCTGGCGGCGCAGTCGACGAGCGGTGAGACGCAGACGTCGCTCGGCATCTTGTTGCTCGACCCGGCGTCGACCTTCACTTGGACCAGCGGCTTCACCGTTCGCGAAGGGCGTCTCGACGTGTGGCTGACCGTGCCGAACAACGTGTCGCTGGTTGGCTACAAGGTCGCGCTGCAAGCGCTGGGCAACACGCCGAGCAACCAGATCCAACTCGGCTCCGCCGCCGAGTTCATCGTCGGCTCGTAGTTGCGCGGTGACCTGGCTAGAGGGCCAGGAACCACGGAGCCTTGCTCAGCCAACCGTTCAGTCGATGGCAATGCGCCCAGATTGGAAGAGAGCCTGCTTGTCGTTGATTCCGCGCCAACCTTCGGCGAGCACCACATGACCGACCGGCGCGCGCAACGACGAGCCTGGTCCCGCACACAGCAGCACGTCCGGTTGGAATTCACGCATCGCCGTGCGCACGCACGCAGTGAAGTCGAAGGTCTCCAGCACCTGCGCGTGCAACGTGTAGTGCAGCAGCTCGCGCGGGTCCGCTGACCACGGCGAGTGCACGTTGCCAAAGCCATCGATCAAATGGCACTGCGGCATCTGCACGGGCAGGTCAGCGAGCATCGTTGCCGCTTGCTGCGAAGTGCGCGCACACAGCTTGGTGTGGAACGGCCCGTGACCGGCGAGACGGAACGGGAAGCTGCGTTCGCCAATCGTCACCTTCGGCAGGTGCGTGAGCAGTTCGGTGATCGCCGCCTCGGTGCCAGCCAACACGGTGTGCCCGCCGAGCAGGATGCTGTAGTCGCAATAGGTCGACTCGCCGCGGTCCTTGAGTGCGCACACCGTCGCATCGACGGCGATCTTCAAGGTGAGGTTGCTCTGCCAATGCTCGTCGACCGTCGTCATCAACACTTGCCCGCCGACGATCTGCTTCTGCAGCGAGGCCATCGTGGCGACCAGCCGCCACCCATTCGTTGCATCGAGCACGCCACTGGCCGGCAGCGCCGTGTACCAGCCGAGAGAATTGCCAGCGACCGCGATGATGTCGTAGCGCTCGCGCAGCCATTCGACATGCGCGAGCGTGCCGAAGTAGATGAGCTCCGCCGCGTTCTCACCATCGAGGTGCAAGCCAGGCCGATACTTCTCGGCGCCGTCGATCTCACTCAGCGTCTGGCGATCCTGCGAACGGCGCCAGTCATCACACGCCGCCAGCGCGTCGGCGATCGGACCTGGGCGGATCGTGCGCCGCACGAAGCCGAGTTCGTCCTTGGTGTACGAACCCCGACCTGGACACAGCAGCACCGCGGTTGGCTTCTTCATCGCACGCGCTCCTCACACAGGCTCAGAGCGGCTTGCTCGATGTCGGGTTCTTGCACCAGCACGAGGTTGGCGGCGGCGGCCAGTGGCACG
>CANEYR010000174.1 GCA_947444055.1 Planctomycetota bacterium
ACACCAGTGCACAGGGGGAGAGCAAGGAGCGCATGGGGCGCGTGACGAATGGGAACCGTCACGAACTCTACGGTCCTCGCGATCACTTCGCCGCGGTCACGGCGAGGCGGCGCCGTTCAGGGAGTGGTGCCCGGTGCGGTGCCGGGGGAGACCGGCGGCGGATTGCCCGAGTCGGGCGTTGCCCCCGGCCCGGCATCGGCCGCGGGCTCGGTGGTGGGGTCGGGACCGCGCAGTGCCCGTTCGTGCTCCAGGTCCTTGAGCAGCTGGTTCATGCGCACCGAGCCCGACAGGCCTTCGTCGAAAATGAACATCAGGTGCGGAATGGTGCGGGTGTTGAGCTCCCTGCCGACCTCGCGCTGGCAATAGCCGCGAGCGCGCTTCAGCACTTCCTCACTGTCCCGCCGAGCGCGATGTTCAAGGACGGGCGTAGGCGCCATCACCGACCAGTAGGCTTTGCACTGCGTGAACTCGGCGTCGAGTTCGATCCGCGAAATGGTCACGAGGCCGAGCTTGGGATCGGCGAGGTCGCGCTGCAGGATCTCCGCGAGGCGTTGTTTGATCTGCTCTTGCAGGCGGGATATGCGGCGTTCGTTCATCGCGGCGAGATGATCTCAAGCTGGTGGTCGATCAGCGTGCCGTCGCGCCACTCGTTCAGCTCATTGATGAGATGGTCCATGGTGCTGTTGAGGTGCGCGATCTCACTGCCGGCGACGATGGCGCCAAGCGTGGCAACCCCGCAGTTCTCCAGGTCGTCGATCTCCGCGATCGAAACATTGAACGAACGGCGCAGGCGATCCTTCAAGGACTTCACAACGGCCCGCTTGTCCTTGAGGGTCTCTGCGTACGGGATCTCAAGGCTGAACTGAAGCACACCGATGTGCAGCATGACGTGAATCCCTTCGCCGAGCTGAAGGTCATGGTGGTGGGCTGGTCAACCACCGGTTAGCCGCCGAGGGTGCGTTTGATGAGTTCGGTCGCCACGAACTCGAGAATGTCGCCGACCTTGAGGTCCTGGAAGCCTTCCAGGGTCATGCCGCACTCGAAGCCGGCCTTGACGTCGCGCACGTCTTCTTCGACGCGGCGCATGCTGGCGAGCTTGCCTGACCAAACGACGGTGCCATCGCGCGACAAGCGCACCGCGGCACTGCGACGGGCGATGCCGTCGGTGATGCGGCAACCGGCGATGGTGCCGAACTTGCTCGACTTGAACGTCGCCTTGATCTCGGCGTGGCCGATGACGGTCTGCACTTCCTGCGGCGCCAGCAGGCCTTCCATGGCGGCCTTCACTTGGTCGAGCAGTTCGTAGATGACGTCGTAGTAGCGGATCTCGACGCCTGCGCGCTCGGCCTCTTGGCGGGCACTGCTGTCAGCGACGGTGTGGAAGCCGACGATGACGGCGCCGGATGCACTGGCCAAGCTGACGTCCGTTTCGTTGATGCCACCGAGTGCGGAGTGCACGAGATTGACGCGCACTTCCCCGGTCGCCAACTCGTCGAGGCACTTGCGGATCGGTTCGAGCGAACCCATCGCGTCGGCCTTCAAGATCAACTTGATCTCGCGCACGTTGCGTTCGGCCAGTTTGGCCGACAGCGTCTCGAGGGTGACGGCCGAACGTTCGGCGCGCGACAGCTCGCGCACGCGGCGCTGCCGTTCTTCGACCACTTCCCTGGCCTTCTTGGCGTCTTCGACGACGAACAGCTTGTCGCCCGGCGACGGCAGGCGGTCGAGGCCGAACACCGTGACCGGTGTCGACGGGCCCGCTTCTTGTAGGTTGTTGCCGTGGTCGTCGATGATGGCGCGAACGCGAGCGAAGCTCTCGCCGCAGACGATCTGGTCCTTCAAGCGCAGCGTGCCGTCGGTGACGAGCAACGTGACGACGACGCCCTGTTCTGGCGACTGCCGCGACTCGACGACGATGCCCTTGCCGGCGGCTTCCGGCCGCGCGCGCAGGTCGAGGATCTCGGCTTCGAGGTGGATGCGTTCGATCAACGCCTCAAGGCCCTTCTTAGTGACGGCCGACACTTCGATCATGCCGATCTCGCCGCCGAAGTCTTCGGACTGCAGGCCCTTGATCATCAGCTGTTGCTTGACCTGCATCGGCTTGCTCGACGGCAGATCGCACTTGGTGATGGCGACCACGATCGGCACCTTCGCCGCCTTGGCGTGGTTGATCGCTTCTTCCGTCTGCGGCATGACGCCGTCGTCGCCAGCGACGACCAGCACCACCAAGTCGGTGAGTTGCGCACCGCGAGCACGCATGGCGGTGAACGCCGCGTGGCCGGGGGTGTCGAGGACGACGATCGATTGCCCCGACGCACTGGTGACTTGGTAGGCACCGATGTGTTGGGTGATGCCACCGGCTTCGTGCTTGGCGACGTCGCTTTGGCGCAGCGCGTCCATCAGGGACGTCTTGCCGTGGTCGACGTGGCCCATGAAGGTGACGACCGGCGCGCGCAGCATCTGCTGTTCGCCTTGGCTCTCTTCGACCAGCTGCTCGACCAGCTCGTCCATCGCTTCTTTGTGCTCGACGATCTTGATGTTGCGTTCGAGCTCGAGGCCGACCAACTCAACTTCCTCGTTGCTGAGGATGGAGTTGATGTTCTTGCCGAGGATCTTCAAGCGCATGAAGGTCAACAGCAGCTCGTTGACTTTGATGCCGATCGCTTCCGACAGCGCCTTCATGGAGACCGGTTCTTCGACCTCGATCAGACGCGACATGTCGACGGTCGGGCCGACCCTTGACTTGCGACCCATTGGGCCGCCGCGCGAATCGCGACCTTGCATGCCGCCGCGCATGCCGCCGGGGCCCATCGGCGGACGCCGCAGACCGCCGGTTTGCTGGATCGGGCGCACACCGGAGCGCTGCTGCAACTTCTGCAGTGCCTGGCGGCGGATGTTGCCAGGTGCCGCGGGGGCCGAACGTCGGGTCGCGTCCCGAATCGTCTCTTGCGGCAGTTCGATGCGACCGACGACGGTCGCCTTCTTTTGCGGCACCAACAACCGGCGCACCGGATCGATTTCGACGTTGCCCGCGGGTGCATTGCCAGTTGACGGCGTGCTACCAGGCCCTTGGGCCGCGGCAGGCTGTGGTTGTCCCACGCGTGGTGGGTGCATCGGCAAACGCTGTCCAGGTGAGGTCTGACCGGTTGGTCGCTGGCCGCCTGGCTGGGGTGTCGACGGGCGCGGGCCGCCGGTGCGCTGGGCGGGCGACGTGGCCGACCCGGGCCCGCGAGCTGGCGGTGTGGTGGTCGATGCCCCCGTCGGTGTACCGGTCGGTGTACCCGCAGCCCTTGGTGCCGTCGGCGTGGTCGTCGTGCTTGCGGCTGTCGGCGCGCTGGCGGCCGGCGCGGCAGCGGCGACGTGAACGACGGCCGCTGGCGTGGGCGCTGGCGTGGGCGCTGGCGTGGGCGCTGGGTCGGCGGCCGTTACCGGCTCACGCTTTGGCGATTCGCGGTGGGCTTCCGCGGCCGTGGGCGCCGACTCTGGCGTCGCCGTCGACAGCGGCTGGGTGGCTGGCTGGCGCGCTGGAGCCAAACTGGTCGTCGGCGCCGCCGCCACGGGGCTGGTCGGGGCCGCTTCCTTGGGACCGTCTTCGTCCTCGTTGTTCTTCGCAAACTGCTTCTTCACTGGCCCCTTCGGCAGTGGCAGCGACTTCTTCGGCAGTTCCTTGCGCGCGTTGGCGGCTAGGCCACCGCTCGGCGTCGGTTCGGGAGCCACTTCGGTGGCTTCGCCCGCGTCTTCGGCCGTGGCACTCAGCGACTTCTTCTTCGGCACTGCCGCCGCTGGACCTGCCTCTGCGACTACCGGTTGGCGTCGTAGTCCCTGCGCGGATAGTCGTGCTTCAACCAGCATCAGGTCGGCGTCGTCGAGCACCGTCATGTGCGTCTTGACGTTATCGAAGCCAATTTCACGCAACAGCTTCGCCAGTTCGGGACCTCGCATCCCGAATTCCTTCGCTAGTTCGAAGACTCGTACTTTTTTCAATCGGTTTGCTCCTCCGGCTCGTGCGTCGACAGGTGTCTGGCGCGCGGCAGGATGTTCGTAGGCGGCTTACTACCCAGTGCGGGAAGGAAGGGTGCGTGAGAGTTGGGCGTCGGGGGCGTTACGTGAAGTGAATGCTCAGCTGGCCACGCCAGCTGAGGTGCTGTCATCGTCGGCGGCGCCGCCCTTCGGCGGGTCGTCGCTCGCCGGGGCGTCGTCGGCCTGCGCGTCGTCGGCTGGCGCGCTATCTGCCTGCGAACCATCTGCCGACGAACCATCTGCCGACGAACCATCTGCCGACGAACCATCCGTCTGCGTATCTTCGGCGACCGAACGTTCGAGCTCGGCGCGCGTCATGATGTCGATGTCCCAGCCGGTCAACTTGCTCGCTAGGCGAACGTTCTGGCCCTTGCGACCGATCGCCAGCGACTGTTGGTCTTCGCCGACAATCACTAGCGCCTTCTTGGCGGCGGGATCGAGCGTGATGTCGCCGACTTCGGCCGGCTTTAGGGCGTTGGCGATCAGCGTCGTCGGATCGCTGTTCCAACGAATGATGTCAATGCGCTCGCCGTTGAGCTCGTCGATGATCGACTTGATGCGGTTGCCGCGCACACCGACGCAGGCGCCGACACAGTCGACCTTGTCGTCGCTGGAATCGACGGCGAGCTTGGTGCGATAGCCGGGCTCGCGCTCGATGCGACGGATGTTGATGGTGCCATCGGAGATCTCCGGCACTTCGAGTTCGAACAACGCGCGCACGAGGTCGCGGTGGGTGCGACTCAAAATCACCTTGACGCGCGGGCCGACCTTCTTGACCTCGAACACCAGCGCGCGAATGCGTTCGCCAATGTTGTACGACTCGCTGCGCACCTTCTCAGCGCGCGGCAGGATGCCTTCCGTGGTGCGACCGAGGTTGACGATCACCGTGTCGCCTTCGAAGCGCTGGATGGTGCCGCTGACGATTTCGCCGACCTTGCTCTCGTACTCCGCGAACACCACGTCGCGTTCAGCCTCGCGCACCTTGCCGATGATTGCTTGCTTCACTGACATTGCGAAGATGCGGCCTTGGTCTTCCATCGACACGTCGTAGTTGCAAACGAACTCACCGGTCTGGCGATCGAGGGCGATCTCGACGTCGTCGACGCCGTACTTCTTGGCCAGCGCCTGGGACATCGCCTGCTCGATGGCGACGATGAGCGCTTCCTTGTCGATCTCCTTATCGCGGGCGATGGAGTCGATGAAGCGGAGGATGTCAGCGTTGTTGGCCATGACCTGCGGGGGGCGATGTCTCTGGGACTTGGTGCGTGGCGAGAGAAGATTGGGGAAGTGGCGAGCGGTTGGAACGCGTGACGAGCAGGCTGCAGAAGACGGTTGATAGAAACAGCTAACCCGGCCAGGCGGCAGAATCCCCCCGCCCCGAACCTAGATTCGGGGTTCCTGACCGGCGGCGCGCCGTTCGCGGAAGTGTTCTGCCAACTGTCCGGGGCAAGCCGGGGAGTCGGTCGCGCGCGCACCAGAGGTGCATGTGCGGCGCGAGATGGTAGCCACGGCGGCAGCATGGTCAAGCCAACGTTCCGAGCGGACGGCGGTTACCTGCACCACGGTCGGGCTAGGATGCAGCATTCCCATGTTTGAAGTCGCCGGTCCCATGCACCTTCGCCCGTTCGCCCTCGCCGATGCCGGCGCGATCGAACCGTGGCTCAATGGACCGGGGCTGTCGCTGCCATCTGGGCAGTTGCGGCGGCAATGGCCCCAGCGGCTGTTGGCCGATACCCGCATCGTGGCGCTGGTGGCGGAGGCCAACGGCAGGCGCATCGGGTTCGTGCGCCTGGATTGCGGGCCCGATCGCATTGCCGAGGTGACCTTGGTGGTTGCCCCCGGGTGTCGCCGGTTTGGGTTTGGCAGTGGGATGTTTCATGCCGCCTTGCTGCAGGCGCGGCGACTGGGGCTGCGCGGTCTGGTGGCCTGCATCGACCTCACCAATCGCGCCGCGCTCTCGTTCTTCGCCGAGCAAGGCTTTGTGCAAGATGGGTTGGTGGGCGATCGCATTCGCATGCGGCGAATGGTGCACGTCGCCGACCAAGCTCGGCCACTCGACATCTGAAGGCTGGGCTCGCCGCCGAGTCGGTCTGCTATTACGCGGTGGTCTTTTTCAGCCGACCGATGGCGGTGTTGGCGGCCAAGATCCCGAGTGCGAACACCCGGACCGAGATCCTGCGCAATGTCTGGGAGGAACACGGCGAAGGTTCGGCCGAACGGCGGCACGGCGCCACCTTCCTCGAGCTGCTGCATCGCCTCGGCGGCTTGCAGCTGGCGGATGTCGAGCAGCGAGCGCTGTGGCCGGAGCTGCGGGCGTTCAACACCACGCTGATCGGCTGCTGCGCCCTCGACGACTGGGAGATCGGGGCTGGCTGCCTTGGCATCATCGAACGCATGTTCGTCGACATCTCTGCGTGGATTGGCCGCAGCATCGTCGAGCGCGGTTGGTTGCCCGTTGAGCGGGTCGTGCATTACTCGACGCACGAGAAGCTGGACATCAAGCACAGCGACGACTTCTTCGCCACGCTGGCGCCGGCATGGCGGGAAGGGGACGAACGCAGCTACCTGATCAAGCAAGGTCTGCAGCCCGGCGCCTACATCTTCGATCGTTTCTACCGCGATCTGTATGCGGCGCGCGCGCGTCGCGTCGATGCCCCGGCGCGGCGCATGCAGCGACGGGTCTACGACGAATGAGCACCGTCGAGGTTCGGGCGCTCACCGCGCCGCAGCTGTCCCTTCGCCAAGAGCCGTTAGCCAGCTTCGAACGCAGCTTCGTCTACCCGCTGGGTCACGATCATTTCCACCTCGACCACGGCCGCGACTACCTCGCGTTCTTCCGCGCGCTCGGCGAACCGTTCCCGTACGTCGCGCAATCGCCGCAAGGCATCGTCGGCGTCTTGATCGCCGTCAGGAAGAGCACGGCGCATGGCGCGGTGTGGTACCTGTGTGACCTCAAGGTGTCGCCGGTCGCCGCCGAGCGTGGGCTAGGTCAACGGCTGCTGGCGACGTGGGCGCGCGAGCGTCTCGAACCTGCTGCGGCGGTGTTTGGCGTTTCGATGAATGCGGCCGATGGCAGCAACCGTATGGCGCGGGTGGCGCGTCGTTGTCCGGCGGCAGGTGTCGTGCAGACGACTGATCTCGTGCTGTTCTCGCTCACCTACGAGGCGTGGCAGCACGTCGCGCCGAGACTGGAACGCGAACTCGGCACGATGCAGTTCTTCGATCCGCACGGCACCAAGGACATCGTGCTCGCCAGCACGGGTCAGCCGCTGCCGCTGTTGCATGCGCAGCATGGGCCGTTGGCGCGGCGCGACGTCGGGCCGGCGCGGCCTCTGCACACGCACATGCTCTGCCTGCCGGCCGCCGATGCGTTGGTGGTGTCGCT
>CANEYR010000175.1 GCA_947444055.1 Planctomycetota bacterium
CCGACGTTGCGGGTGCTGACGACGGCTGGTCCATTCCAATACACGTGGCCGAATCTGATCGCCGTCGATCCGCTGAAGGCGACGTTCACCGCGAGCGCCAATCTGGTCGCGCCGCAGACCAGCGTGCAATTCACCGAC
The DNA here is from genome assembly GCA_947444055.1 of Planctomycetota bacterium. Classification (GTDB taxonomy): domain Bacteria; phylum Planctomycetota; class UBA1135; order UBA1135; family UBA2386; genus UBA2386. The sequence continues at coordinate 139 of CANEYR010000175.1, forward strand.
ACCACCGTCGGGGCCGTGTCGTGGTTCTGGGACTTCGACAACGACGGGGTGACCGACAGCGTCGCGCAGAACCCCGCCTGGACCTTCGGCGCCGGTAGCTACAACGTGACCCTGACCGTGTTCAACGGCTGCCGCACATCCTCTGCGAGCCAGCGCATCGATGCGGTGACCGACTCGTGGACCAGCGGCTACATCGCGACCAACAACCTGGTGGCGAAGCAGGCGCTCGCGTTCGTCGACCTGACGATCACGTCGCCGACAGCCATCACGCTGACCGGTCTCGACGTCAACACGATCATCCACGTTGGCAACCCTTGCCCGGTCAAGGTGTGGCTGACCGACGGCACGGCGAGCGGCAAGCAGATGACGGCGGGTGCGTGGCGGGAAGCGGCCAACGGCACTGGCATCAGCGTCGGCGGCCAGAGCCCGACCCGCATCGCGCTCGATCGCCCGATCCTGCTGCTGCCGGGTCGCACCTACGGCGTGGCCATCAACTACCTGGACGCGCAGCCCTACTACGCGTCACCGGGCCTGCCGTCGCAGACCCAGCCGGACTTCACCGTCACGTACTGGGGTGTCAACACGGCGACCACGCCGTTCTCGACCACGGCGACGACGCGCATGTGGAACGGCGGCTTCTACTACACGAAGGTCAACGCCTGGCCGGTCGGCGCGATCACGCCGTTTGCGCAAGGTTGCCCCGGCACGCTGGGCGTGCCGACGCTGCGGCCAGTCGGCCTGACGCGGCCCAAGCTCGGCACCGTGTTCGACGTCGAGCTCGGCGGCATGCCGTTCGGCATCGGCCTGATGATCATCGGCGTCAGCAACAACTTCGGGCCGGTGGGGCCGCTGCCGCTCGACCTGACGTTCTTCGGCATGCCGAGCTGCTTCCTGACCGCTTCCCTTGACCTCACCGCGACGGTGTTCGCGGCGGGGCCCGCGGGCACGATCAGCCTGGGTTTCCCCGCGGTGCCGGCCAACGCGGGCTTCCAGTTCTACATGCAGGGTCTGACGATTGACCCAGCGTTGAACCCCTTCGGTGGCGCGATGTCGGACTCGGTCGCACTGGTCACCGGCCTCTACTAAGGAGATGGTGAGTCACGCACATGACACGCCTCGTTGGACCCGACGCCCGCGGCGGGCGCGGGTCAACGGCGATGGCAGTTGCCGTGGCGCTTTGTCCCTCGGGGGCCGGGTCCCCGCGGATGGGAAACAACTGAGGTCCGGCGAGTGACGAAGTCGATCCGTTTGGCTGTCCAGTCTGTTCTCGTTGCCGCAGGAGCGGTGACGGCGCAGTCGACGGTGGTGGGCTCCACCCGGTGGAGCCCGGATGGCTTCGTCGAGTACGTGATCGGCAATGCGCCGATCATTGTCACGTCTGGTCACGGCGGCGACCTCGAGCCTGCGGCGATCCCCGATCGCAGCTACGGCACGCTGGTCAAGGACAGCCGGACGCTCGAGCTGACGCGCGAGTTTGCTGACGAACTCGCGCAGCGGTTCCGCTTGCGGCCGCATGTCGTGCTGTTCCACCTCAGCCGCAAGAAGGTTGACGTCAATCGGGACATCGTCGAGGGCGCGCAAGGCAACCCGGCTGGCATGGCAGCGTACCTCGCGTTCCACCAGGCGGTCAGCGACGCGCGGGCCGCAGTGTTGACGAACTGGGGCCACGGCTTCTACCTCGATCTGCACGGCCACGGCCATCCCGAGAACTGGATCGAGCTCGGCTACTCACTCACCAGCACGCAGCTCGGCTACTCGGATGCGACGCTCTCGCAGGCGACCTACGTGAACCAGAGCACGATCCGCAGCGCGGGCAGCCTCGGCGTCGCGACGTTCCCGGCACTGCTGCGCGGCGCCAACAGTCTCGGCTCGTGGCTGCAGACTGGCGGCTATGCGAGCGTGCCGAGCCCCGGCAACCCGAATCCGAACGGCGGCAACTACTTCAGCGGCGGCTTCAACGTCGACACCTATGGCTCGAGCAACGGCTCGCCGGTCGATGGGGTGCAGGTCGAGTCGCCGTTCTCGGTTCGCAGCACGCTGATGGTGCGGCGCCCGTTCGTCGCGCGCATCGGCGGTTGGCTCGAGCAGTTCTTCACGACCTATCGCGGCAGCAACCCGGCCCTCGGTGGGCGAGTGACGGTTGCGGCGAGCGACCGGGTCGCCAGTGAGACCGGTGGGCAAGGTGAGTTCACCGTGACGCGAACGGGCAGTCTGGTCGCTGCGCGGCTGGTCCCGTTGGCCTGGCGTGGTACCGCCGTCGCTGGTGTCGACTATCCCGTGCCGATGACCTTCGCGTCGTTCCCGCCCGGTATCGGCGAAGTGCGCATTCCGGTGGCTGCTTTCGACGACGCTTTGGCCGAAGGGGATGAGACCGTCGAGCTGTGGCTGGCGGCGGGCAACGACCTCGGGGTGCCCAACCGGGCCGGGGTCGTGATCTACGACGATGACACCGCCGTGCCGCAGCTGTTGCAGCACCCCTTCGAAGCGATCGTCGCCGGCACCGTGCAGGACCAGTCCGGCAATCTGCGCCACGCGACGCTGCAGCCGACAGGTGGGCCGACCAGCGGGCCGACCGGGGTGCCGGGCCGCGTCGGCAACGCACTGCGGTGGGATGGCATCGATGACCGCGCCCGCATCGCTGATTTCGCATGGGGCAGCAGTGGGGTCTTCTCGTTGGCGTTCTGGTTTCGAACGAGCGACACCGCGGGCAGCGGCTCCCGCTACCTGGTCAGCCATGGCGCCACCAGTGCGCAGCATCGCCTCGGTGTCTACTTCGAGCAGTCGACCGGCACGCTGCGCACCGCGCTGATCTACGCCAACGACCTGACGGCGCTCGACGTGCTGGATGTCACGCGGGATCTGCGCGATGGCCAGTGGCATCACTATGCGTTGGTCGCCCGCACCGACGATCTGGTGCGCGTCTACATCGATGGGCAGCCCGAAGTGGCTGCGCTGTATCTCGGCGACACCTGCAATCCGACGGGCGACCTGATGCTGGCGGCGCGCAGTGATCTCGGCGCCGGAACCTCCGCCAACGTCGAACTGGACGAACTGCAGATGTGGTCGCGGGCCATCAGCGACACCGAAGTGGCGCTGTTGCAGGCGCCGCTCGGCAGCGAATCGATGGTGTACCCGGGCACCGGCGAGGACATCCGCCTCGCCACCGGGGTCGGCGGGCTACTCAGCGAAGGGCCTCGCCATGACGTCAAACACGCGCTGGCTGGCAGCACGCTCGCGGTGCTCTTCCGTTCGCCGAACGGCACGTTCGACGGGGGCTTGGGCCTGCTCGCCGCCGAGGCGTTTGTCACCGGCGCGCCGTTCGTGCAGCCCTTGCTACCGTGGCTACACATGCAGCTGCCGAGCCTCGTCGCCGGGCCCGTGGTGCTGTCGCCGACCGGTGGCAGCTGGTCGATCGTGATCCCTGCCGGCCTCGGTGGCGCGAGCCTGATGCTGCAACCGGTCGCTCTGCATGCCCTGGCCAGCAACGGTCTGTTCGCGCTCGGCGACGGCCACGAGATCCGGCTGTGACCACCGTGCCGCGATCACCTTGGTGCTGCGCGCATCGATCCGTAGCCTCCCCCTCTGCGCCCTGCCCGCATCGGGCCGTGGCGTGTTTCTGTTAGTGTCTCGTCGATCCTCCGTGGCCAGCCGCCACGGCCTTGTCTTGCAATCGGAGTGATTCTCTATGCTGCTGACTCTCGTCACGCTTCTCGCGTTCGCCCCGCAGGGCCCATCCACCGCACCCGTCGTCATCAACGAATACAGCAATGACGATTCGGGCACTGACAACCTCGAATTCGTCGAGATCTACAATCGCAGCGCCAACCCGGTCGACATCTCGGCATGGACGCTGAACGGCGAAGAGGGCGGGACGGGGACGGCCAACGGCGTCTTCACGTTCGCCGGCCTCGCTGGCTCGATGACGACGATGATCAACCCCGGCCAGCACATCGTGGTCGGCATGGCCGCCGTGCCCAACGTCAACTTCATCGTTACGGGTGCGTTGCCAGGCCTGGTGCTCGAGAACACCGATGCCGATGGCGTCACGCTGCGCGACAACACCGGCACCGTGATCGACGGCGTCGCATGGGGCTACAAGGCATGGACCGCGGCGGTGCCGGCATGGCTCGAGGGCCATGGTCTGTGGGGCCAGTACATCCTGTTCGACGCCGTTGGTCAGCCGCAGCCCGGCTTCTTGACACCGCAGCGGTGGACCAGCGGCTACGACAGCAACGTCAACAGCACCGACTTCGCGATGATGCAGTGGACGCCAGGCACGGCGAACGGCAGCTTCCAGAACCTGCCGCTGTCCTTCGTCGAGAACTGTGACGGCACCGTGGGCTCCATCCTGCCCAACACGAACTTCTCGTTCCTCGGCGCCACCGTGTTCGATCCGGCTGCGGTGACCATCGCGACCGCCACGGTGCGCACCTATCCGGCTTCGCCACAGGGCGGCAACCTGGCGCGACTGCAAGACCCGACCGGTGGCGGCAACGTCGTGCAGCCCAACGTCGTGGTGGGCTCCGACTTCCTGGCCGAGGTCTACGTCTACGTGACCGGTAGCAACCCGGCACTGACGGTCGTTGGCCAAGGGGAATCGTGGGCATTCGGTGTCAGCGGCACGACGAACTCGTACGCGACCGCGACCGACGTTCCCGGCACCTACCTGGCGCAAGCGAGCTTGTGCACGGGCACGCTGAACACGGCGCCGGGTGCGACCGGCCTCGCCTGGATGGCCTACGTCAGCACAACCGACACCAAGATCTACCTCGTCGATGCGGACGGTGGTGGCCCGACGCCGTTCACGATCCTCGCCGGCCCGATCGTCGCAACGCCGGGCGTCAACGACGGCTGGCAGCGGCTGCGTCTGCGGGTCAGCGGCGGCAACTTCATCGCCAACTTCGGCGGCAACTACGGAGTCGATGACGGGCAGCGCTTCACGGGTGCGGTCGCCCCGCGCACCGGCAACATCTACATCCAGTATCGCGAGTGTGTGCAGACCAACGCCAACCTGGCCGGTCTCTACATCGATCGCCTGGAGGTCTTCGGTGCGTTGGCGTCCAGCGTCACCTACGCGGGCACCGGTTCGCCGACCGCCTTCGGCACGCCGGTCATCGGTGCCTTGGGCCTGCCGACCGTTGGCAACGCCGGCTTCCAGATCACCGCGACCTCGATGTTCCCGAATGGCGTCAGCATCCTGGCCCTCGACGCGGGCCCGATGCTGCCGGGCATCCCGGTCCCGGGCGCGCAGCCGACGTTCCTGCTGTACGCGAGCCCGACGTTCACGACCGCCGTGTTCAACACCGGGTTGGGCGAAGCGAGCTATGCCCTGCCGCTGCCGCCGACCAACTCGTTGATCGGCGCGCAGCTGGTCGGTCAGTACTTCGACCTCGACCCGTCGCTGCCGTACGCGCTGCCCTTCGGCAGCTCGGGCGGCGCGCAGATCGTGGTCGGCAACGGCTGATCGCAGTCGGCTCTTGGTAGCTCGCGCGGCGGTCGCGCCGCGGCGCGTTCCGTAGTTCTCCATCCGTGCAGATACGGTCCCCGAGGCCCGGACCGGTGCCCGACCTCGCCAGTCGCCGTTGAGCCGCGCCCGCTGCGGGCGTCGGCTCCTACCGGGCGGGCCCGGCTGGTGACCTCGCGTTCCTTAGTAGAAGTCGAGCACGTGCCCATCACTCGTCACGAACGAGGGATTGCCGGTCGCGGGGCTGGCTGCGAATGCCAGCCCCTGCACGAGTACCGAGGCACCGGGGAACGTGAAGGGCATCGGCAAGAAGAGCGACAAGGGCACCGTCAGGTCGTTCGAAGTCAGCAGCACCAGCATGCTGCCCGTGTCGATGCGCAGTTCGGGGTAGAGCGGCGATGGCGTCGGCGGAGCCCCGGTCGGGAACACATTGATGAGCAGGAGCCCTGGCGCAGTTGGGAAGGCGCCGTTAAGGCTCTGCAGCTGCAGCGTCAGTAGCGAGCCCACGGTGATCGAGCGCCTCCCGCAGGCGGTGGTGAGGCCCGGCTGCACGCCGGATTGCAACAGCAGGTAGTCGCCGGAGCCCGGGAATGGCCGTTGGGCTGGCGCTGCGCACAGGTCGGCGAGGCCCGACATCTGCTCCCAGTCGTTGGCGCCTAGGCCGAGCGTTGCGAGCCAGGTGACCAGCGGCCCAGGCAATGTGAAGTCCGGGTCGATCGGGCACACCTGCTGTCCGTAGATCGACGTGAACAGGCACATGCTCGCCAGCAAGGTCATGCTTGGCAGCGGGTGGAACAGATCCGGGTCGTAGTAGGCCGGGTTCCAGCCGAGCAACGCGACGCCGTCGCCTACCGCGGAGTCTCTGGCAGCGTCGCTGCCAAACGCGCTGTTGAGGTCGCCCGTCGCCAGTCGGTAGTTGGCGCGGATCTCCTCGTGCATCACCCGCGGCGTGGCGAACGTGCCGGGGTAGAGGAAGTGGCCCTGGGCTCGAGCCCAGGTCTGGTAGAGCACGGCCTTTGCCAGCGGGCTGTGGTTGCGCACGTTGCCCATGATGGTCAGGGCAGCGGCGCGAAACAGCGCTGGATCGCCGGAGGCGGCCGTCGCCTCCAGCGACTGGCCTTGCATCACGACGCAGTCCCAGCGTTGTCCGGCTGGCAGCGCGGTCGTGATCGCGCTCACCTGGGCCGCATTCGTGGCGTGGTAGTCGAGGTCCGCGCTGCTGACGAACCGCTTCACGATGGTCGGCGCCGGGTGGCCGGCTTGCATCGCGATGAGCCTGACCAGGTCGGCGACGCTGCCGTTCCGCAACGAGTAGCTGTTGCCGTAGAAGAGTAGGCGCTTGGCCTGGGCGGCGACCGGCTGGCTGAGCAGCAGCGCAGCGGTCCACAACAGCATGGACAGAACGGGATGGCGCATGGGGCGCTCAGCGTAGCGCACCCGGTGGCCATCGGTGGTCGGCGCCGCCTTCGGCGCCGACGGGCTCGCAGTTCTGGCGTGCCTGCGGCACTACATGCCGAGCGACAACACGATCGCGTTGCTGGCGACCAGGCCCAGCGGGGTCAGCGGCGCGTTGTAGATCACGGCTTGACCGACCAGCGTGACGCCGATCAGCAGCACGCTGTTCGGGATGGTCTCCGGCACCTGTGCGCTGGCGCCCGGCGACAAGAACAGCGTCGCTTCCGGTGCGCTGACGTGGGCAAAGCAACC